>CAYHES010000180.1:0-5323 GCA_964355495.1 uncultured Acidiferrobacterales bacterium
GAGGGGTAAAACGCGCCACGGCAGCAGTTCAATTGCGCTCAATCCGGCCAGCGCGGTATCCATGGCCCAAGTGGTACTGGAATCGGAGCAGATAGCCCGGGCGTCTGAAACCGTTGCAGCATGCTCGCCATGGTGATGGCGTGACGGTATCATGCCGTCCGACGCCGTGTTGGCATTCGATCCACCAGCCTTCGGGATATCAGCCTGTGAACAATTTGCTCCGCACCATACCGGGCGCCCTGTGCGTCCTGCTTCTGAGTTTTTCCGTCCAGGCCGACGACACCGAGAAACTCCGACAGCTTTTACAAAAACGCCTGTCTGAGATTGTCATCACCGATCTTAAGCCAGCAGCGATTCCGGGCTTGTACGAAATGGTGTTCGGCACGCGCGTGGCGTATGTGTCCGCGGATGGTCAATACATGCTGACGGGCGACCTCATCGATCTTGATGGGCGCCGCAATCTGACGGCAGTGCGTCGTGGCGGTTTGGTGCTGAAGTCAATCGATGCCCTGGGCGAGGCCAACATGATCGTGCTGGGGCCGGCAAAACCCAGGCGCACGCTCACCGTATTCACGGATGTGGACTGTCCGTACTGCGCGCGCCTGCATACCGAGGTGCCCAAGCTCACGCAGGCCGGGGTGAAGGTGCGTTACCTGCTGTACCCGCGTGCCGGCAAGGACACGGAAACCTACCGGCGCTCGGTGGCGGTGTGGTGTGCCAAGGATCGGGTGAAGGCGGTCGGTATCGCCAAGAGCGGCGGCAAGCTGGAGATGAAGACCTGCGTCAACCCGGTGGACGAGCATGTGCGTCTCGGTCACGAAGTCGGCGTGGAAGGAACACCGACTATTGTGATGGATGACGGTCGCGTGCTGCCGGGCTATGCGCCGGCCGCCGAGTTGCTGGCTGCCCTTGGACTCCAGGATGGAAAAAAGACCGAACCGGCCCACTGAACAAGGTTTCGTTCGCAGGCTATTGTGCCGTTTCCAGACGGCGCCGCGCCAGGGAGCGAGCCCGGACACCTCGGGTACGCATCGCACCACGCTCGACTCTGACACTGAATCCCGGCTACGCGGAAACGAACGTATCTGGGCGGGATTCCGGGAAATCGAGCTGCGCATGCTGACAGCGGAATCGCTGCACGCGGTGATCGGAGTTTTGTCCCGGGACTTGCCGGAGTTTTTCCCCGGCGTACATGCCGTTTCCATCGCTTGGCTCGACCCGGACTACGAGCTCGCGCGCCTGCTGGAGCAGGAGGGCGCGGCGGCGCCGGACAACGCCTTTGTTGCGCTGCACGCGCCCGCCGCGGGACTGATTCCTGCGGATGGTCCGCTGCTCGGTGCCGCCGATCCCGCCAGCCAGCGGAAGCTGTTTCCGCACGTCACGCAGCGCCTGCAATCGATGGCCATCGCGCCGCTCGTGCTGCGTGGGGAGCGGGTTGGCAGCCTCAATCAGGGTAGCGCGGATCCGCGCCACTTCGCGCCGGATGCCGCGACCGACTTGCTCGAGCACCTCGCCGCCGTAACCGCGATCTGTATCGATAACGCCGTGAATCGCGCACGCCTGCGGCGCGACGGCCTCACGGACATGCTCACCCAGGTCGCGAACCGCCGGTTTTTCGATCGGCGGCTGCGCGAAGAGGTCAGCCAGTGGCTGCGCCGGGGCGGGGAGCTTTCCTGTCTGCTGGTGGATCTCGACCGCTTCAAGCAGATCAACGATCGGCACGGTCATCAGGCCGGCGATCATGTCCTGCAAGAGGCGGCACGCGCGCTCAGCAAAGGGCTGCGTGCCAGCGACGTGCTGGCGCGTTATGGCGGTGAAGAGTTTGTCCTGCTGTTGCCGGCCACCGGAACACAGCGTGCCGCGGAGATTGCCGAGCGCCTGCGCGCCGCCGTCGCCAGCCTTGCGCTCGCCCCGGCACGCGGCGTGAGCCTGCGGGTGACGGCTTCCTTCGGGCTGGCGAGCCTCGCTGTCGACCAGCGCGCCACGCTCGAGGATCCGGGTTTGTGGCTGCTGCGCCAGGCGGACCTGGCCTTGTACGCCGCCAAGGCGCGCGGACGCAATTGCGTGGCGGTCGCGGACCGTTCCGGCAACGGCGCTACGCCGTCGCTGGCCGCGGATCCGTTCACGTCCCGTGAGCGCTGAGCTGTCTGTCTGAGCTTCGTTGGGGCAGGGTGTTCCGGTTCCGCTGCTTCGGTACCGGGGCCGGCCATCAACGTTCCAGGAGTTTCAGTTTGTCCGGTTTGCCGTCCCAATCCACGGCATCCGCCGGCGCTTCCCGGCGTTCGGTGAGCACCGGCCATTTCTTGGCCAGTTCGGCATTCAGTGCCAGGAACTGTTCCTGCCCGGCCGGAACGTCGTCTTCCGCGTAGATGGCGTTGGCCGGACACTCCGGTACGCACAGGGTGCAGTCGATGCACTCGTCCGGATCGATCACCAGCATGTTCGGGCCCATGTGGAAGCAGTCCACGGGGCAGACTTCCACGCAGTCGGTATATTTACACTTGATGCAGTTTTCGGTGACCACGTAGGTCATTGCTTCTCTCCGGCGACAATATGGCGAGGCGCGATAATACACGCTGGCCCGGCCAAATTAAATTACTCGGAGCAGGTTTCTCCGGGGCACACCAACGGGAGCCCAGTCCGGTCCGGTGCGACGTCGGGAACGGTATGCCGCGATAACATGCTGTGCATAAAGCCAATTCCACTTGACGCCGTGCGTGGCCTCGACCAGCATGTGGGCATGCTGAAAGTCATTTTCATCTTTTCATGAGCCAGCCCGGTTTGCTCCCGAAGTCCGAGGGCTCCGCGCTGCCGGCCTTCGTGTTGCCGCCATGGCAGACATCCGCCTGGGTGGTGGAAACCGAGCCGGCAGAGGCCGGGGCCTGGCTGGCGGCATTGCCGTTGGCGGACAGCGTGCAGGCGGCGCAGCAGATTTATCAGGCGTTGTTTACCCTGAACCGCATGCCGCTGGCGGCGGATGACCGGCTGGTGCTCATGGAGTTATACCGCAAGCCGGTGGCGGCGGTTGCCGCCGGACTGCAACCGCATTTTGCGCATCTTTCCCTGCCTCTCAGGCCGCGCCTGAAACAACTGGCCGACTTCCTCTGCCAGCTGCACATGGAAATGGCGCACGGCTACAAGCATGTGCTCAAGGCCGGTCTGGACGAGCGCAAGCCGTGGGAGAGCGATGCCTTTCTGCTCGCCCTGGAGCGCGCCATTCGCTATCTCGGCGAGGTGTTGCTGCGCTCCTATCAGGTGTACATGCCTTCTCCGTCGGGTGTGTGGAAGGAGATTCACGGCTTCTACCGCTATGCCGAGCAGCACGGCCAGGAACATCGTCTCCTGGCCATCGACGGTCTCGAGGAGGGCACGACGGTGACACGCGCCTATCTGCAGGCGCTGCTGCTCGGTTTGTGCGGGCCCTATCAGTTGCCGCAGAATGAATGCCATCAGGTGAACGCCTTTCTCGCGCGCTGGGGACAGAAGGCCGAAATCATCTCCGCGATTCAAACCATCGATCCGGTCGGACACTTCCTGATCGATTTCGATGCCGATCATCCGGCCGCGCCCTTCCCGCGCGATGTATCGTTGCCGCCGGCGCCGACGCTGCGCGCCCTGAACGCGATCGAGCTGGCGCGCGTCGCGCACGACTTCAGCAAGCGGTTGCAGAAGGGCGAATCGCCGCGTGTCCTCGGGCTTGGTTTCGAATGCGTGGGCGCCGCGTGTGTGGATAGCCTTAAACGCATGCTGCGCTTCTGGGGGCTTGCCGGCCGGCGCCAGTTTTCCCGTCGTCACTCACTGCAGCCCTTGTCGTTGTGCGTGGGCATTCACGCCGTGCATTTTTTCTGTGACGGGCAGCGACCGTTCACGCAACCACAGGCGCCCGCGGCCATCCCGGAGCGGGCCGCGGAGCCGCCGGATCGTTTTGCCCTGGAAGCGGAGTCGCACGATGAGCGGCCGGTGACGGCGCCGCTGCCGGAACTGTTCCGTATTGACAGTCGCTGGCAGGTGCGCGACGAGAGCGCTGGTGGCTTGTCGCTGGCACGCAGCGGCGAGTCCGGGATTCCGGTGCGGGTGGGGGACGTCATCGGTATCCAGAACCCGGCGCTCAACCAGTGGCGCATCGGAGTGGTGCGTTGGGTGAAAAGCGCGGACACACAGCATGTCGAGATGGGTGTCGAGATGCTCGCCCCGCATGCGCACCCCCTGGCGGTGCGCCCGGCCGGCACGGATGTCGTGCCCTACAGTCAGGCGCTGCTGCTGCCGCCGATCGAGGCGTTGCGCCAGCCGGCCACCTTGCTGGTGGCGCGCGGCACCTGTCAGCCCGGTGAGGATATCGAGATCGCCGATAGCGAGTCGCCGCCGCGACGCGTGCGCGTGTTGAAAGTGGTGGAGCGCAGCAGCGCGTTCGCGCAGGTAGTTTTTGCGGATGTTAATCGTTCGGACGTCGCCCGTTCGGCGTAGAGCCTCAGCGGCACCAGTCCGGCGGAACGTGCGGCTGTATCAGGCCGAGGAGTTCGTCATAGATTTTCGGCGTGCCGCCGATCACATGGCCGGCGTCGACAAAGTTCTGGCCGCCGCAGAAATCGCCAACCAGACCACCGGCCTCCTCGATCAACAGACAACCGGCCGCCATGTCCCACGGGCTCAGCCCGAACTCCCAGAATCCATCCAGCCGTCCGCACGCGACGTGCGCGAGATCGAGCGACGCCGAGCCGGCGCGGCGTACACCGCTTACGAGCGGCAGCAGGGTGCGGAAAGTGTTGATCCAGACTTCGAGATACTCCATCGACTTGTAGGGGAAGCCGGTGGCGAGCAGGGCCGATTCCAGGTGGCTGACACCGCTCACGCGCATGCGCCGGTCGTTGAGCTGCGCACCACCGCCGCGCGAGGCGGTGAACAGCTCATTTTTGAGGGGATCGAACACCACCGCCTGGGTGGCGCGGCCCTGCTGGTGCAGGCCGATGGACACGGCAAACTGCGGATAGCCGTGCAGGTAATTGGTGGTGCCGTCGAGCGGGTCGATGATCCAGAGGAACTCGCTTTTACCCTGGCGCCCGGTTTCCTCCGCGAGAATGGCGTGATCCGGATAGGCGCGCTTCAGGACATCGATGATCTCGGCCTCGGCCTCGCGGTCCACCTGGCTGACGAAATCGTTGCGCCCCTTGTTTTCGACGGTCAGCCGGTCGAGCTGGCTGGCGTAGCGCATGATCACCTTGCCGGCGCGGCGCGCGGCCTTCACCGCCGTGTTCAGCATCGGATGCATGGAATTCCCCGGATTGTAAATTAATATGGCTATTTTTGTGCAGGCTTGCCTTCACAA
>CAYHES010000181.1:0-5289 GCA_964355495.1 uncultured Acidiferrobacterales bacterium
CCTGGGTCAAGGCCGGCGCCCTGTACGCGCTCGAGCGCGATTACCCCGACATGGGCAGGCAGTGCGGTGAACTGGCGATCAAGGTGCTTCAGGGAACGCCGGCGGGCAGTTTGTCGCCGGAGACGCCGTACAAGATCGGCTACAGCATCAATCTCAAGACCGCGCAACACATGAAAATCGAATTCCCGGCCGCGCTCGTGAAGGGCGCGCTGGAAGCGATCGAGTAGGGGATGACCATGCGACTGCCCACGCACTTCCGGCTGGCCACCAAGTTCAATGCACTGGTTGTGGCGCTGATCCTGGGAACAACCCTTTTGATCGCCGCGCTGCTGGTGTACCGGGAAGCAGCCGAACACCGTGCAGACCTGCTGCGCAACGGTGTCGTGCTCGCCAACATCATTGCCGCGAACAGCGAATACGGCGTCTACACGGAAAACACGGCGGCCCTTGCGCAGATCGCGCGCAGCCTGAAGGCTTCGAATGTCCTGTTCATCCGCTTCCTGGACAAGAACGGGAAGGTGCTGCTGGAGGACACACTGCAGCCCGTGGATCTGGTGATTCCCTCGATACCGGAGCATGAGAACAAGGCGAGCGATACCGGCCCCTGGCATATGGCGTTCACCGACATCTCCGGGCAGGGTCAATTCCTGAGTTTCCTCGCGGTCGTGCGGGGGGCGTCGGCCGTGGACCCGGCACTCATGTTCCAGGAGGTCGTCGATGCGCAGGACAGGAGCGCCGGGCTCGGTTACGTGCAGATCGGCCTGAGTGAGGAGGGTGTACGGAAGCAGATCATGGAGACCTTGCAGAGCACGGCCTTCTACACGGCGCTCATGATACTGCTGGGCGTGGCGGTTACCTTCTGGATGACGCGGCGTATCACGTCACCCATCCAGCAACTTGTGCGGGCCACGCGCGCGGTCGCCGACGGCCGGTTTGAGCACCGCATCGACATCCGCTCAAACGACGAGATTCAGGAACTGGCCACGGCCTATAACAAGATGCTGGTACGGCTCACCGATTATCGCGCCGAGGTGGAGGGTCACCAGCGCACCCTGGAAACGAAAGTGCAACAACGCACCCTGGAGCTGAAGGCCGCCACCGATCGTGCCCATGCGTTGGCGCGTCAGGCCGACGAGGCGAGCCGGACGAAGTCGCAGTTTCTCGCCAACATGAGCCACGAGATCCGCACACCCATGAACGGCGTGATCGGCATGTCCGAGCTGCTGCTGACGACCGAGCTCAACGCCCGGCAGCGCCACTACGTGGAAACGGTGCACCACTCGGCCGAATCGCTGCTCGCGATCATCAACGACATCCTGGACTTCTCCAAGATCGAGGCCGGCAAGCTGGAGCTGGAGAGTATCGACTTCAACCTGCGCCGCGAGGTCGAGGAGCTGTGCGAGCTGCTGGCGGCGCGTGCCCAGGGCAAGGGGCTGGAAATGATTTGTCAGATCATGGATGGCGTGCGACCCGCGCTGCGCGGCGATCCCGGCCGGCTGCGCCAGGTGCTGGTCAACCTGCTGAGCAACGCCATCAAGTTTACCGAGGCGGGCGAAGTGGTCCTGCGCATCAGCCTCTCCGGGCAGGACGAAGAGGGCATGACACTGCGTTTCGAAGTGCGGGACAGCGGCATCGGTATTCCACCCGAGGCCCAGGCGCGCATTTTCGAGAAATTCATTCAGGCGGACGGCTCCACCACGCGCAAATTCGGCGGTACCGGTCTGGGGCTGGCGATCTCCAAACAATTGGCGGAGATGATGGGCGGCGCGATCGGTGTCGAGAGCGTGCCGGGCCAGGGCTCGTTGTTCTGGTTCACGGCGCGCTTCGGCTGGGCGCTGGCCGGCGACGAGCCGGTACCAGCGCCGGACGGCCTGCGCGGCCGGCGCGCGCTGATCGTGGACGACAACGCCACCAATCGCGAGATTCTCGAACAGCAGCTCGCCGCCTGGGCCCTGCACAGCGCCAGCGCGGCGAGCGGCGCCGAGGCGCTCAGCCTGCTGCGCGCCGCGGCCGCGCGCGGCGCGCCCTATGACATCGCCCTGCTGGACATGATGATGCCCGGCATGGATGGCGCCGAGCTGGCGGCGGCCATCCGGCGGGACGCGGCGCTGGCCGCCACGCATCTGATCCTGCTGACCTCGGCGGGCACCTGTGGCGACGGTCCCGGCGCTTGCATGCCGGGGATCGAACGCTGCCTGACCAAACCGGTGCGCCAGTCGGAACTGTACGACGCGCTCGCCCTGCTGGTGGGCAGCGCCACGCCCGCCGTGCCAGCCCCGGCGGCCAGGGTAGAGTTCCAACCACTGCACGCACAGGTGCTGCTGGCCGAGGACAACCGCGTGAATCAAGAGGTGGCGATTGCCATGCTGGAGAACCTCGGCTGTCGCGTGCGGGTTGTGGGCGACGGTTACGCCGCGATCGAGACGCTGGCCGGCGGCGCGTACGATCTGGTGTTGATGGACTGCCAGATGCCGAACCTGGACGGCTACGCCGCGACGGCGGCGATCCGCGCGCGCGAGCAGGAGCAGCCCGGTGCGCGCCGGATTCCGGTCATTGCGCTGACGGCCAATGCCATGGAAGGCGATCGCGAACGCTGCCTGGCCGCGGGCATGGACGATTATCTCACCAAGCCGCTGCGCTCCGCGGAGCTGTATGCCGTGCTGCAACGCTGGCTGGAACCCGGTGCCACGGCAACCGATATGCCTCGGAGAGTACCAGCGGATGTGGTGGACGGTCCGCTCGATGCCGGAACCCTGGACGGCATCCGCGCCCTGCAGCGCGAGGGCACGCCGGACCTGGTGCGCAAGATCGCGGGCCTTTACCTGTCTGCCGCGCCCGGTCAGATCGAACAGTTGCATGCCGCCGTGCAACAGGGCGATGCCGGTGCGGCGCTGCGCGCGGCGCACGGCCTGAAGTCGAGCAGCGCCAATGTCGGCGCGCTCGCGCTCGCCGCCTGTTTCAAGGAGCTGGAGCAGATGGGACGTGCCGGCGGCACGGCGGGCATGGCGGCGCGTCTGGCCGATGCCAGGAACGAGTATGCGCGTGTCGCGCAGGCACTGACGGCTTTATGTGTGGAGGTGAGTCATGAGCGCTGATATTCCGCAGGGTGCGCCCCTGGTGCTGGTCGCCGACGACGACGTGGCCGGCCGGCTGCTGGTGCGCGAATCGCTTGAGCAGGCCGGTCTGCGCGTCGTGGAAGCGGAGAACGGCTTGGAGGCCGTGGCGCGCTTCCGCGAGTTCCAGCCGCAACTCGTTCTTCTTGATGTGGTGATGCCGGAGATGGATGGTTATGCCGCGTGTGCGGCACTGCGCAAGCTGCCCGGTGGCCAGGCGGTGCCGATTCTCATGCTCACCGGTCTGGAAGATGTCGAATCCATCAATCGTGCCTACGAAGTGGGCGCCACGGATTTCGCCACCAAGCCGATCAACTGGCTGGTTCTACGGCATCGCGTGCGCTACATGTTGCGCGCCGGGCAGGTGCTCGACGAACTGCACCGCAGCGAGGCGCACCTCACGGCCGCGCAGCGCACGGCACGCCTCGGCAGTTGGGAATGGGATCTCGTCAGCGGACGCGGCCACTGGTCAGCGCAGGTTTACCATCTGCTCGGTTATGAACCGGGCGAGTTCTGGCCCGACTACCGGAAATTTATCGAGCGCGTGCACCCCGATGATCGCGGCGCGCTCGACGCGGTTATCGCGGCGGCGCGCACCGCCGGCACCCCCTACGCCGTCGACTATCGCATTGCGCTGCCGGGTGGCGCGATACGCCATCTGCATGTGCAGGGGCTCGCGGACTGCGATGCGACCGGCCGGCCGGTGTTGCTGCTCGGTACCATTCAGGATGTCTCCGAACGCAAGCAGGCCGAAGAGCGCATTCGCACGCTCGCCTACTATGACAGCCTCACGCACCTGCCCAACCGGCAGTTGTACAACGAGCAGTTGAATTTTGCGCTCAGCAGCGCCCGCCGTCATTTGAACAAGGTGGCGACGGTGCTGTTCGATCTCGATCATTTCAAACGCATCAACGAGACCCTCGGCCACAGTCTCGGCGACCGGCTGTTGGTGGCCGTGGCCGAACGATTGCGCCAGTGCGTGCGCGATTACGATGCGGTAAGTCGCGCGGAGCCCTCGTCCAACAAGAGCGGTACGACGCTCGCGCGCCTGGGCGGCGATGAATTTATTCTGGCCATGGCCGACATCGATCGGGCTGAAGATGCCGCCAAGGCGGCGCAGCGGCTCATTCAGGCGATGCAGGCGCCGTTCCGGCTGGACGAGCACGAGATCGTGGTGACGGCCAGCATCGGCATCAGCCTGTATCCGGACGATGGCGAGGATGCCGAGACCCTGCTCAAGAATGCCGATTCCGCGCTCTATCACGCCAAGGACGCGGGCCGCAACAATTATCAATTCTACAACCAGTCCATGAATGCCAAGGCCTTTGCGCGCCTGTCGCTGGAAGGCTCCTTGCGGCGTGCGCTGGAGAAGCAGGAGTTCCTGTTGCACTACCAGCCGCAGGTGGATGCGCGCAGCGGCGCGATTGTCGGCGCCGAGGCATTGATCCGCTGGCGGCATCCGGACCTCGGCCTGGTGCCGCCATTGGACTTCATACCGTTGGCCGAGGAGAGCGGTCTGATCGTGCCGATGGGCGAATGGGTGCTGCAGACCGCCTGCGCCGAACTCAGGGCATGGCAAGACGCCGGCCACGGCACGTTGCGCATGGCGGTGAACCTTTCGGGTCGCCAGTTCCGGCAGCAGGATCTTGTCAAGACCGTGCAGTGCGCCATTGCGGCGGCAGGCATTGACCCGCAGTTCCTCGAGCTTGAAATTACCGAAAGCATGTTGATGCAGGATGCGGCCGAGACCACGCGTCTTCTGGACAACCTCAAGACGCTGGGCGTGAAGCTGTCGGTGGACGACTTCGGCACCGGATATTCCTCGCTCAGCTATCTGAAACGGTTCCCGCTGGATGCCCTGAAGATCGACCGCTCGTTTATTCGCGATATCGTCAGCGATCCGGATGACGCGGCGATTACCACCGCGATCCTGGCGATGGCGGGTGGCCTCGGGCTGGAGGTGGTGGCCGAAGGTGTCGAGACCATGGAACAGCTCGATTTTCTGCGCGGTCGCCATTGCCAGATGATTCAAGGTTACCTGTTCAGCAAGCCGCTGCCGTCCGAGCAGATACGCGCACTGCTGTGCGAGCAAACCGCGGGCAAGACCCTGTGGCGCATGACGGGGTAGCGGACGTTTTTTTTTGCGTATGCCAGGAATAATTCAGCTTGAGGTAAA
>CAYHES010000182.1:0-5283 GCA_964355495.1 uncultured Acidiferrobacterales bacterium
AGGGCATCAACCCGTTCACCAAGGAAGAAGTGATGTTCAAGGCCAAGCCGGCGCGTAACGTCGTGAAGGTTCTGCCCCTGAAGAGCCTCAAGGACATGGTGTAAGCAACCGATTTACCCATGGCAAGGCCACCTGCGGGTGGCCTTGTTGTTTGTGCTCCAGTTATATCAAGCGGATGAAAAGGCGGTAAGTTGGAAAATAATATCGGCACACATGGTGTTCCGTCATGAAATTTTGCAGCCAGTGCGGCGCGCTCGTGAGCCGGCACACCCCGGCCGGCGACACGCACGAACGCTTCGTGTGCGATGCCTGCCAGACCATTCATTACCAGAATCCGAAAATGGTGGTCGGCTGCATTCCCGAATGGGAGGACCGGATTCTTCTCTGCCGGCGCGCGATCGAACCGCGCCACGGCTTCTGGACGCTGCCGGCGGGTTTCATGGAGCTGAGTGAGACCACCGCCCAGGCGGCGGCGCGCGAGGCCATGGAGGAGGCCAACGCCTCTATTGAGATCGGCGACCTGTATACGCTCTACAATCTGCCGCACATCAGCCAGGTCTATCTCATCTATCGCGGCCGGCTGCGCAGCCTCGACGTCGCGCCCGGAGAGGAAAGCCTGGAGGTGCGGTTGTTTCGCGAAGCGGAGGTGCCATGGGCGCAAATCGCCTTCCCGGCGGTGACCTACGCCCTGCAACATTACTTTGCCGACCGTCGCCTGGGCCGTTACTCCCTGCACCACGGCGAACACGGCGCACCCTAGTGTAGGGTTGCACTCTTGAAGGAACATTGCTTGTTCGTCATGTAGGTCGGCCTTCAGGCCGACATGTCGGGCTAAAACCGCAAGCAGGCCATCCCTGGCCCGCGGCCCTCGCCTCGATCCCATCGGCGAAGCCCGACCTACGGGGGGCTCCGGGAAGTTCCCGGGAAGTTATAAGTACCAAACAGAACGCAACACGACACTAGCGCCGGGCGGGTAATTCCCGTGGCCTCAGCCCGTCGAGGGGCTGGCTTTGCGCAGGGCATTGATGCCGTCCTTGAGCAGCGCGACGTTGAATCCGCGCTCCGAGAGCAGAAAGGCCGCCGCGCCACTGCGGCGCCCGGTGTCGCAATAAACAATGTACTGACGGCCGGCATCGAGGCTGCCGGCCTTCTGGCGCAACTGGGCCAACGGGATGTTGATGCTGCCCTTGAGACTGGCGCGCCGGTATTCGCTTTCCAGGCGCACGTCGATGAGTCCGGCACCGGCCTGCACGCGCGTCATGGCTTCCTTGTCGGAAACCTGTTCGAGCAGCGGCTCCTTGAGCAGCTTGTCGAAATCGGCCTTGGCCAGGCGCATGAGCGCGCCGTCGCTCAACGCCGCAATCGTGGCGTTGCGCGGCGCATCCGACAACAGCGCCTGCTCGCCGAAGCCGTCACCCTCGGCCAGATCGGCGAGCGCCACCATCTTCTGCTGCTCGCCGGGCTTCTGCACCACCCGGCAGCGCCCCTGCTTGATGACGTAGTAGTAATCGCCCTTGTCGCCCTGGCGGATAATGATCTGCCCGGCCTTCATCGGCACTTCCTCGAAGCGCGTGAACAACTGCTGGATGTTGGCCGCCGGCAGCCGCAGCAGTGCCTTGCTTTCGAGCACCCGGCGCATCCAGGCGGTGTCGCTCGCGTCGCCCTCGAACTCGGTGACCTCGATACCGGCGACCTGATCCCAGGTGAGCAGGGTATCCAGATACTGGCTATCGACGTGCAGTATGCGGGTCGCCGTCCTGGTCTTGCCGGTGTACTGGCGCGGCTTGAGGTTGGCGAGCGGGTACTTGGCCTCCTCGCTGGCGCCGCTCACCGTGCGGCTGGCAGCGCCTTTTTTGGACGACAAGGCCACGTCGCCGGCCAGCACGTAGAACGCGTCGCTGTCGGTGCTGCCTTCCTCAAACAGCACATGGCCGGACGGAAGGTCTTCGATTACGGCCTTGTCCGCCAGCTTGCGCAGGTGTTCGGCGCTCAGGGCGTTGACCGGGACCAGGGTCGCGAGCAGCTTGAGATCGACGGGCGAGAAAGGCATGGTTTCTTCTGCGGCAAGCGTCCGCCAAAGCTATACCAACGCCCGGGGCCGGACAAGCCACATGGGTCTCTTTACTGATGCAGGGGGCGGCCCAGCGCGGCCAGGGCCGCCTCATGCAGGGCCTCGGAAAGCGTCGGGTGGGCGTGGCAGATGCGGGCCAGATCCTCGGCGGCGGCGGCAAATTCCATGGCCACCACCGCCTCCCCGAGCAGTTCCGAGACCCGTGGGCCGATCATGTGTACCCCCAGAATCCGGTCGGTCAAATCGTCCGCCAGCACCTTCACGAAGCCGTGGGTCTCGCCCAGCGCCTGGGCGCGGCCATTGGCCATGAACCAGAACACGCCCTTGCGAAAGGCCGTCCCGGCGGCCTGCAGGGCCTGTTCGGTCTGGCCCACCCAGGCGATTTCGGGCGCGGTGTAGATCACCGACGGGATGGTGGCGAGGTTCACCTCCGGCTTCTGTCCGGCGATGCGTTCGGCCACCGCGATCCCCTCTTCCGAAGCCTTGTGCGCCAGCATCGGACCGCGCACGCAATCGCCGATGGCGTACACATTCGGCACAGCGCTGCGGCAGTGATCGTCCACCTCGATGAAACCGCGCGCGTCGCGCTTGAGGCCGACGGCTTCGGCATTGATGTCCGCCGTGTTGGGCACGCGTCCGGCGGCCACCAGTAGTTTGTCGCACTCGAAGCGCTGCGTGCCCTGGGCGTCCTGGTACTCGACGCTGACGCTCCCCTTCCCGACTTGCATGGATAAAGGCTTGGCAGCGAGCTTGATGGTGAGGCCCTGTTCCTTGGTAAACAACTTCCACGCCTCGGCCGCGACCTGGGTATCGGCCATGGCCAGAAAGGTATGGTGCGGCTCGAACAGCGTGACCTCGCTGCCGAGCCGGCGCCACACACTGCCCAGTTCCAGCCCGATGACGCCGGCGCCGATAATGCCAAGGCGTTTCGGCGGCTCCCGGAAACCGAGCGCACCGGCGTTGTCCACCACGCGTTCGCCATCGACCGGGAACAGCGGCAGGGAGGCCGGTAGCGAACCGGTGGCGATAATCACGCAGCGCGCCGTGATTTCCTCGCGCTCTTTTCCGTTCACGATCTCCAGGACACAGGATTCGCCGGCACGCACGAACCGGCCAGTCCCCGCTTTCGAGTCCACCTTGTTCTTGCGCAACAGGAAGGCGATGCCGGCGGTGGATTTGTCCACGATCTTGTCCTTGCGCGCCAGCATCCGGCCGACGTCCAGGCTTATGTCCTTGACCGCGATGCCGTGCTCGCCGAGGCCATGCCGAAGCTGCGCATACTGCTCGGAAGATTCGAGCAGTGCCTTGGAAGGGATGCAGCCGACGTTCAGGCAGGTGCCGCCGAGCGCCGGCTTGCCGGTGGAATTCGTCCACGCATCGATGCACACCGTCTTGAGGCCGAGCTGCGCGCAGCGGATCGCCGCCACATAACCGCCCGGACCGGCGCCGATTACCGCGACATCATAGTGATTGTCCATTTTTCCCTACCACAAAACCCGCCGCAAAGACGCAAAGGACGCAAAGAGAGATCAAGTTTTCTTTGCGTCCTTTGCGTCTTTGCGGCAGAAATTATTTAAACATCCAGCAGCAAGCGCGCCGGGTCTTCGAGTTCTTCCTTGATGGCCACCAGCCCGAGCACGGCGTCGCGGCCGTCGATCAGGCGGTGGTCGTAGGAAATCGCCAGGTACATCATCGGCCGGATCACCACCTGGCCGTTCTCGGCCATCGGGCGATCCTGTATCTTGTGCATGCCGAGAATCGCGCTCTGCGGCGGATTGATGATGGGCGTCGACAGCATGGAGCCGAACACCCCGCCGTTGGTGAGGGTGAAGGTGCCGCCAGTCAGTTCCTCGAGCGTGAGCTTGCCGTCGCGCGCGCGGGTGGCCAGGTCGGAGATGGCCTTTTCGATTTCGGCGATCGACAACTGGTCGGCGTCGCGCACGATGGGCACCACCAGCCCGCGCGGGCTGGATACCGCGATGCCGACGTCGTAGTAACCGTGGTAGACGATGTCGCTGCCGTCGATCGAGGCGTTCAGCACCGGGTATTTCTTCAGCGCCACCACCACCGCCTTGACGAAGAACGACATGAAGCCGAGCTTCACGCCATGTTCCTTCTCGAAGCGATCCTTGTAACGGTTGCGGATCTCCATGATCGGCTGCATGTTGACCTCGTTAAAGGTCGTGAGCGTCGCGGTGCTGCGCTGCGACTCCAGCAGGCGCTCGGCGATGCGCAGGCGCAGGCGCGACATCGGCGCGCGCTGCTCCGGACGGCCATCGCCCAGACTGGAAATAGTCGCCGCGTCGGCCGGCGGCATGGCCGGACTCCTGGTTTTGGTTTCGCTGGCGGCCAGCACATCCGCCTTGGTCACGCGCCCGCCCCGGCCGCTGCCGGTTTCGGGCTGCACGCCCTGTTCGGCGGCGAGCTTGCGCGCCGCCGGACTCATGGCCGGCGCGGCGGCCGGTTGCGGCGCGGCGGCCGGTTGCGGCGCGGCGGCCGGTTGCGGCGCGGCGGCCGGGGCCGCCGGCCCTTCGACTCCAGTGAATGAAGCCTCATTCACTACAGGCTTGGCGGCCGGCTGCACGGCGGCGGTGTCGAGTTCGGCAATGACGTCGTCGCTGATCACTGCGGCGCCTTCCGGCTTCACAATACGCGTCAGGCGGCCGGCGGCCGGGGCCGGAATCTCGAACACGACCTTGTCGGTCTCGACCTCGATCAGGATTTCATCGCGCTCGACGAAATCGCCTTCTTTCTTGCGCCACGCCATCAGGGTGGCGGTCGATACCGATTCAGACAACGGCGGGATACGGATGTCCATTGAGCCTCGTTCTTCGTTCTTGTACAGCTCCAGTTCTATATATATGTAGCAGGTTTCCCGAAAGCCGGTGCTCCGGGAACCCGCCCCCCTGTCAGGCGTCCTACTTCAGCGCTTCATCCACCAGTGCCTGCTGCTGGGCGCGGTGCACGTCCAGATAGCCGCCGGCCGGCGCAGCCGAGGACGGGCGGCTGGCCGAGCGCAACGTCTGGCCCGGCAGCATCAGGTCGCTCAGGTAATGCTGGAGCCAGTACCAGGCGCCCTGGTTCTTCGGCTCCTCCTGGACCCACAGCAGCTCACTGGCATTCGGGTAGCGGCCGAGTTCGCGCTTGAAGTCATCGTGCGGGAACGGGTAGAGCTGTTCGATGCGCACAATGGCAATGTTGCCGATTTTGCG
>CAYHES010000183.1:0-5268 GCA_964355495.1 uncultured Acidiferrobacterales bacterium
AGGTTCGCCGGCATGTCGCGGAACTTGTGGATCATGGTCACGACGATGCCGCGGTAGTCCTGCCCCTTCTCATCCAGCAGCTTGTTGAGCGTGGCGATGCGGTCGGCATGCGCCACGTTGCCCAGACCCACCGCCGCCAGGTTCTTGAGCATCTGATCTTCCAGCTCGTTGCGGTCGATCATCAGCAGGATGGTCGGCTTCTGCGCCGCGTTGGCCTTGAACAGCAGCTCGGCGGCCTTGATCATGGTGTAGGTCTTGCCGCTGCCCTGGGTGTGCCAGACGAGCCCGCGCGAACGCTTCGGATCGAGGGCGCGCGCCACCACCTTGTCCACCGCCGCCGTCTGGTGCTGGTGCAGGATGAACTTCTGGAGTTCCTCCTCCTTCTCGGCGAACAGGATGAAATCCTTCAGGACGCGCAGCACGTGCGGCACGGCGCAGAAACTCTTCACCTTGGCTTCCAGATTGCCAACTTCTTCACCCTTCCAGCGGAAGATGTTTCGGCGCACCGTGTTCCACGTTACGCCGTAGGCAAAACCGATGGCCTCGGTGGCGGTGAAGAGCATCTCCGGCACCATCACCTCCGGCGTCTCCACGTGGTAACGGCGAATCTGGTCCACCCCGAGCGCGATCGCCTCGTCCTTGGTGGCGTTCTTGCACTCGATCACCAGCACCGGGATGCCGTTGATGAGGAACACCACGTCCTCACGCGTGCCGTAACGACCGTTGTGGACGTAAAATTCCTCGGTCACCTCGTACACGTTGCGCCACTGCTCACGCGGACGGGTCAGGTCGCCGTAATCAACGAGCTGAAGGTCCAGCTCGCGGTTTTCCTCGGCGCAGAAAAATTTGCCCTGATTGCGTAAATAGGCCAGAAAATCGCGATTGCCGGCGATATCCGCGTTCAGCCGCTGGAACTCACCAACCAATGCGCCTTCGGCTTCTTTGTATTTCGGATTGAAGGCGTGCACCTGGGTATGCAGCAGGTCACCGAAATAGAGTGACGCCGGGCGGGCACGGTCTTCGGGTATGACGCCATCCGGGTCGAAGCAGCGCCACTTTTCAGCCTCGGCACGTGACACATAACGCCAGCCGATCTCCTGCGCGTAAGCGAGGATGCGAGACTGGACGGTTTTGTGTTCGCCGGGTTTAGACATTTATTTTCCCAAGAAAAAAGCGAATCAACGCCATGTTTCCTTCCACTTCTGGTATTGCGACGGCCGCAAGCGGTAGCGGGCAATGTTCCCCTCGTGAAGATTCATTACCGCCGTTTCCGCCACCTCGATGAATCGCGCCTGATCCTCCTGCGGTACGTCTTCGGACGCGCGACGCTTGATGAAAGCGGCGGCAACCTTCTTGTCCATACCACTACCAACGATCTCGGAGACAGCATCGGTCACCAGCGCGCGATAGCGCAGACGAAAGGGGTCCGGTTCCCCCAATGACTGGCGCACCGCCGCGTAGCGCGCACACGATCGCTCATAGGCCCACACAAACACGTCGCGCAGCAACTCGATGCGATTCAGTTCGTAAACCCCAAGGGTTGCGTCGATATAGGCCCGCGCGGGCACGTCCACGAACGACAACGGGCTCAGGTTTTCGCGGATAAGCGGCAGATTCGCAGCGAGGCGAGAAACGCGTTTGTTCACATCCTCGAACGGTTGTAAATACGGTAGGTGCACCATGGCGAAGAAGGCCTGCTCGAACGGATCGGTAATCGCCGCGGCAGTGTCAAGGACGTGTTGAAAGCATTCCTCGATCACTTGCGGCACTTCCAACGGATGAAATACCGTCCCGGCGATCGCCACCGGAATGGAGCGCAGGCGTCCGCACGCCTGAGAATCGGCAAGCAAGTTGTCCGACAGCAAGGCATGCAGATTGAGGATGGTGTAACGGTTAAAGCCGACCTCG
Organism: uncultured Acidiferrobacterales bacterium; assembly: GCA_964355495.1. Lineage (GTDB taxonomy): Bacteria > Pseudomonadota > Gammaproteobacteria > Acidiferrobacterales > UBA6901 > UBA6901. The sequence continues at coordinate 1,909 of CAYHES010000183.1, forward strand.
GCGGCCTGTTCGACCAGGAGCTCAATGGCCGCCTTGTGGTTCAGGATCATCTGCGCTTCACGGGCATCCTTGCCCTCGGCGGCCTCCCCCAATTCCAGCAGGCGTTCCGTTTCGAGCAGCGAGTAGGTGTTGCCCTCCAGGCGGCTGGAGTTCCAGGACAGATCGATCAGCAAACGGCTGTAAACTTGCCGGGCATAAGTCCCGGCCGGACGCTTGCCGTCCGGCGAGCGGCCCAGTTCGCGAAGCTGCTGCCGGATTTCCGGCGTAAGGTAAAAGCTGTCATTGGGCCGGTACGCATCGAGGAACGCCCGGTTGTATCCGACCGGTCGGCGGTTCTGGATCGGCTGGCGGACGGCCTGCTTAACAGCCTCCCCTTCTGCGGATACCGGAACGTAAACCGTCAAATCGGCGGTTACCTTGGCGCTCGCAACTATCTTGGCGGCAAGCTCGATGGGGGGCCGCCGGTAGCGACTACCTCGAGCGCGACCTTCGACGGTCAACCGCTTCTGCTGGACAAGCTGCGCCAGGCGGCGCTGCAAGGTACGGCGCGGCAACTTAACATCGAGCACGCCGCCAATATCCTCGATGGACCCCCCCTCCGGGAATCGGGCAACCGCTTGAAGAACAGCGTCGAGTTCGGCTTGTGAAACCTGCTTGGGCATGATCTCCCCGTTGTGGCGCGATAGGAAAAATGCGCCACAAAAAGGTACTTATATGGCGCAATACGATTATTGCGCCACTTTAAGTGGCGCGCAAGAGGTTTTTATACCTCCGGACGCCGAAAATACAGTGACACTGGGCGGGCCATACCTCTGGCATGGCGCCATCTGGATCAAAAAACCCCGTCGCCTCTCCGCTTCCGCGCGTGACACATAACGCCAGCCAATTTCCTGCGCATAGGCGAGGATGCGGGATTGGACGGTTTTATGTTCGCTCGGTTTCATCAAAAACTTTTCAATCGAAGTGTACGCTGAATCTGATCGCGCACCGCAACCGGTACGCCTGCTTCTTCAGCATAATCTTTCCAACGGGATACCGTTTCCCGCACCTCGTTGATAATGGTCCCGGCGCGCCCGCGCTTCATCGAGGCAGCCTTCGCGCAGGCCTTGAAATCATCCATCGTGAAATCATCACGCTTGCCGTTCAGGGTCATCTGGTGGCTGGCCGTCCATGCGCCCGCGGGATTAAAACTGTAGATCACGTCAAAGGCGGGCGAAAGCGACCAGTTTCCGGATTTGTCCATCAGGAAGGCGATATTCTTGACATGGTCGTCCTGATTGCGGGCAATGATATTGAACACCATGCGGCGAAACTGTTCCTCAATCGCGCTCATTGGCAATCCCATCTGCCGGATCACCAGCAGCGCCTGTTCATAGGCATAGGCGCCCGCCATATTGAAATCGTAATGCGCCAGTGCACAAAGCGATAGCATGTGGAGTTTCTCGCCACCCGCAAGACGATCGAAGCGACGGGTCATAAAGTGCCGCCTGCCGTTTTCCTCGAACAGCCGGCATTCGCTGATATCGATACCGCAGTCCCTGGCCATCTTGTAATAGGCGTATTCAATGACGCCGTAACCTTGCGGGTCTTCGAGTTCCTTGTCCTTGTTCCCCGTGACACCGTCAAATTTCAGCAGCCAATATTCGAAGCCCGCGCCTGCCGGAATCTGGCCGGAACGGACCTCGTTGGTTGACGGATTCCAGGCAATCACCGCCTTGGCCCGGGCGCCACCGGCCGAGGTGCCGACGCGCAGGATATCGGTCAACGCCTGTTCCCGGCTTTTATCGGCAAAGGAAACCTGAAGGTTATTGCGATGGGTGAGTATTTCCGATGCCAGTTCAACCAGCTTGTCGATTTGTATCCGGCTGGCCTGCCGGGCCTTGGGTCCAGTCGCCGGGGCAAATTCCAAAGCCCCCATGCCGCGCTCGCCCGTATAGCAAAGCCGCTCGACCACATTGAACGAATCCGGCCGCCGGCCCTGAGTGGCCAGCCAGGCATCAATCAGCACGTGGCCAAACTTGTCCGGGAGCGAATCCGCCAGCAGTCCGGGTAACCCGTAAAAGGTTTTTCGAGATAATTCGGGGAAGGTATAGACGCGGTTGGAAAGCGGCATCGTGAGCGGTGAAATCTCGATGCCACTCCCGACAAACGCCGGGTCGTACTCGAAGGCGGCAACCTCATCGCCCTCCTCCAGCGACACCGCACCAATCGTCCGCCCCCAAAGCCTGACCTCGGCAACGGTACTCATGTTTTGCCATCCCAGGACCACGGCTTACCGGGTCGATCCGAACGTCGGCGTCTTGTGGCCCGTTGCCGCACTTTGCTCTTGCGCTTTAGTAAATCCATCGGTCTCGGCCCGACCTCGGGGATCATGCGATCCAGACCCGGCAACAGATCCAGCACCCGAAGAATCCGGATGATGCTCGACATTTGCGCCGAGGCCCCGGCCTCAATCCGCTCTACCGTTCGCTTGGCGACACCCGCCTGCTCGGCCATCTCCGCCTGGGTTAATTGAAGATCGAGCCGGCGCCGCGTAATACGCTCGCCGATTTCGGTAAGAACGGCGTCATCCGCGAGGAGTTTTGATATCTTCATAGTCGCCACCTTTGACGATTAATATCGATAATATTCAATATATCGACATATATAGAGACTTATATATGATATATTTTAACACATCAAGTCGTCTTTTATAGCGAATTATTAATGTTATACGATATTATTCGCGAATAATGACGAATTATAAGTCTTAGGTTAGAGATTATGCCCAGTGCGATTCGGGCAGGTTCAAGTCGGCAAGGGCAAGTGGTTCCGCAACTACCACCAGAATAAGATCAGTCCGCTGCGCGTATTTACTATCGAATAAGCTCAAAGCTCTGCGCCTGTCCGGGCGGCTGCAGTATTCTCCCTCTCCCCGCTCTTCATCCCCTCTCCCTCTGGGAGGGCTAGGGTGAGGGCCTGGGTGAGGGGGAAAACCCTGCCGCTTTTCAGCCTCTTCCCGCGGCACAAAGCGCCAGCCGATTTCCTGCGCGTAGGCGAGGATGCGGGCTTGGACGGTTTTGTGTTCTCCGGGAGTGGGCATAAATCCAGAGAACTAGCTACCCTCTCTGGGTCTTCGGCCAAGTGGCGGGGATGAGAAATTCCTCATGGCCATGGCGCCAGTTACCCACGAGATGCACGTGGGGAATTCCATCCCAAGTGATGGACCCAGCATGTTCAGTCACGATCACCTGAAACTGTCCCGCTACCGCATCGAAAAAGTGGGAAAGGGCGCTGAAAATCCGGCGCACACCATCAATGTCCGTTGAGCCATCAGTTTTGCTTAGTCCAGCTGAAGCCTTTTCCATAGACGGCCAAGCC
>CAYHES010000184.1:0-5243 GCA_964355495.1 uncultured Acidiferrobacterales bacterium
TTTAGTGGTTTATGAAAAACAATGCGGCACAAATAATTGAAATCATTGCACGTGAGGCAAAATGTTCCACCGAGGAAATTACTTTGAATACGGGCCTGGATGATTTGGGGATCGACTCCCTGAAAGCGATTGTTATCCTTTCTGAACTCGAAGACCTCTTGGGCATCGAGATTCCAAATGAAATCATCGGCTCGATACACACGGTCGGCGATATTGTTACCAAAGTCGATGAACTGCGAAGAAACAGCAATACCGAATGACAAGACGCGTCGTTGTTACTGGATTAGGCGCAATTTCCGGTCTGGGAACCACGGCTACTGATTTCTGGTTGTCCCTCAGTGCGGGGCGCTCCGCCATCGGGCCACTGGCAGACATTGCCAAGGGCACGAAAATCGCCGTCGGCGCGGTGGTTCCGAACTTCAGCCCTGAACAGTTCTTTTCTTCTGAACAACTGCCGTTACTGGATCGATTTTCCCAATTTGCAGTTATTGCAGCACGAGAAGCCTTGGCCGACGCCGGCCTGACAGTCGGAGACGATGCGGTGACCCGTGCTGCCGCAATCATCGGGACGGGTTGCGGCGGCAAGCAAACCGATGAAGAAACCTATGCGCGGTTGTACAAGGAACAGAAGGACCGCGCTCATCCGCTGACAATCCCCAAAGGCATGCCCAGTGCCGCGGCGAGCATGGTGAGCATGCATCTGGGAATTTCCGGGCCGGTATTTTCAGTCACCAGCGCTTGCGCATCCGGCGCCCATGCGGCCGCACAAGGACGCCTGATGATCCAGTCGGGCCTGGTGGACGTGGCCCTGGTCGGCGGTGCCGATGCACCATTTACCTATGGGTTACTGAAGGCCTGGGAAGCATTGCGGGTTGTTTCCAACGACACCTGCCGTCCGTTTTGCAAAGACCGTACTGGCATGGTGCTGGGCGAAGGGTCGGGTATGCTGGTGCTGGAATCCGAAGAGCATGCAACACGGCGCGGAGCGCGCATCTACGCTGAACTGGCAGGCTGCGGTATGTCATCGGATGCCGGGCACATTACCCGGCCCAGCGTGAACGGTATCGCCCGGGCAATGAGTAGTGCACTGGAAGATGCAGGCCTCGCCCCCGACGCTGTGGATTACGTGAATGCTCACGGAACCGCCACTTTGGCCAATGATCCGGCCGAGACCGCGGCACTGCACCATGTCTTTGGCAGCCATGCCAGTTCCTTGTCGGTGTCCTCGACCAAGTCCATGCATGGTCATGCATTGGGGGCGTCGAGTGCGCTGGAGCTGATTGCCACGGTGCTTGCCGTCCATAACAATCTGGTGCCGCCCACCGCCAATTTCACCGAGCCGGATGAGAGCTGTGACCTGGACTACGTACCGAACCAGGCGCGCAAACAGCAGGTCGACGTGGCGATTTCCAATTCCTTCGCCTTCGGTGGCCTGAACGTCGTGCTGGCCATCAAGTCATTTCCTCCGGCCTCAAGTTAGTTCTTCAATTTGAAGAGGTAGTGACTGTTCCCGTAGAACTGTCCATCCATGGGCGCAAACATGGCTTTACACAGCGAGAAGTATTCATTCCAGTATTTAATCGCCGCTATATCGAAAACAGCACCGTACAGATCCGGAATGCTGTTCCAATAACGTTGGTGCCATTCATCAAGGGTGCGCCAATAGTTGAGACCGTTCACAAACCAACTGTTCACCAGTTCAAAATGCTCGGTTTGTCGGGAAAGCGCTTCATGTGGCCATACCCGGCAACCTGGGTAATACTGGCCAATCCGCGTCATCGTAGAGTCCAATAATTGTGGAACTGCCACTTGTGACGTTATGAGATGGTGGAATGTTCTGCCTCCCGGAACCAGTAATGCCTTAAAGCATTCAAAGGACGCGCGTAGGTTGAGCAGGTGCTCGAAGATCGCGACAGATATAACGAGGTCATACTTGCCTTTGCCCAGCGTGTGTACGGGCAGCTTTCCAAACGCACCCTCGATCAACGTAAAGCGGTCGCTGCACAAGGGGTCAGTCGGATCCTGCATTTGTTTTCTTATGTAATTGACTTGAACCTTGCTGGGGGTGACGCCAACAACCGTAATGTTCGGAAACTCTTGCAACAGGAAGGTTTCGAACGAGCCAAAGCCACAGCCAAGATTAATAATGCGTTCATGTCCCTTTATCTGCGCACGTTCTGCAATCAGGGAAAATTTCGCCTTTTGAGCTTCTTCCAGGGTCGCTGAAGAATTGCGTATGGCTTCCGCTGTTTCACTGTAGTAGGCCATTGAATATGCGCGGTAACGGCTATCCAGGAAGCTAGCGAAGAATTCCCACTTTTCATCGTAATGACGGGCCATCAGAACCTCGGGTTCTTCCGCGATTGGCCCCTGATTGGCCATTATCCCAAGCGCTTCGAGGGATTGTGGATTCTTGAGGCAGCGCTGGTACTCTTTTTCAAAGTAGCGGGTCAAGGCTTTCTCATGGCGTCCAAGCTCAGCACTTCCCGGCCCGAACACGCCGTGATCGGCCAGTTGTTCATTGAGTTCCTGTATGCGTTTGATCATTCAAATGCCTGTGATACGGAAATTTATTTCTTGTTTACAGAGATGCATCAGGTTGCCTGATCAGCCAAGCCTTATATGCCAAAGGGTCTGCTTGCGGGGCCAGACGGCCTTGGGCTTGGTTCCTGTATTGAAGTAGAACTGGTAGGGCGCCATCTGGTCAAGGCTCGGAGGATTGAGTTCGTTGTGTATGGGCCTGCTTCGCCAATGACTTGCCGCGATTTCAACTGGCGTGGTGGCACGAACTGCAGTACTGCGGGCACACCCGTCGGAGCTTGAGTACTTGTGCTTGCAATGGATTCGGGCATACTCATTTCTGCGGAAAGATGTCACGGTAGCGGTCCACCCTCGAGGGGCGTTGCATGGAAGTCGCACAGTTGAACGGTCATTCGGTCCAGGCCAGTTATCGGCATCTGGTTATGCGATTTGACCATGAGCATGCAGCGGTGTGGTGCTACATGCAGCCTGTCTCAAGGCCGTGCGTTACGCCAGAACTTTTAGCGGAGATCCGCCAACTGCAATGCGCCGTAGAACAGCAGGCACGCAACGATCACCTGAACGGCAACCCTCAGGGCCTGCGTTACCAGGTGCTGGCTTCGCGCACCCCTGGCGTCTTCAATCTCGGCGGTGATCTGGTCCTGTTCCTGGAGGCCATCCGGAATCAAGATCGCGATGGCTTGTTCCGCTATGCCAAGTCCTGCATTGATATGCTCTATAGCACGGCGGTGAGCTACAACCTGCCGGTGACGACCATCTCGCTCGTGCAAGGCGAGGCCTTGGGCGGCGGCTTCGAGGCGGCTTTGGCCAGCAATGTACTCATTGCGGAGCGTCGTGCACAGATGGGGCTGCCAGAGATACTCTTCAACATGTTCCCCGGTATGGGGGCCTACACCCTCTTGGCGCGCCGTCTCGATCCAGCACGTGCCGAAAAAATTATCCTGAGCGGCAAGATCTACAGCGCCGAAGAACTGTACGAAATGGGTGTGGTGGATGTGCTTGCGAACGATGGCGAGGGTGAGCAGGCGGTGTACGCCTATATCAAGAAACAGAACCAGGCGAATCAGGGCTACCAGGCGGTGCGCGGTATCCGTCAGCGTTATCAGCCGATTGATTACCAGGAGTTGCTGGATATCACCGGACAATGGGTCGATGCCGCGTTGCGGCTGGAGGGGAAAGACCTGCGCATCATGGAGCGCTTGGCGCACTCGCAGAACCGGCTGGTGCAGCCGCCACTGGCCGAGCGACGCGCCCCGGATTCCCCGCTGCGCGTCAAACCGTGACGGCGCTGCCGTTGCGACCGTCCAGGTAGGCCAGCAGTTCGTAACGCGCGGTCTCGTAGACGTTCACCAGGTCGTGCATCTGGGCGGTGGCCTGAGTGTGCAGTTCATCGTGCGTGAGGCGCCCGATCCCGGTGACGAGCTGATGTAATGCCTCGGCCCCGACGCTGCCGGAGCTTCCCTTCAAGGCGTGCGCGATATCCTTGAACTCGCTGTAGCGTTGTTCCAGTAGCGCCTGCTGCATCTTGCCGAGTAATGCCTCGGTATCCTCCAGAAAGCCATGTACCAGCCGGGTGACGAAGTCCGAGCGCTTGCCCAGTGACTCGAGACTGGCCATTGTGGCCGCATTCAGCGACCGGCCGTATCGGGCAGCAGCTGGTTGTTCCGGGCTGTTGGATGTCGCGCGTGCGGCAGATTGGGGCACGAGCGTGGTGATTTGCGCCAGCAGTGCCTTGGGGTCGATCGGCTTGGTGAGAAAGGCGCTGGCGCCAGCCTCCTGACACTCTTTTTTGGCCTCCGTGGTCGCATTCGCCGTGAGCACCAGGAAGGGCAGGGCGGTCTGCGGGTGCGCGAAGCGGTAGACCTTGATCGCCTCCAGGCCGCCCATGACCGGCATTTGCATATCGAGAATGGCAAGATCAAAACGTTCGTGCCCGAGGGCCTCTAGCGCCTGTTCCCCGTTTTCGACCAGTTGCGGCTGGTGACCGGCGCTTTCCAGGATTTTGCGAATGACTTTCTGGTTGGTGGGGTTGTCCTCGGCAACCAGAATGCGCAGGCCGGGCGCACGGTCGGTCTCGGCGCCCCGATAGTGGTCAACCAAACGCACCACGTCCTGGCTTTCCAGTTGCGTAGCGCTGGCGGCGTGCAGGGCATTGAACAACAGCCGCTTCTCAACGGGTGCTTGCAGCACGCAGGCATAGCCCGCTTTCAGGTAACGATCGGCGTCCATGTCATCTTGAACGGAGTGCAGCAGCACCAGTGACAGCTGTTTCAGGGAGGGCTCGGCGCGGACCGCGGCGGCGAACTGGATGGGGTAGACGTCCAGATGCGGCTGATCCACCAGCACCGTGTGATACGGCCGATTGCGTTGCGCCGCGTTCACGAGCGAGGCGAATGCCTGCGCGGCATTGACGACCGTGGCGGATTCCACCGCCCAGGACTTGAGGTGCTCGAGCAACGGCGCGCATTGGCCGGCATCCGTGGACACGAGCAGAACGCGGCTCGCTGCCAGGGTCTGGCGGGTGGTCGTTGATTGATCCGGTAAAGGTTGTTTCTCCAAGGCTAACTCAAACCAGAAGGTGGTGCCGGCTCCAGGCGTGCTGCGTACACCGATTTTCCCGCCCATCAGCTCGACGAGTTGGCGCGCGATGGTCGTGCCCAGTCCGGTTCCGCCGAAGCGCCGGGTGGTGGACTCGTCCGCCT
>CAYHES010000185.1:0-5219 GCA_964355495.1 uncultured Acidiferrobacterales bacterium
CGCTCGGCGCGCCGGCACACAGTGCGCGCCAGGTGACAGAGCGCCGCGGCACGCGCGCCGCCGGGCAGGATGAATTCCTTGAGCGGCGCGAGATCGGCGTTCAGCCGGTCGAGAATATTCTCCAGATCGGTAACCTGGGCCTCGGCAATCACGCTGCGCCCGGGAATGCACAACTCGCCACCGAGGTCGAACAGCGTGTGCTGGATACGTGTGAGCGCTGCGCGCACGTCGGCGCCGAGTGGCTCGCACAGCAGCAGCCCGAGGACGCTGTTCAGCTCATCCACCGTACCGAAGGCCTCAACGCGCGCATGATCCTTGGGAACGCGCGTGCCGTCACCGAGGCCGGTCGTGCCGTCGTCGCCGGTGCGGGTGTAGATCTTCGAAAGTCGGTGGCCCATTTGCATCAGCTCTCGATGAGGCGATAAACAACCGGCAGCTGGAGGCGATAGGACTGTCCATCAAGCCGTGGGAGTGCCTGCGGAAGAGTGCCGATACGCGTCAGCGTCTGCAGTGCATCCCGATCAAGAATAGCGTAACCGGAGGACGAGAGGATGCGCAATTCACTCAAGTGGCCATCGGGCTCGACCGTCAGTCCGACCCGTACCTGGCCTTGCCAGCCGTGACGGCGCGCAAGCGGTGGATAGACAAACCGTGCATCGAACGCGGCACGCAGTTCAGCGAGCAGATGATTGACAAGATGCGCATCGCTTCCCGCTTCCGAATTCTGTGGTTGGCCGGATTGCATTTGTGTGTCGGCCTGGTTCGACGAAGCGCTGAGCAGCGCTGGCGTGTTACGCACTTGCGTCGTGATTTTCGTTGTCTCCCGGGAGACAGGACCCGCGCTGTCGCTGCTCTCTGCACTGCTGGCAGATGCAAAGGCTGTTCCCGCAAGCGCCACATGCAATTCCGGAGCGGCGATGGTCAACGGCTGGTGCCATGCTATGGCCAGCGCCGCCGCAGTACCGGCATGCAGCAGAACAGAGAGCAGGGCAAACCGCTTTATCATTCGCGTTGTTCCTTACGTGCCGTGCGCGCGTACTGCAGTTGCAGGAAAAAGGCGCGGCCCATGGTCCGGTAGCCTTCCGCAATGATGTAGGGCTCGTCGAACAAGTTCTCGATGCGGGCACGCAACAACCAGTCGGGAGCAATCCGGTAATGCGTGAAGAGGTTAACGACTCCGTACTCGGGCATCCGCGAGCTTGCATAGTCGGAATCCCAGCGGCTGCTCGTGGCGAGCAGGTCGGCACCAAGGCTGTACTCATGCAAGGTATAGGCGCCGCCCAGCGTCAGGCTGTGCGCGGCACGGCGCGCCAACTGGCGTCCAGTATCGAGGTTCTCGGGATTCTGTGAGACGGCCTGGATGTTGGCGCGCCATGGCCCCTGCAGATAGCGATACCCCAGTTCAACACCCCGTATCCGGGCTTCATCCACGTTCTGGTTCACGCCGGGCAGTGGCCCGAGCCAGCCATCCGGGTCGACGTAGTTGATGAGATTCTGGATGCGGTTCTGGAAGACATGGAGATTCACCTGTTGTGCAGCAGACAGCCGTGTGCGCAGTCCGATCTCGGTATTCTTCGATGTTTCCGGTTCGAGCGCCGGGTTGCCGCCGTAGCCGAAGCGGTCGGCACTATCCGGGGCGCGGAAGCCGGTGGCATACGAACCGTAGGCGTTCATCATAGGCGTCAGCTGGTAGCCGTAGGCGACCTCGCCGGTGTGATGCGTGCCGAAGGTTTCGTGATGCGTGGTGCGCCATGCGGTGAGCAGTGAGTGGCCGGCCAGCTTCCACTGGTTCTGGGCAAAGACGGCGCGGGTGTCCGTAATGATGTCATAGCGAGTCCCGGAGCTGTCCGATTCAGTGCTTTCTTTTGAACTGTATGCGCCCAGCGTCAGCAGGTCATGACGCCCGAGCTGGAAATCGTTCTGCCAGTCTGTGGCATTGCGAAGGGTGCGGAGAAAATCGCTGCTCTGATTCTGGTTGATCTCATCGCTCGCCTGGCTGACCCGCAACGTTGTGGTCCAGACGGTTGCCGGTGCGGCTTTGATGGCCAGCGCGGATTTGCCGTTGTAGAAATCCTGGTTCACCGGAGTGAGGGGATAGGCGTAATAATCGGTTTTGCCACGCGCCTGCCAATGGCTGATCTCGGTGTCGATGCCGGCGACGGTCATGCCGGCGTAGGTGCTGACGCTGGTGTTGCGGTGTCCGCTGTCAGAAGTGCCGCCGACCTTTGCCGGATAACCATCGCTCGTAACGCGCGACACATCCATACCGGCGCGCCAGCCGGCTCCGCCATGGTGCACGCCGACTGTTCCCTCCCGGGTGTTGAATGAGCCGTCACCGGCACTGGCATTAACGGCCGTACCCGGGGCCGCGCGCCGCGTGAAGATCTGCACGACGCCGCCGATAGCATCCGAACCATAGAGCGTGGAGCGTGGGCCACGCACGATCTCGATGCGCTCGATCAGGTCCGGGTTGAGATTCTGCCAGGCTGGTGCGCCGATGGTGCCTGGATTGATGCGCACGCCGTCCACGAGCAAGAGGACATGATTGCTGTCCGTGCCGCGAATGAATACCGACGTTTGCTGGCCGGGGCCGCCACTGCGGCCGATGTCGATACCGGCTTGCAAGCGCAGCAGTTCGGCAACGTCCTTGGATTGCGAGGCCTCGATCTGAGCGCGCGTGATGATGGACACGGCCGCCAGTGCTTCATCTGCGGTCTGCGCGGTTCGCGTGGCGGTGACGACAACGGGATCCGCCGTGCTGTCGGCAGCGATGGAATTGAAGGACAGGAACAGGCCGCAAACGGCCAGGGAGGCAATAGCGTATTTCAAAACAATTCTCCCGGCGCACCCCACGTGCGCGGACAAGGGTTGAGGGCTCAACACGGGAGAGAGAAGGCGAACGGAATAATCCGTGCGACCGGCTGCCCTCCGCAGCGTTGCATTGGGCTTCAGGCCGGTCTCCGGGCTCGTGCATGTTCGGTGAATCGCCTTCCCGCATCGCTCGGATGCAGTGGCTGGCTGGCGCGGGTGCGCCAAGGCCGTGATTCACCGCAACGCACTTACCGTTGCGGGGGCAGCGCCGGAATAACGTGAGACGTCACGCGCACCGGCTTCCCGTTTCACTCCCGGATGTAAGCATCCTGAGGAGCACCTGAAGCTGCGCGCGACTCTAGTGGCTGATGGGGGAGAGTGTCAAGAGCGGTTGCTCAATGCTCGCCGGACAGGCGTGGCGAACCGAGGTGCATGCCCTGGGCGTTGTGGATACCCATGCGCAACAGGGCCTGGCGCGTCGCTTCATCCTCGACGCTCTCGGCGATGGTCTGGGCACCGAACGACTGGGCAAGATCGTGGATGTGCTGCACGATCTTGCGATCGGATCCGTGTTCGAGCATGCGACGCACGAACGTGCCCTCGATCTTGAGGTAGTCGGGGCGGAACAGGTTGAGGAAGTGGTAGGTGGAGTAACCGCTGCCGAAGTCGTCGAGCGCGAGTTTGCAGCCGAGGCTGCGCAGGTATTCGATGTCGGCAATCAACGCGTCGGTAATGACGACATTTTCGCGCTCCGTGATCTCAATGGTGATGGAGCGGCCGCTGCGGCACCCCGGGCCGACAAGCTCGCCAAGCTCGCGGGCGAAATCGCGGTCGCTGAACGATGACGGATCGAGATTCAGGAACAAACCGTAGCCGAGCGGCGCCAGTCGCAGCGACTGTTCGATGATGTGCAGGTCGATCTCGCGCGTGAGCCCGAGTTCTTCGGCCACGCCGATGAAGTCCGCGGCATTGATGAGCGCGCCGTTGTGCTGCATGCGCGCCAGCGCCTCGTAGGCGATCGGCTCGCCGGTGCGGATATCGCAGATCGGCTGGAATGCCGGCATCAGGTTGCCCTGAGCGAGCGCGTTGCGCAGCTGGAAGCCCTGGCTGAAAATGGACATGAGCGCCTTGCTGATGTCCGGCGACAGTACTTCCACGCGGTTGCGGCCGCGGCGTTTGGCGTGGTAGAGCGCCACATCCGCCGCGCTCACCAGTTCCTGCGCGCTGCTGCCGTGTACCGGCGCGGCCGCCACGCCGATGCTGCACTGCAACTGCACGTGCCCGACCTGCAGGTCAATGTGCGTCGCATTGATGGTGTCGTGCAACGCATTGGCGATTTCCGTGGCGTCGTACAGGCCGGCGTTCTTGAGCACCAGGGCAAACTCGTCGCCGGCAAGGCGCGCGATGTAATCGTGTCCCCGCGCGCGTGCGCGCAGCAGGCCGGCAATGGTGCGCAGCGCCTGGTCGCCGGCCGGGTGGCCATAGGTGTCGTTGATGAACTTGAAGCCGTCCACGTCGATCAGCAGCAGGCACACCGATTGGCCGTGCGGCAGCTGGTCGGCGAGAATCACTTCGAGCTGCGTGTCGAAGTGGCGGCGGTTGTAGAGGCCGGTGAGCGGATCGGTCACGGACAGGTGATAGAGGTCTTCCTGGCTACGGGTCAGCAGGCGATTGAGCTCGATACTCTGGGTGATGTCACCGAGCGTGCCGATAACGCCGGTAAAGCGGCCGGCATGGTCATGCTGGGCACTGGCGTCCAGGTGCATCCAGAGCGGCTTGCTACCCGTGGTGCGCAGACCGATCTCGCACTGTTTGGTTTGCAGGGCGGCAAGCCGGTCCGGGGCAAACAGTTGGGCGGCATCTTTCTCCATGAGAAACTCGATGAACGGCCGGCCGAGGGTCTCCTCGATGGAGAAGCCGGTCAGCCGCTCCCACGCCGGGCTGAGGAAACTCACGTCGCCATCCTGGTCGAGCTCGAACAGAATCTCGTGCATACCGTCGATGAGTTTGCGCAGACGCTGCTCGCTGTGGGCAAGCAGTTCGCGGGTTTCCTCCAAGCTTTGAACGTGATGCCGCATGCTGGCGGAGCCGGCCGCGAACGCCTGATTGAGCTCCTGAATCTCGCGGCTGCCGGAATCGAGCAGTTTCACCTTTGGCGACCAGTTGCCACGGGACACCTCACGTGCCATCTCGGTGAGCGGCTTGAGTGGTGCGGTGAAGCGCGCCAGCAGCGAGTAGGTCATCGCAATGATGAGCATCAGCAATGCGCCGAGGAACAAGCCGCTTTGCACCACAAGCTCCTGGACGCTGGCATTGAGCGGTCCGTAGGACAGCGCGAGCTCGACCCGGCCGCCGCGCCCGCCCGGGTAACTGAATTCCACAGCCATCTGACGCTGCGCACGGCTTTC
>CAYHES010000186.1:0-5163 GCA_964355495.1 uncultured Acidiferrobacterales bacterium
GCAGCAGGATCACCAGCACCGCGGTGGTCCAGAGCGCGATCGGGAAATGCACCAGAAGATGATGATACGGGGCCATGGTTATTTCTCCTTCTTGGCCAGCAAGAGGTTGACGGCGACACCGAAACCGGCGATGAGCAGCACACCGGCCAGCAGCGTGAACAACCACTGCCGCCGGATCTCGTTATAGAACTCCATCTCGATCCCATAGTGCGCGAGCTGGATCTCGCTGTGACGTGCGCGCAACGGGGTGCCCTTCTTGATGTTCTCGGCGCCCGCGTGTTTGGAACTGTTCACCAGCGGCCAGCTCACCTGGCCGGGATAGAACAGCGTGACGTTTTGCCAATCCTGCTCCCATTTGGGATCGGCGCCGTCAAAACGCGCGGCCTTGAAATCGGATTGACGGTTCAGACCCAAGCGCTGCGGCAGCGAGACGTAATGCCAGCGGCTGCCAAAGGCGTCGCGGTGCACCGAGAACGCGACCGTGTACACACGGTTGTCCACGAAGGCCTTGTCATCGAGCGGGTGGCCGGTATCCATGGCGCGCACCAGCGTCACGTCCCAGTAACCATCCTTCCAGCGCGCCTGACCGTGCACCGAGATGTCGGCGCGCGAGCCCTCGCCCGGGCGCAGCACGCGTCGCGGCAGGGTGTCGCCGTTTTTCCAGGCCGCTTTTGGATCGTAAGCCTTGGCCTGATCCTCGCGCATATAGTAAAGGTCATCGAAGCCGAGCTTGTGGTTGGCGATGTCGTCCCAATTGAGCGCGGTCTTGCCGACCTTGGCGGGATTGAACATATGCTTGGGCTGCTTCTTGTCCTTGTCCCAGTTGTCGAAGAACACGCCCTTGCCTTCGTCGCCGTAGCGCGCCTCGGCAATGACCTGGTCGTCGGACTTGTCGATCGGGCTGGAGCGGTGTGCGCGCCAGTGCCAAAGATCTAGAAAATACCCGGCCTTGCGCTGCGCCTGCAGCTGCGCCTCCGGCACCACCGACTTCCAGTCGGCAATATTGGAACGGGTCTCCGGCAGGTGCTTGCCGACCTCAACCTGCTTTTTCTTGCCGAGGTAGGGATGTGCCTCGACTTCTTCCTTTTTGGCCTCGTTGGTGAAGAAGCGCATGCGATCGCCGATGGTGATGTAACCGCCGTACTTCTCGAACTCCGGCACCGCGCCGTCGTCCACCAGCATGGCCACGCGATCCTCGTAGATACCCTGCGGCTGCGGGCCGGGAACACTCTTGCCGTAGCGTTCCCACTTGCCATCCTGGAACTTCATCATGTCGTGATAGATGTGCGGCTCCTTCGCCGGCCAGCGGTAGCGGAAGAACATCTTGTCGCCGTTGTAGGCGGCCTTGACCTGCAACGGGATGGTGAGGGTCTCGGGGATGTAGATGTTGCGCTTGATGTCGTTCTTGACCACGCCTGTCCCGTGGAACACCCAGGACAGAATCAACGCGAGCGCGAAAATCGCGATGCTCGCGTTAAGCAGGGGTTGCTTCATACATCCTCCTCGCCTTTACCGGCTTCTTGTATCAGTTGTTATTCTGGCTCTACGCCGTGCAGCGTAGCTGTCTGGCCGGACAATTTCTTGATCTGCATCAAATGCCCCGGTTCGTGAACATAGCGAGCCGATGATTCTCGACCTAACCAAATGCTAATTAACCTGGAAAAAGCAGTTAGCCGTTTTTAGGATCAGCGTTTTGTCTGCCGGCGCATCTGATCGATGGCGCGCAACAGCGCCATCTCCATTCTCAGCTCGGCCATCAGCTTGTCGTAATCCGCCGCCGCGGGCTTGGCGGCGATGGCCTGCTGCGTACGTTCCATGGCAGTCCGCGCCGCCGCTTCGTCGAGATCCCTGGTGCGCGTCACGGTATCGGCCAATACCGTGACGATGTGCGGCTGCACCTCGACGAAACCGGATGATATAAAAAAGGTCTGCTCAACCTCGAACTCGTTCGCCAGACGCACCAGGCCCGGACGCAAGCGCGTCAGCAGGGGTGCGTGCCGCGCCAGCACGCAGATTTCTCCGTCCTCGGCCGGCAACACCACCTTGGTCGCCGGACCGGAATAGATCAGCGCCTCGGCGCTGACGATATCAAGATGGGTGGTTAGCGGCATCGATCGGGGAATTCATCCGGTTTTCCGGATCACGCATGAAGTTCATGGTTCGCAGCACTGACAGGGACGGAAGAGAATATACACAGGAACCGGAGGGCGTTAAAGACGGGTTGTTCTCCGGTGCACGCGAGACGCGGCACCGGCGCGGTCGCCGGTAATTCCTATCCCCGGGTGCAGGTGCTAAAGTGCACCGGCACATTCATTCCAGACACGTTTATCCGAGCACATTAATCCGGAGATTGTTTCATGCCAGCGATTGCGTCTTTCCCTTCAGCCTGCCTTGCCATGCTCGCGCTTGGCGTATTTTCCATCGCCAGTGGATGCAAAGATCAGGAAGTGCCCCGGGCACAATCCGGCGAGCCGATACCGTTCGACCATGTTGCCACGCCGCCCGGCAGCCCCCCACCGGCCCGGTCGCAGACCGCCCTGCCCGCGCGCTCCATCAAAGTCACGGTCCGGCTCGGCCCGGCGCTCGCCGCCAAGGCCGCGCCCGGCGATGCGGTGTACATTTTTGCGCGCGCCGCGCAGGGGCCGAAAATGCCGCTCGCCATCGTGCGCAAGCAGGTGCGGGATCTGCCCGCCACCGTGACCCTGGATGACTCGATGGCCATGGTGCCGGACATGAAAATGTCCAGCGTCCCGGAACTGGTGATTGGCGCGCGGGTATCGAAATCCGGCGATGCCATCACCAAGCCCGGCGACCTGGAAGGCTACACGGCGCCGCTCAAGGCCGGTGCAGCCGGGCCGGTGGAAGTCGTGATCGCCTCCGTGGTCGGCGGCACGGCGCCGCCCGCGTCCGCTAACCGGCCGGTCGATGCCGCGCACGATGCCGACTTCAAGCACGCCAAATCCGGCGTCAAAACGCGCCTCAACATTCCCGCCGACGTGCAGGCGAAATGGAAGACGGTGGAACTCTCGGTGGCCGGCAAAGACATCACGGTGCGCAAACTGCGGATAGCGGTCGGCGCTGAAGCGGGTATCGACAAATCCGGCCTGACCGTACGGGTGGTCGCCTACGTGCCGGCCTTCCAGAGCGATGCCGGTGCGGTGACCAGCGCCTCGAACAACCCCGACAACCCGGCGGTGCTGATCCAGCTCGCCGACAAGGGCCAGGTGCTGAGCGAAGGCTGGGTATTCCAGAAGCTGCCGGACTTCAACACCTATGCCAGCGACAAACTGCAAGTACAACTGCTGGCGGCATCCGCGAGCGGGGGCAGCTGATCCAGGTTCGCCAGGGCGGGCGCACCGGTATAGCGCGCCCGCCGATTTAGCTCACGACGCGCTGCTCGGCTGCGTCAAATTATTGGCTCGCACCCATAAAGGATGCAGGCAGAGCATCCACCGCCGGAAAAATTGCTTCGCATTCTGCGATACTGTCCTTTTACTGATCCGGTCGCCAAATAGTGCGTGTCGCTTTTCTCCCTCTCCCTGTGGGAGACGACTGCATGGATGCAGGAGGTAGAGCAATGCCGGGAGCAATTGCCGAGGGCCGGGGTGAGGGCCAAGCAGCGCAAAAAACGGCCCTCATCCTGTCCTTCTCCCGCGGGGAGAAGGAACTCAAGGTATGTCGGGGTGCGCACTATTTACCATTCTCCTCAGTATATTATGAAGCAATGATGTCGTTAAAAAAATAATATCGCGTCCGCTATCGGCATCGAGGTAGCGAATCGACCGCGGCCCGTCTATCTTTTATATCAGGTCGACGTTGCGCCTCAGGATTTGTCCGGCGCAACCGATAACCCAATCGAAGTCTGTTTCGTGACAAAGGCAAACCAGCTCGAAAGGCTGGCACGCAAAGTTACCTGCCTGTGACCGGAAGGTTATGGTAGAGGGACTGCCGGAGAAACCAATGCGCACTGTGCCATGTCTTCCCAGAAACCCCGGCGTTCATGGCGACGGGCTTTGCTGCGCGCAGCGCCTCGGCAACCGCTCCCTCGCCACGCACCTTCCCTCCCCAGGCATCCGGGGGAAGGTGCATGCGATTCCATAATACTGTCCTGGCCGTTCTCATTCCGGTCTTCGCCGGCAGCACGCCGGCGCCGGCGGCCAGCCTGGCCGAGCACTTCCAGGCATTCGTGCTCGGCGCGCAGGCGCAGGCGCGCCCGCTGGAGGCACGCGACCTGCGGCTCGATGCGATTGCGCAAGGCTGCTTGCAGTGTCACGACGGATCGCGCGCCAGCCATGTGTCCGTGCGCAGCGCCGGCACGCCCATGCCGATACGCGGCTCCCTGACCCTCAATCACCCGGTGGGTATGTCGTACGATCGATCCGCGTCGAAAGCTCCGCACAGCTACCGGCCGCGCAGCGCGCTGCATCCGAATGTCCGGCTGGTCGACGGCCAGGTGACCTGTATTTCCTGTCACCAGCTCAAGACGGGCGCCGCGCCGCCGCCGATCAGGGAAGCACGTCTGGAGCCAGGCCAAGACACATCCTGCACGGCCACCAGGGAATTGACCATGGGCCGGCACGATAAGGACCTGTGCCTCGCCTGCCATATTAAATAGCCCCGGCGACGCAAGCGCGCGGCTCAGCGGTAGAGCGGGTAGTCCTTGTGCGAAGACTTGCCGTGAAAGTACTTGTAGCGAAACAGCGCATCGCGCCCGTGGCAATCGGCGCACAGGAACGACTCGCTGCGGGTCAGGCGCAGAAAGCTGGAGCGCACATCGCCTTCACTGTTTTTTCCCGGCCCTTCGGCCGCCTGCTGCGCACTCCACTGGTGCGGGTTGTGACAGCTTGCGCAGGTGATGACGCCGGTAGCCGCCGCTAATCCATCCGCGCCGTAAACGCCGATACCCGCCGCGCCTTTGGGGTTGAAGCGCGCGCGCAGTTCCGGCGACCAGGCCGTGACCTTGCCGGGATGACGCCCCTGTTTCTCGCCCGGCACCTTGGCGGCCGCCACCTGTCCGGCGGCATGGCAACTGCGGCACAGTTTCTCGCCGGCATCCTGTCCGGTCCCGGGCGTGCGCGCCCACAGCCGCAGATCGCTGACCGCGTTGTGCACGGCATGACACTGCCCGCAGACGCCGGACTGCACCGCGGTCTGGCCCTTGGC
>CAYHES010000187.1:0-5115 GCA_964355495.1 uncultured Acidiferrobacterales bacterium
AGTGTTTGCCCGGAGGGGCCGGCGACCTGTGCCAGACGGTTGTTCGTGTCGTAAGGGTCTTGGTCAGGCCATGCGAGTCGGTGATTGTCAGCAGTTTGCCGCTGGTGTCGTAGGTTTCGACCGCGCCATCGCGGGTCGTCCAGGTCCAACCGCTGGCGGTTCGGTTCAGACGGCCGGGGGCATCGGCTTTACCCACCCAGGTGCCGGCGCTCGGTTTGAACACGTAGCGCTTGCCGTCGGCCCGCAACACCGTGGCGAACTCAACAATGGCCGAGCCGGAAGCTCCGCTGAGAAAATAGACGATCGAGCTTGAATAGCTGTGACTCCACCCGCGACCCACGACACCCGCGCTGCTTTGGTAAATGGTATTGCGGCTGTTGTACCGGAGTGCTACCACCAGACCGAAGGGCCCATTGCCCGGGTAAAGCGTATCAACCCAGTGCGCGTTGCGGGTTGTCGCGCTGACTATTGCTCCTGACCCAGCATCGCCTCCCGCAAGGGATGTGGCGTTCGCCGCGTTAGTGAAAGTTGCCACACCGAGGCAGGAAAGAAGAACTACCGATTGCAACTGGCGCCAAGAAATATTCATTTCGCTTCTCCCTTGTTTAGTTTATTTCATCCTGCGAAAGATCGTTGCTCGTTTACCTTTTTGAGGACTATTGGGCCGGGCCGTCACAATCTGACTCTGGAGGGCAGGTGAGTTCCACGCCGTTCCAGATCACTGCTACGCCGGAATTGCCGCACATGGGAGCAATACTTATCCCTCCGGGGATGGCGGGGACATGGTCACAGGGTTGTGGAAGTCTCGGAGGGTAATAACAAATATCGAATCCGCACTGGAACGTTGGTGCCGCGGCCGGCCAAATAAAAAGCTGACAAGCCTGGAGATTTTCAAATTTGGTACCTTCCGAGATAACCGCGTTTTTATTGAAAATCACTGTCTGTGCCACACTATCTGGTGTGGGCCGGAAACACGAGGGCCGTAAACAGAATCATTTTTAAGAATGTAGTACGTCGGCGGTGTTGCGACCGCCGCGTTGCAGAAGGTGATCGTACCGAGGAACGAAAGAAGACCCACTGAATGCAACCGGCGCCGAGAAATATTCATACCACTCCTTCCTGATAAAGTTCTTTGTTCTGGTCGATGATTATTGTTTGCTTGATCCGGTTATGAGCTATTGGGCTGGAGTGCTGCAATCGGGTTCTGGGGGGCAGGTAAAACTGGAACCGTCCCAGACCGCGCGTTGTGGACCGCACATAGCAAGAACTATATCTCCATCGACACGACCACAAGGTGAAACCGTAGAACAATGATCATACGGGCAGCTGAACAATTGTTGCGCAATATGGACATAACAGGCCCCTCCGGGTATATCCCAAGTAAAACCTGCCCATAATGCGTTTCTATTGGAGATCAATCTGTTCGCAACTCTTTCCGGGGAAAGGTCAGTAACATTGGTAAGATCGAGAGGACCAAAACCACCAAGATAGTGCGTCGGCGGCAATGCGTTTGCCGTGTTGCAGAAGAAGATTGCACTAAGGAATGAAAGCAGGACTGTGGATCGATACTGGCGACAAGAAATACTCATGCCACTCCTCCCTATTCAGTTTATTTCATCCTACGGTAGATCGTTGCTCGTTTACCCTATTGAGGTCTATTGGGCCGGGCCATCGCAATCGGGTTCGGGGGGGCAGTAGAATTCGGTACCGTTCCAAGCGGCGCCAACATTGCCACACACGGGCCACACCACAATATTGTTTTGCCCACAAATCGTCCCGCTGGGGTAGTAATCGCATTGGTCAAAGGGACAGCTATAGTGAACGTCACCGGGCGAAATGGAAACCGAACACATCCCCAGATTTTCCCACTTGCGAATGCTCTCCAAAGAATTCCACCAACTAATGGCAGCCTGTGCTGCGGCGACAGGTGTGTCGCCCATGAATAAGTACCAAGTATTTGGTGGATCCGCAACATAATGTGTCGGCGGCGATGCGCTCGCTGCGTTGCATAAGGTGGTCACACCGAAGAACGAAAAGACGACTGCGGTCAGAAGCTGACGCGAGTAAGAATGCATGCACCCTCCCTGTGTCTGTTGATTTTTCCCCTGAAACGACATGGCGATCAGTTCAGGCTTTATTTCCTTCAGTGATGCTATTCCTGGGCGGAAATGAGCGTCAAGGAATATCGGCATATTAGCGCAGGGTAATGCACCGGACGGCGATCAGTCATTCGGCGCCGGTTTCCAGGTAACGCAGCTCCACCTCGCCAAACCCCGCCGCCCGCCAACGCCGTCATGGGTTCGGTCAGGCGGGCAAGGCTCTCAGTATTTAGGGGTTAAACCGTTCGACAGACTCAAGCAGGCGTTTGCCGTGGATCACGGCGAGGATGTGGATCGTCCCAGTGGTGAGTTCGTAGATCAGGCGGTAACTGTAGAGGAAGCGTTCACGCACGTTCGGATCGGCGAGTTCCGGCACGATGCGCCCGAGCTTAGGGTGTGTGGGCAGTTCGTTGGCGAGGTCGAACAGGCGTTCGACAACCTGTTGGGCGTGGTAACGGGAATCTCGGCTGATGTACTCGGCGATGCGATCGATGTCATCGAGCGCTTCGTGCGACCAGATCAGGGCTTGAGCCATTTTCCTAAGCGTTCTTTGGCCTGCTCGTGAGTAAGATGTCTGCCATCGCGGATGTCGTCGCGCCCACGGCGTATCTTCTCAAGGACGTAGAGGTGGTACTGGATATCCTCAATGGTGCTGTCATCCGGTAGGTGATCAAGCAGCTCGCGGACCTCTTGCTTGGGGGTGTGCATGGGGGGTCTCTTCGTGGGGGGTCTCTTCGTGGTGAACCTATTTTTAAGCATATCACGGAGCTGGCACATTTTCGCGTCAGGCGTCCCCTCGGTTAGCGACATAAGTCCGGTAGGCTGGGCACGAGTGATTGTGCCCACGCGCACGTTGCAACCCGTCGCCACTACAGCCTCACCGTGATATCAGATGCGTGCTCAGTACGCTATGACTCAAATCGCTCGATCTTGAGTTGTGCGATGGCGATGAAATGCCAGGTGTTGCCCGTGAGCAACGTGAGTTATTGAAAGAAAAAATACGGGCGCCTCTCGGCGCCCGCGATATTGCCACTACAGGGAAACCGTTGCTTACGGGTTGTAGGCCTTCTCGCCGTGCGAGGCGATGTCCAGGCCCTCGCGCTCGGCTTCTTCCGTGACCCGCAGACCGATGACCAGGTCGATGAGCTTGAAGAGCACGAAGCTCGCCACGCCCGACCAGATCACCACCGTGCCCACACCCCATAGCTGGCTGATCACCTGGTCGCCCATCACGAAGTCACCGACCTTGCCGGTGGCGTAGTCGAACACGCCGCTGCCGCCGAGCTTCGGCGACACCACAATGCCGGTGCCGATCGCGCCGATCATGCCGCCGATGGCGTGCACGCCGAACACATCCAGCGAGTCGTCGTAGCCCATCGCCTTCTTGAGCCCGGTGACCGCCCACAGGCAGACCACGCCCGCGACCGCGCCCAGCACAATGGCGCCCATCGGCCCGGCGTAGCCCGCGGCGGGTGTCACCGCGACCAGACCGGCGACCGCGCCGGAGGCCGCGCCGAGCAGGCTCGGTTTGCCCTTGAGCAGCCACTCCGTGCACATCCAGGCAAGCGCGGCGGCGGCGGTTGCCACCACCGTGTTCACCATGGCGAGCACGGCCGTGCCGGTGGCCTCGAGGTTGGAGCCGGCATTGAAGCCGAACCAGCCGACCCACAGCAGCGACGCGCCGATCATGGTCATGGTCAGGCTGTGCGGGGCCATCGCGCTCTTCGGATAACCGATACGCTTGCCCAGCACCAGCGCGCCCATGAGCGCCGCCATACCGGCGTTGATGTGCACCACGGTGCCGCCGGCGAAGTCGAGCGCGCCCTTGTTGAACAGGAAGCCGGACGGATCCTTGAACGCGCTCGGGCCGCCCCAGAACCAGACCATGTGCGCCATCGGCAGATAGGACAGCGTGAACCACAACACGCTGAACAACAGCAATGCCGAGAATTTCACGCGCTCCGCCAGGCCGCCGACGACCAGCGCCGTGGTAATGGCCGCGAACGTGAGCTGGAACACCATGAACGCCATCTCCGGAATCACCACGCCCTTGCTGAAGGTCTCAACCACCGAATCGACGGTCAGGCCCTTCAGGAACAGCCGGTCGAGGCCGCCGATGTAGCTGTTGAGGTTCCCGCCGGCGGTGAACGCCAGACTGTAGCCGTACACCACCCACAGCACCGCGACCAGACAGAAGATCACGAACACCTGGGTGAGCACCGACAACATGTTCTTGGTGCGCACCAGGCCGCCGTAGAACAGCGCCAGGCCGGGGATGGTCATCAGAATGACGAGCGCCGTGGAGATGAGCATCCAGGCGGTGTCACCCTTGTTGGGCACGGGTGGCGGAACCGCGGCCGCGGCCGGCGCCGCATCGGCGGAGACCAGCATTGGCAATGCCACCATGCCGACGGCAAGCAGCGCGCCCAGGAACTTCATCAAGACTGATAAGTTTTTCATTTTCATATCTCCTGTCAGAGCGCTTCCTTGCCGGTTTCGCCGGTGCGGATGCGGACCACTTGCTCGAGGTCGTAGACAAAGATCTTGCCGTCGCCGATCTTGCCGGTACGCGCCGCCTTGGTGATCGTCTCGACCACCTTGTCCAGCATGTTCGCGTCGATCGCGACTTCGATCTTCACCTTGGGCAGAAAATCCACCACGTACTCCGCGCCGCGATACAGCTCGGTGTGGCCCTTCTGCCGCCCGAACCCCTTGACCTCGGTGACGGTCACGCCTTGCACGCCTACCTCGGCGAGCGCATCGCGCACGTCATCAAGCTTGAAGGGCTTGATAATGGCTGTTACCTGTTTCATGTAGCCTCCTGAAATTGAAAGAGGGCCACGGTCGCCCGCGGCCCGTCCGGATCAGAACTTGTAGATCGCCTGTAGGCCCACCGAATACTGGTTGTCGTCGGTCTGATTGAAGGCGGTGGCGACGTCGGACTTGTCGTAACGCACTTCACCGCGCAACTCGGTGCTGGCGGTCGGCATGTAGGCCAGGGTCGCCGTTGCCTCGC
>CAYHES010000188.1:0-5090 GCA_964355495.1 uncultured Acidiferrobacterales bacterium
AGTTCCGGAACTTCGCCATCATCTTGGCCGGACCGTCGCCATTGAATTTGTTGAGTGTCTTCTCGCTGCGCACCGGCTCGAGCTGCACGGTCTCCGCCTTGCCCGGCACCTTGGCCGCCACATCCCGGATTTCCTGGGAAACGGCCTTCGCGGCCGCCAGCAGCTGCGGATAGTTCTTCTGCTCGGAATAGAAAACCATGGCATGGGAAGTTGGATTCGCCATATTGATGTAGGTTTTCTTGCCTTCGCCATACTGGTAGACGGCCACTCTCAGGATCTGCGCCGAGACGGTATTGGCCGGCGCACCCTTGGCGGCCTCCAGATAGGCGGGTGAGGTCAACACATACACCCTGGCCTTCTGTGCCCCGTCGGGAATCTTGAGATCGTGCTTGGCGTGCAATGTGAGCTTCGATTCGCCCAGACTCTTTTCCAGTGCCGCGCTGGTTTCCTCGAACGATCCCGAGGCCGCGAGGATGCGTTCAAAAATTCCGTGATCGTCGGCGGCGCGGGCAATTCCGCTCCACGCCAACAGCACGGCAAGCACTGCAAACAGGCTGCGTAGCATTCTCATAGTCTCTGCTCCTCGTGTTGAGCCTTGCTGTTGTGGCTACAGCAGCATGGTTCGGATTCATTTTTATCGGCTGGCTTCTGCTGCCAGTTTCTCAAAAAAATGGGGCTACAGTTTCCTGTAGCCCCACAGTGTTACCCACTTTTCAAATCAACAATCCCAATCTTTACTTCGCGGCGTAGTTGAGGCCGAGACCGAAGGCGTTTTGCGTCATGCAAATCTCGGTGCCAGCGGGCGTCGTCTCGGCATTAGACGCAGTCGTAGCGGTCTGACAGGCTTCTGGCGAATGGAGGTAATAAGCGTTGACTGTCATGTTCTTGTCCATCTTGTAGCCAAGACCAACCGTGATGTGCTGCTCGGAGATGGCCGGGAACGGATAGTTCGAGAACGCCGCATCAGACTGATTTCCGGTCTTGCTGCCACCCTGAATTGGTGACTCACCATAGTTGAAGCCGGCGCGCAGCGTGAGCTTGTCGGTTGCAGCGTATTCCAAGCCAGCTTTGAGCACGAACTGATCATCCCAGCCAAAGAACTCAAACACGTCCACGCTGGTCCACTGGTAGTACATGAGGTCGGTAACGACATTCATGCTGTTACCAACCTTGAACTTGGCACCGACACCGGCAATGTTCGGCAACGTCAGCGCTGCATCACCAGTGAAGCCAAAACCTGTCAGCATGGTCTTGAACCAATCGAACTCATCCATATTCACTTTCGGCTGCAACACGGCACCGACTGAAATGCCATCGGCCACCTTGAAGTCCGCACCCAACTTCACACCATAACCCACGGTGGAGCCTTCGTTGGTGACGCCCTGACCAAAAACGTTCCGCGTCCGGAAATTTGTGTAGCC
Source organism: uncultured Acidiferrobacterales bacterium (assembly GCA_964355495.1). GTDB lineage: Bacteria > Pseudomonadota > Gammaproteobacteria > Acidiferrobacterales > UBA6901 > UBA6901. Next base: position 1,422 of record CAYHES010000188.1, read on the forward strand.
GATAAGCAGCGAGGCGCCGAGTGTGGCGTTCTTGCCGAGTGCATAGCTCAAGGTCGGGGCAACGATCATGCCCGAGAGATCGACCGTTTGCGGAGCTGTACTACCGCCGTTCAACGCGGGGGCACGATAGTCGGTATTCATGCCGCCCAAGGCGTTAACCATAATGCCCCAGCTCATGTCGTTATTGATCTTCGAGGTGAAAGCTACCTGGGGAATAGCAAACACCTTGCTGTCACTTACATTGTCCCCTGCCCGACCACCCGCCCCCGCAGGAACAGCAGAGGTATTGACCTGTCGATCCGGCATAAAGACGCTGAAGCCCATGCTGATTGAATCGCCTGTCTGACCGATCAGCGCCGGGTTGTCGAAACCCGACATGGCTTCGTTGGCATTGGACAGGCCCGCGCCGCCAGTACCGTGTGCCGCCATGCCGTTGCCGACCTGCATGATGCCGTTGGTGGCGAACGCGCCGGACGAGAACGTCAGGCCTGCCGCTGCGGCTACAGCCACTGCGAGTTTGCTCTTATTGAATGACATCTGTACTCCTCCTCTTGCGGTAATTAAAAGTAGCCTGGGTGACAGGCCGCCTGTACAGCAGTAGCAGGTAACCGCGAAATTACTCGCTCCCGGCCCCCACAATCCTTTTCTAAACTGTCTTTCGTTTTTCCATTCGTCCCCAACGAAAACCGGCGACGCGAGCGATGGCGGAAATATTCCACTCGTTCGAGAATCCTGTCAACGTATTATTTTATACTCATATAAACACATGCCTCATAACGAAACTGAGGCCACTGATCAACATTTAAATGTTTTAAAACCATCACTTGCCAGATGCGTGACATGTCTGAGACAGGCGCCAAATTGACCTAACAGCCTGTTGAAAGACGCACCGAAACTTCAAACTTCGTCATTCCGGCGAAAGCCGGGAATCCAGAATGTCGATGAAACCATTTATTTAGAATCCTGGACACCGGCTTTCGCCGGTGTGACGAGCTTTCTTTCAAAAGCTGCTAAGCGGGCAAGTGGTCAAAAAAACCAGCCGCTGAATGCAGACTGGTTTTTTATGCACGAGCAACTCGGTTTATTTCAGATAAACAGACACACGTCCGTTTCGCCGGCGAACTCGAAGAACGTGGCGGCACCGCCGAATTCGAGACCGTCGATGAAGTCGCTGTGCTGGAAACCGAACAGCTCGACGGTCATTTGGCAGGCGATCATTTTCACATCCGCCTCGCGGCACAGAGTGCGCAGCTCGGCGATGCTCGCCACGCCGTTGTTCTTGATGGTCTGCTTCATGAGCACCGTAGCGAGCGACTCGAAGCCCGGCACCACGGCCTGCACCGCGTTCGGGATGTTCCAGTTGATACCCTGGAACCACTTCGGGCCGAACGGCATTTTCATCGGCATGCCCGGGTTGCCGAGCGGGCTGACCTTGAGGTCGAGTTTCTTCTTGAGCAGCGCCAACCCGTAGAAGGTGAAAAATATCTGAACTTCGTAGCCAAGCGCCGCGGCCGTGGAGGCCAGGATGAACGGCGGGTAGGCCCAGTCCAACGTGCCTTTAGACGCAATAATGCCCAGTTTCTTGTCAGCCATGTTCTTCTCCTCGAAATGAAAGACCGCGCACGATCTCTCTCATTGTAATTGGCGATGCCAGCAAGGCGATGCCGCGGCACAAGGCCGCAGCACAGGTTCAGGCCTTCTTCTTGATCAGGAAGGTGTACTCGCCACCCGCCTCGGCCGACTCCAACAGGTCGTTGCCGGTCTGCTTGGCGAATGCCTGGAAGTCTTTCACCGAGCCCGGATCGGTCGCGATGATTCTGAGCGTCTGGCCGGCGCCCATCTCCTGCAGAAACTTCTTGGTGCGCAGGATCGGCAGCGGGCAGTTGAGGCCGCGCGCGTCGAGTTCTTTGTCAAAGCTAGCCATTCTATGTTCCTCCTGAGTAATTTAAGTTAAAGAAAAACAAACCAAGACATCGTTACCACCCAGCCCGACTCAGGCGCTGGCTGCCATGCTCTCAATCGGGGCCAATGGTTGGCCACTCTGCGCCCAGCCAAGAATGCCGCCACGCAGGTTATACACGTTGTTGTAACCGCGCGTCATCAGGAATGCGCAGCCTTGGGCGGAACGCGCGCCGGAGTGGCAATACAAAACCAGCGATGCGTCATTATCCAGCTCCTGGCCCACAACCGGCAAAAGATGCAGCGGGACATTGCGCGCGCCGCGAATGCCGCCTCGGGCTGCCTCCGCCGGTGTGCGCACATCCAGCAAAACGAGGCCCTTTCCATCCCGCTCCTGCAGCAACCCGTGCAGTTGCAAAGCATCGAGTTCTTTCAGCCCGAACATTCTAAACACCCCATGGTGCAAAATGAAATTAGTATATTCTTAAATACGCATCTTTCAAGAAACTGGCTTATGGGAACCTCTAAAAATTGGTAATCCCTTCTCCCTCCGGGACGACTCCATGGATGGAGGAGGTAGAACGAAGTTCGGAACCCGAGTCGAGAAGGCGAGGATGAGGGGATATTTCATGTATTTACCTCCCTCACCCTAACCCTCTCCCGGAAGGAGAGGGGATTTTTAGAGGTTCCCTTATACCTTCAGGTTCGGGTATTCGTGTAGTCGTTACTAACTATCACAAAAGACGGTAGTTGCTGTTATGGGTAAGCTGGTAGGCCCGATGCCCCGGTAACGATATGATCCTGCGGAATTAATTCACGCGGGTTGCGATGGTTCGCCGGAAAACTCCTAATATGCAGGCCTGACCACCTCCCAACTACGTAATTACAGGCTGTTGGAAATATGGCCCGTCACACCGGCGAAAGCCGGTGTCCAGGAATTAAAATCTGCGGCTTCATCGCAGCCTGGATTCCGACGGGCAGGACGCCCAAGTGTCGCGAGGGCCATGGATGGCCCTGAGCGACCGGCTTTCGCCGGAATGACGAAGTTCGATGTTTGGTGCGTTTTTCAATAGCCTGTAATGGAACCTTACTCGCTCGTGCAGCTCGAATTTGGCCAGAATCTGCTCATGACTATACATAACCGCCCTTCGCGTCTCGGGATTCTCCTGCTCATCGGACTGCTGCTCAGTCCGGCGGGACGGGCCGCGTCGATTGGCGGCAATCTTCCGGATCTCGGCGATGAATCGGCTGCCGTCCTGTCGCCGCAGGACGAGCGCCGTATCGGCGAGGATTTCATGCGCCAGGCGCGGGCGCAGCTGGATCTTCTCGATGACCCCGAGTTGAATGAATACCTGCAGGGTCTGGGGCAACGCCTGACAATGGGCGTTGCTGGGCCATCCGAGTTTCACTTTTTTCTGGTGAACAATCCGGCGATTAACGCGTTCGCCGTTCCCGGCGGTTTCATCGGTGTGCACGCCGGGCTGCTGCTGGCCGCGCGCAGCGAGGCGGAACTCGCGGCCGTGCTGGCGCATGAAACCGCGCACATCACCCAGCGCCACATCCCGCGCATGATCGCCGAGAGTCGCCGCATCAGCGGTCCGGCGCTGGCGGCGATTATTGCCGGCATCCTGATCGCCGCTTCCGGCCAACCGGGCGGGGAGGCGGCCATACTGCTGACGACGGCGGGCATGGCCCAGAATGAAATCAACTTTACACGCGCCTTCGAACAGGAGGCGGATCGCATCGGCATGAACATTCTGAACAACGCCG
>CAYHES010000189.1:0-5081 GCA_964355495.1 uncultured Acidiferrobacterales bacterium
TCAGTGGCCGGATGTTGCTGGAATCAGTGGCCGAATCGCGTGGAATACGCAGTTTTCACACAGCCTCGGCCAGGAGCAGTCGTTCGTCTGCCTCGATACAGAGATACTGCAACACATAGCGCCGGGATATAATTCCCTTCATGGCTACTGATCCCGAAACCCTCTACCGACAATTGGGTCGCCTCATCGAGACGATGCCTGACCTCACTCAGGCGCCAGTCCCAGCAGAGGTACACCACTGGATAGCCCGCGCTTATGCCTTGGTGGTGGAGGTTGGAAATTCAACTGATTCCATATTCTTTACAGTTAATGTGAACAACTTGGATACTCCCACTCGGCATAATGCAGCCCATCAAATCACGGCAATCGTCTATCGCGCTTTTGCCCTAGCAGAAATGAGGGCGCCCGCCGGCGCTGGTGGTGCATTTATTCCCGTAGGCAACAGTTTTGACGCCTTCGCCGCGCTGTCCAAGGTACTGCAAACCGCCACCAAGGATGTGCTGATAATTGACCCCTACATGGACGAAACGGCGCTAACGGAATTCGGTAGCGCGGTTCCAGAAAACGTGTGCCTTCGTCTGATGGCAGATCAAGCAAGTTGCAAACCCACATTGCAGCCGGCCGCTATGAAGTGGGCACAACAGTATGGAACCACCCGCCCGTTACTGGTCCGCCTGGCGCCGCAAAAAATGCTGCATGATCGGGCAATCTTCATTGACCGGACAACAGCTTGGACGCTTACCCAATCTCTTAAGGACTTTGCCACGCGGTCTCCTGCTGAGATCGTGCGGGCCGATGACACCGCAGCCCTAAAAATTGCCGCATATGAAAGTGTATGGGCTTCCGCGCAAGTGATCATCTGACGCCTGCGGTACTGAATCTCCCAAGCTGCCCGGATATGCCTAAACGGCTGCTTCGGGTCGTTTTATAACCTTATCGCAGACCGGCCAGAAACATTCATCCTGTTGGTCCAAGTGGGGCGCGGGTATATTTTTTTGACCAGTCGGTAAGATAGCGGCCATGCGCCCAAGGCGCGAGAGCAACCTAGTGTGGCCGTTTGAATACTGAGGGATAATCTGTCGTTCTCGCTGCGAAATCACTAAACATGCTCGAAATCACTGGCGACCACATCAGTAAACTGAACGACGAAGACCTTCGCACTTTGGTGACTCGATTGTGCGAGGCCGAGTTGCGCCGGTGCGGCCTGCCGCTTTCGGCCGTTAAGGCCGGCGGCGATCAGAATGCGCCGGATGGTGGAATCGATGTCCGTGTTGACCTCACCGTCGAATCCACTTGTCTGGACTTCATCTCACGACCCGTCACGGGCTTTCAGGTCAAATGCTCGGACATGCCCGCAAGAAAAATCACAGGTGAGATGCTCCCCGAAGGCGAGCTTCGCCAATCAATCCGGGATCTGGCCTCTGCCCACGGTGCGTACGTCATCGTCAGTTCCCAGGGCTCCACCGCCGATAGCGCGTTACAAGATCGCAAGAAGGCCATGCAAGCAGCCATCAGCGATTGGAGCGATGGCGCGGCAATTCATCTCGACTTCTATGACCGGGAGCGTGTAGCCAATTGGGTGAGGGGATATTCTGGTGTCGGCCTCTGGTTGCGCGAACGTATTGGCGAACCCCTGTCCGGTTGGCGCGGCTACAGCAATTGGGCTGCCGGCGACCAAACAGATTCAGAATATCTGTTGGACGACTCCGGCCGTATTATTTCCAGGCAATCAGGTAGCCACGAGCCACTTACCGTCGAGCGCGGAATCGCCACCATGCGCGCCATCCTGAGCCAAGCAGGCGGTATAATCCGCCTCATCGGCGTGTCTGGCATGGGCAAGACCCGGCTGGTACAGGCCCTGTTCGATAACAGGATTGGCACCGATGCCCTGAGTAGTGCCATCGTCGCCTATACCGACCAGAGCCATGAGCCCAACCCAACGGCGAGGGATATGCTCTATCGGCTGGGCGCGAGCGGTTTGCGTACCATTGTTGTGGTGGACAACTGCAACCCGGCCACGCACAGGGTGTTGGCGCAAATCGTTGCCGCGCATGCGAGCATCCTAAGCCTGATCACCGTCGAGTATGACGTGGCTGATGACGAACCGGAGGAAACCCGTGTCTTTCGGCTTGAACCAGCATCCGAGAAAATTCTCGTAGACATTCTCAAACACCTGACGCCTCAGGTCTCGCAAGTGGATCGGCATCGCATCGCGGAGTTCTCGGGCGGCAATGCCCGCGTCGCGCTTGCCTTGGCCAAAACCGTCCATGACCACGAAAGCCTCGGTAGCCTGAACGACACTGAGCTGTTCAAGCGCATGTTCCATCAGCGTCAGGAGAGTGGCGAGGCACTGATGCGCGCGGCCGAGGCCTGCTCCCTGGTCTATTCCTTCGACGGCGAGGCCTTGGAGGACGACGTAGCCGAATTGCCCATTTTGGCAGAACTGGCCGATCTCTCTGCCAAGGAGCTATTCCGCCATGTCGGGAACTTGCGCACACGCGATCTGGTCCAGCGACGAAGTCGATGGCGTGCAGTCCTGCCACACGCCGTCGCGAATCGACTAGCGCGCCAAGCCTTGGAGCGCATACCGATAAGCTTGATCACCCAAGCCTTCTCAAAAGAAGGAAGGGATCGACTCCTGACATCCTTTAGCCGGAGGCTCGGGTACCTGCATGACTGCGAGCCCGCCAGAAAAATTGCGGAAGACTGGTTTTGCGGCCGGCTCAGAAACCCGGCCGATTTGAACGATCTCAATATAACCATGTTCCATAACGTCGCACCCCTTGCCCCGAGCCTTGCACTGCAAGCTATCGAGACGGTCGCGCTCGGGGAAGATGGCACCGCCTTCCTGTCGCCGGACGCCCCAAACCGACAGAAATGGGCAGCGCTACTGCGCACCCTCGCTTACGAGCCTGAGTTGTTTGATCGGGCCACGTTTCTGCTCGCTCACTTCTGCGCGGCAGAGTCGGAAAAGCACAATCACAACTCCATGCGCAGTACTTTTCAGGGGTTGTTCCATTTGTACCTGTCTGGCACCCATGCTCTGGCTGATCAGCGTCTCGCCCTCATACGACGTTTGTTGGACAGCGACAACCCTGGGTTGCAGGCCTGCGCCCTGGAAGCCCTAGACGCGATGCTGGAAGCCTGGCATTTCAGTTCCGGCCATGACTTCAGTTTCGGCGCCCGCTCCCGGGATTTCGGCTGGGAACCAAAAACCCGCGGTGAATTAGTCGCTTGGTTTCGCGTCACCATCGGCCTAGCACGTGAGCTTGCGCTTTCAACTTCGCCATACCGCGAAAAAGCCAGGTCTGTTTTCGCGCGACATTTCCGGGCGTTGTGGATGCGGGCGGAAATTCCTGATGATCTCGAATGTCTGGCCAAAGAGTTGGCCGCCCAAGATGGCTGGTCCGACGGCTGGATCGCGCTACGGAGGATCATCCGTTTCGAAGACGACCACATGCTTCCAGAACTTGCCCAACGGTTACGTCGCCTAGAGTCCAAATTGCGCCCGCACGATCTGATCCCGAAAATCCATGCCTACGTTCTCTCTCGGACATACCACTTTCTTGATATAGCGGATGCCGAAATGGATAACGACAGTCATTCCGACCACCAAAAGGCCTGGGAGAAAGTAAACCAGATCGTGGAAGAACTCGGTCGGGAGACGGCCAGAACGCCAGAAATCTTGGCCCAGCTCCTACCCCAGCTTCTGCGAGATGGTCCTGGACAACAGGGCCAATTTGGCCATGGGCTTGCTACTGAAACCCACGATCTTGTTGGCCTCTGGCAACAGTTTCGCAGCGTGCTGGCCACCCTCCCGAATAGGGAGCGCAACGTTTCGTTGATGCGGGGCTTCATCGATGGAGCCACCAAACGCGCTCTCGGCACGGCCAATCGACTTTTGGACGAAGCGGTGACCGATCCCATCCTCGGCCCCTATTTCCCTCTTCTCCAAGCGTCGGTGCATATCGATGAAACCGGCGTCCAGCGACTTATCGCCTCTCTCACGGTCGGTCTCGCTCAAGCCAGCGCGTACCAATATCTTGGCTTTGGGCGAGTGACCGACATCATCTCGACATCAGTCTACAGACGGATCGTGTTGGCGATCGCCGACTTGCCCGACGGCTTTCCTGTTGCAATTGAACTATTCACTATGCGCCTGTACAGCCTTAAGAGCGAAAAAATCGACATCAACCAGGAAACTCTTGGCCTTGGCAGGGACCTGCTCATACGCATTGATTTTCAAACGCAAGACGACAACCTGATCTACCGCCTTAACGAGATCGCCGTCACTTGCCTGCAAGGTACTGATGCCTACGACACGGCCCTGACACTGTGTGTCAACCTCGCCCGCGCCCTGTTTGATTACCGTTCGGGAGCATGGCATTACGGTGCATTAGCCGGGACATTGTTTCAACTTCAGCCAGTAGCGGCTCTTAGTATCTTACTCAACGGTCGGAAATATTCTCGTTATAACTCTCTTTTAAGCATGTTTTCCCTCCTTGAGGACAGTCCTGTCAACTGTGTGGAGTCGAACGTACTCCTGGCTTGGGCCGATCAACAGCCGATCGACCGCTACCCAAAGCTAGCTTGGGAAGTTCGTCTGTTCAAAAAGGACGGCGACCAACAAAAACTCGCGTGGTCACCCTTGGCACTGCATCTGCTCGAACATGCCCCAGACCGGGCTGTTGTTCTGGAAATATTTTCATCGCGTTTCCGCCCGACAAGTTGGTCTGGTTCACTCGCGGATATGCTCACACCATACCTCCGCTTGGTCTGCGAACTCAGCAATCATGCAGACGCTGTTGTGGCCGCCTGGGCACGACGTCAGGAGGCCAGTCTGAGCAAGCAAATCGAAGAAGAACGCCAGCGTGACCGACATGTGGACGAGAGCTTTGAATGAGTAGCCAGGGGCGCATCCACTAAGCGGCGATTCTAAACAGCGGCCTTGGCTCGAATTCTGACCGGTCGGCTGACGGTAGAGTCGGGATGTGGCGCGGTGGCGGTAGGCCCTGTTTGTCTGTTGTTGAGTGTGATCACCGATCCTGATGGCATTGATGGCTGAAATGATCAACGTGCGT
>CAYHES010000190.1:0-5071 GCA_964355495.1 uncultured Acidiferrobacterales bacterium
GTGCGCAGCACATCGAGCCGCCGTTGCAGGATCACGAACAACGCGGCGCTGAACACCAGGGTGACCGCCGTATATTTGGAGAGTCCGGCGAGCCCGATGCACAGGCCGAACAGCAGCCAGTTAGCAAGCCGCCCGCGTTCGAGCGCGTTGAGCAGGGCCAACATGCCGAGCAGCGCGAACAGCAGCAGCGGAGTTTCCGGCAGCAGCGCCATGCCGAGAATCTGGAACAACAGGCCGGACTGATAGAGGGCCACGCTCCAGAACGCCAGCCATTCGCTGTCGCCCGGGAACAGCCGGCGCGCGAAGCGGAACAGCACCAGCGCGGTCGCGGCCGACAGGCCGATCGGCCAGAGGCGCAGCGCGAATTCGGACTGCGCGAACGGCAGCACCAGCGCCTGCAACCAGCCCGCGAGCGGCGGGTGGTCGAAATAACTCCAGTCGAGGTGCAGCGCGTAGAGCGCGTAGTGCGCTTCGTCGGTGCTGAGTGGCACGCGCCCGGCCGCGAGCAGATGCAGCAGCGTGACGGCGAGCGTCAGCAACAGCGTCGCGCGCCATGGCCCGAGCGCGCGCGCGCCGGAGGCAAAGCGGGAGATCATGCGCGGCGCTTGCCGGCGACGGGCTTGTGTAATATCACCGGCGCGGCGCGGCGGCGCATGCGCAGGTTGAGCATCTCGACCGCCACCGAGAACGCCATGGCGAAGTAGATGTAGCCGCGCGGTACATGGAAATCGAGACCCTCGGCGATCAGCGCCGTGCCGACCAGGATCAGGAACGCCAGCGCCAGCATCTTGATGGTCGGATGCGCATCCACGAAGTCGCTGATGGCGCGCGCCGCGAACATCATTACCAGTACCGAGATCACGATGGCAATCGCCATCACCGCGATCTGCTGGGCGAGGCCGACGGCGGTGATTACCGAGTCGAGCGAGAACACGATATCGATGACGGCGATCTGGACCAGCACCCCGCCGAACGACGCCACCGCCTGGTGCTTGCGGCTTTCGGTCGCGCCTTCGAGGCTCTCATGGATTTCCGATGTGCTCTTCACCAGCAGGAACAACCCACCGCCGAGCAGAATCAGGTCACGTCCGGAGATCTCATTGCCGAGCAGCGTAAACAGCGACGCGTTCAGGCCCATCACCCAGACCAGCGACAGCAGCAGCGCCAGGCGCGTGAGCATGGCGAGCGCCAGACCGAGTATGCGCGCCTTCTCGCGCTGGCGCGCCGGCAGCCGCCCGACCAGGATGGAAATGAAAATGATGTTGTCGATGCCGAGCACGATTTCGAGCGCCGTCAGGGTGGCGAGCGCCGCCCAGGCCTGCGGATCGGTAAGCCATTCCATACGTGAACCCCGGTTAGTTTGTTATGGTCCCGCCGGGTGGCGGATGTTCAGGGCGTGAGTGTAACAGGAGGTTTCTGGCACGGGCTATGCGCCAGGAGAAACCCCCCGCGCCGGGCAACGCGGGGGTTCTGTGTCAGTGCTTGCTGCCGTGTTTGGGCGTGCTTTCGGCGATCTTGTCCATGAGCGCGAACAGCACGCCCGAGACCACGAGCAGAATATGGATGGCCATTTTCCAGGCAATGGACTTGTCCACGGCGGTCCAGGTCCAGGCGCCGCCTTGCGCCGCCAGTGTCTCCAGCCCGGCATCGACGTTTACGAACGCCTTGAGCAGTTCGATCGCGGAGATCGCAACGATCGAGGCGATTACCTTGATCTTGAGGCCGGAGAAATCGACCTTGCCCATCCAGTCCGGCCGGTCTTCGTGGCCGGCGGTGTCGATCTTGGACACAAAGTTCTCATAGCCGCTGAAGATGATGATGATCAGCAGGTTCGCGACCAGTGACATGTCCACCAGCGTGAGGATGGCGAGAATGATGTCGCTTTCGGTGCCGCTCAGCACGTGTGGCACCAGGTGAAAGAATTCCTGGCCGAACTTGATGAGCAGGATCAGGATGCCGGCCACGAGGCCGAGGTAGAACGGTGCCAGCAGCCAGCGGCTGTTGAAGATCAGGACTTCCAGCAGGTGTTCGATGGGTTTCATGGTGAAGGATTGTCCGTTTGGGTCTGTTATGGTTGCCCGGACAGAGACGGGCCGGGCCGGGCGAAATTATCGGTGAATCATGGCAAGTTGCAAGCGGTCTTTGCGCCAGCCAGCCGCTAAGGCGATTAAGGCGTCCGTGCCGCCCGCGGACTTGAAAATCCCACCGGAGAGCCCTAATTTTCCCCTGTTCCGCCATTATTCCTAACGAGTTGGAGATGCATGCATGAGCGTTGACACCCACAAGGAAACCCTCGGTTTCCAGACCGAGGTCCGGCAACTGCTGGACCTCATGGTTCATTCGTTGTACAGCAACAAGGAGATTTTTCTGCGCGAGCTGATCTCCAACGCCTCGGATGCGTCCGACAAGCTGCGTTTCGAGGCGCTCAGCGACGACGCCCTGTACGAAGGCGACTCGGAACTCAAGATTCGCGTGGCCTACGACAAGGCGGCGCGCACCATCACCCTGAGTGACAACGGCATCGGCATGAGCCGCGGCGAGGTGGTGGAGAACATCGGCACCATCGCCAAGTCCGGCACGCGCCAGTTCCTGGACTCGCTGTCCGGCGAGCAGCAGAAAGACGCCAAGTTGATCGGCCAGTTCGGCGTCGGTTTCTATTCGGCCTTCATCATTGCCGACGCGGTCACGCTGGTCACCCGCCGTGCTGGCCTGGGCGCCGAACACGGCGTGCGCTGGATCTCGGACGGCAAGGGCGAGTACACGCTCGAAACAGTCGAGAAGCCGGCCCGCGGCACCGACGTCATTCTGCATCTGCGCGAGGGCGAGGACGAATTTCTCGATGGCCAGCGCCTGCGCGGCATCATCCGCAAGTATTCCGATCACATCACCCTGCCGATCGTGATGCCCAAGGAGAACGCCGAGGGCGATGAAACCGTGAACCGCGCGGCGGCGCTCTGGGCGCGCCCGCGCACCGAGATCAAGCAGGAAGAGTATGACGAATTCTACAAGCATGTCGCGCATGATTTCGAGACGCCGCTTGCGCACGTGCATGCGCGCGTCGAAGGCAAGCACGAATACATCGCGCTCCTGTATGTGCCGCAACGCGCGCCCTTCGATCTCGGCGACCGCGAGCACCGCCACGGCATCAAGCTGTATGTGAAGCGCGTGTTCATCATGGACGATGCCGAACAGTTGCTGCCGCCGTACCTGCGGTTCGTGCGCGGCGTGATCGACAGCAGCGACCTGCCGTTGAATATTTCGCGCGAAATCCTGCAACACTCGCGCGACATCGAGGTGCTGCGTTCCGGCGCCACGCGCAAGCTGCTGGACCTGCTGGACGAACTGGCGCAGAAGGAGCCGGAGAAATACGCGACCTTCTGGAAAGAATTCGGCCGGGTTCTGAAAGAAGGCGTGATTGAAGATCCCACCAACAAGGAGCGCCTGGCGAAGCTGCTGCGCTTGGCGTCCACGCATTCCGGCCAGGATACCCAGGATGTCGCGCTCGCGGACTACGTGGCGCGCATGAAGCCCGAGCAGAAGAACATTTACTACATTACGGCGGAAACCTTCAGCGCGGCCAAATCCAGCCCGCATCTGGAAATCTTCCGCAAGAAGGGCATCGAGGTGCTGCTGCTGTCGGATCGTATCGACGAATGGCTGGTGACCCATCTCACCGAATTCGACGGCAAGCCGCTGCAGTCCGTGACCAAGGGCGACCTCGACCTGGGCGCACTCGCCGATGAAGAAAAGAAACAGCACGAGCAGGTCGCGGCCGAGTACCAGGACCTGGTTGCGCGTCTCAAGGCCGCGCTCACCGAACAGGCCCAGGACGTGCGTATCACCCACCGGCTGACGGGTTCACCGGCCTGCCTGGTGGCCGGTGCGCACGATCTGGGTGCGCATTTTGAGCGGTTGCTGAAGGCGGCCGGGCAAAAGGCGCCGGGAAGCAAACCGGTTTTCGAAATCAATCCGCAGCACGCACTGGTGCAGCGGCTCAAGGACGAGAGCGATGATCGGCGTTTTGGCGATTGGGCACGCATTCTGTTCGAGCAGGCGCTGTTGAGCGAAGGCGGCCAGCTCGACGATCCGGCCGGATTCGTGACGCGCATGAACCAGATGTGGCTGGCGCTGTTGAAATAAGTTGAAACTGTCAGTTAGTCCTGGGCCATGTAGCTGATTTCCCTCTCCCTCCGGGAGAGGGTCAGGGTGAGGGGGTATTGCAACTATCATGTCAGGGAAGACAGGATTAAAACCAATTGCGCGGCGCCTGCGTCGACAACAAACCAACGCCGAGCGGAAGTTATGGCGGTATCTCCGCAACCGCCAGTGTGGCGGCTACAAATTCCGTCGACAGGTGGAAATCGGTCGATACATAGCGGATCTCGTATGCCTTGATGCAAAGCTGATTATCGAGATCGACGGTGGCCATCATTTGGAACAACGGTGTTCAGACCACATTCGATCACGTGAGCTCGAATTTCGCGGTTTTCGTCTGTTGCGCTTCTGGAACCATGAAGTCCTGAATGACACGGACGTAGTGCTTGAGGCGATACTTCGTGCTCTTACTATCCCCTCATCCCCGGCCCTTCTCCCGGAGGGAGAAGGGGGTGGGGCGCCATAGGCGGCGGGCGGGGTGTTAAGATGGCGATATGGATGTCTCCCGTCTGCTCGATGACCTGAACCCCGCCCAACGCGAAGCGGTGGCCGCCCCGCCCGGGCCGCTGCTGATCCTGGCCGGCGCCGGCTCCGGCAAGACGCGCGTGCTTACCCACCGGGTTGCGTGGCTGGTGGAGGTGCTGAATATCTCGCCGCACGCCATCCTGGCGGTGACCTTCACCAACAAGGCGGCGGCCGAGATGCGCGGGCGCATCGAGACCATGCTTGGCTTTGGCGTCGGCGGCATGTGGATCGGCACTTTTCATGGGCTGTCGCACCGGTTGCTGCGCTCTCATTGGAAGGAAGCCGGGTTGCCGCAGAACTTCCAGATTCTGGACAGCGAAGACCAGTACCGCGTCATCAAGCGCCTGCTCAAGGCGCTGGAACTGGACGAGGCCTACTGGCCGCCGCGCCA
>CAYHES010000191.1:0-5062 GCA_964355495.1 uncultured Acidiferrobacterales bacterium
GCAGGATGCCGGCGACCGCCTTGAGCACGCCGACCTGGTAGGCGGCGCGCGCGCCGCCGCCCGACATGATCACGCCGATTTTCCGACTGGTCTTGTCCATTGCCTGTCCGTCCGCTGTCATCCCTTTTTCAATTCTCGTACAAGATACCAAGCAAAGACAGTGCCAAAACCTGTATTCAGCCTGGCCCAGATATCCATATGGGAACCTCTAAAAATCCCCTCTCCCTCCGGGAGAGGGTTAGGGTGAGGGATGTAAATACATGAATTAAATATCCCCTCATCCTCGCCTTCTCCCGGAGGGAGAAGGGATTACCAATTTTTAGAGGTTCCCAATGAGCTGTTGCTCATTGAAACGGGTGACACGCCCGGGCCGCTCGAAGGCCGGCGACAAGCTCGACGATTTGCGCCGGGAGCGGCCAACGAGGCGGAGCTGCGCGTGGACAATCCGGCGATTGCCTGGCGCCGCCGGCGACACGACTGGATGGAAGCGCCGGTGAAGCCGTTGTGGCCGTGAACGGCATACTTGAGTGCGCCGTGGGGTCAAAAGAAGGCGTTCGCGCGCGGCTCTGCTAGACTGGCCCGATACCGTACCGGAGGCCTCCGCATGACTACTGCCGTTACCGAAGCCATGGTCCTTGACGCGCTGCGCAAGGTGATCGACCCGGAGCTGCATCATGACGTCGTGAAGCTGGGATTCATCCAGGAAGTCGAGATTCTCGGCGACTACGTACACCTCGATGTGCAGCTCACCACGCCGTACTGCCCGTTTGCCGAATCCATCGTGCAGCAGATGAAAGACGCCGTCGCCGGCGTGCAAGGCGTGAAGAAGGTCGAGGTCGAGCGCGCCTGCATGAAGGAAGATTGACTACCTTCCGCCTCGGTCGGCTCCGGTCGTAACGCAGAGACCGCAAAGGCGCAAAGAGCGCGGAAGATACATCGGGTTTACATGATCAGCCTCCCTGCGCCGGTCCCGGAACTTCTCCGTAAACCGCGTGCACGGTGACAACCCACCGCCCGCCGCGCGATAATGCGCGCCCGGCCGCACGCGTGGCCGAACCACAACCAACATTCCCTGAGGACATCGCGTGGCCGGCTCGTTTCACGACCAGGTTCTGGCACTCGCCGGAATCTTTCAATCCGCATGCCTCGTGCAGCAGTTGGCGCGCGAGGGCCACACCGATAGCGCTGCCTTGCGCACCTCGATCCAGAGCATCCTCGCGCTCGATGCGCCGGACGTTGCCACCATCTACGGCGGCGCACGTGGCGTGCATCTTGGTCTCGAATTGTTAAACACCAAACTCACCGGCAAGACGAAGCCGTCGGATATGGAAATGGCGCGCTATGTTGTCGCCCTGGTACAGCTCGAAGGCAGCTTGCGCCGCAACCCGAAGATGCTGGACGACATACGTCAGGGCATCGATACCGCCCGCGCGCAGATGAAGTTCTTCGAGAGCGACACACCGGCCGATGGCGTACACCCGCTGCTGATGGAAAAACTCGCACAGTTATACAGCCAGACCATCAGCACGCTCACGCCGCGCATCATGGTGAGCGGCGAGCACGGCCACCTGGCCAACCCGGCGATCGCCGCCAAGGTGCGCGCCACCCTGCTCGCCGGCATCCGCTCCGCCGTGCTCTGGCGCCAGCTCGGCGGCCGGCGCTGGCAACTGCTGTTCAGCCGCGGCAAGATCGCGCGCGCGGCAGCGGCGCTGCTCGCTGACTGAGGGCAACATGAAACCCGGACGCAATGACCCTTGCCCCTGTGGCAGCGGCAAGAAATACAAGCATTGCTGTCTTGCCAGGGAGAGCGTGCCCACGGGTGCTGAATTCCTCTGGCGCAAGCTCAAACAGCTGAACGAGGGTCTCATCACGCGCCTGCTCGACACAGCGATTGAAACCTACGGCAAGGAAGCCATTTACGAGGCCTGGGACGAGTTCGTGCTGTGGGACGAACACGCGCCCGGCTTCGATCCCCAGTCGCCGCACGTGCAGGTGTTCTGGCCATGGTTCTACCACCACTGGCTCCCGGACCCGCACGCAACGCCGGGAGCCGTTGCCGAGGGTGAGGGCACGGAACTTACCGTCACTCAGGCGTACCTCAAGAAGCACGGCGGCCGCCTCGATCCCCTCGCGCGCCGTTTTCTCGAGGCCTGCCACGCGGCGCCGTTCAGTTTTCACGACATCGTCAGATGCGAACCCGGCAAGGGTTTCGTGCTGCGCGACATCATGAGCGGCGAGGAACGGCACGTGATCGAACACAGGGGCTCCGGGAACGCCAAGCCGGGCGACATCCTGTTCGCGCAGGTGGTGGTGCTCGACGAACTAGCCCAAATCGAAGGCTGTGCGCCGCTGCTGATCCCGCCGATCCACAAGGCGCCGATCCTGGCGCTGCGAAAAGAAATTGTCTCGTCGAAGCAGCCGGTCACCCCCGCGCTGCTCAGGGAGTACGACCTCGAAATGTTCGCCGTCTATCACGACCTGATCGAGCCGCTGCGCAACCCGCGAGCGCCCGAGTTGCGCAACACCGATGACGACCCGCTGCTGTTCCACAAGCTGATCTACGACATCGACTCGCCGCAGACGGCCTTCGACGCGCTCAAGGGCCTGGCGCTCGATGCGACCGATGCCGAGCTGCTGGCCGGTGCGGAGCACGATGCACACGGCTTGCTGCGCAAGATCGAATTCTCCTGGCTCCAGCGCGGCAACAAACAACACAAGGATTGGAACAACACGATCATCGGCAACATCCGCATCGACGGTGACACGCTCACGGTGGAAGTCAACTCGGAGAAACGCGCAAACAAGTTCAAGACCCAGGCAAAAAATCTGCTGGGGCCAAACGCCCGCTACCGCACCGCCGTCATCGAATCGCCCGAGGCCATGCTCGCGCGCGGTGCACCCGGAAAGACGGAACAGCAACGTGCGGAACAGGAGGCCCTCGAATCCAACCCGGACGTGCAGGCAGCGCTTGCGGAGCACCTCGAAGCCCACTACAACAATTGGCTCGACACAAAGATCCCCATGCTCGGCAACAAGACCCCGCGCCAGGCGGTGAAAACGCCCGACGGCCGCGAGCTGGTCGAGGCCTTGCTCACCCAGCTCGAGCGCGGCATGCGCGAGCGCAAAATGCCGGGCAACGAGGCGTTGATCGAACGCCTCCGCCAGCGCCTCAAACTCGACTAAACAGAGCGCCACCGACAATGCCGGGTTTGCAGGGCGAGCATCGCCCACCACATGCGGCTTCGACCGGCACACCGGGTGGGCGATGCCCTCTTCTCTCAAGGGAATAACGTAGGGTGCGCCCTGCGCACCAAATCGCGGCCAATCGAAACCAACTGTAGGTCGGCCTTCAGGCCGACAAGCAGGAATGCCATGGCCTATCGGGCTGAAGCCCGCCCGATTGCCAGAACCCGTGGTTTGCTCCATATTGCCCCGACAAGAATTAAGGTCTTGTCGGGGAGGCCAGGGTGGGACAGACCGAGCGGCTTTACCAAATCGAAGCCCTGCTGCGCGCGCGGCGCGTGGTGTCTTCGCGCCGCCTGTGTGAGGAATGCGGTGTCACCCGCGCCACGCTCAATCGCGATCTCGCCCTGCTGCGCGACCGGCTGAACGCCCCGATCGTCCACGACCGCAATCTCGGCGGATACCGGCTGGGGGAGCCCGAGCCAGGCGAGGCACGCCACGAACTGCCCGGGCTGTGGTTCAGCAGCCGCGAAGTCCACGCCCTCCTCACCTTCCACCATTTTCTCGAACACCTCGAACCCGGCCTGCTCTCCCCGCACATCGCGCCGCTTAAGGAGCGCATCCAGTCGCTGCTTGAAGGCAAAGACCAGGCGCCCGGGGAAATCAGGCGCCGCATACGCATCCTCGCACAGGCCACGCGCAGCGCCGAACCGGCCTGCTTCCGGCAGGTGGCACACGCACTGCTCACCCGCAAGCGCCTGTGCTTTCAGTATCACGGCCGCGGCCGCGGCGACATCACCGCGCGGCGGACCTCGCCCCAACGGCTCGTGCATTACCGCGACAACTGGTATCTCGATGCCTGGGATCACGGCAAACGTGCGTTGCGCACCTTCGCCGTCGAGCGCATCCGCGCACCGCACCTGCTCGATCAGCGCACGAAGGACCTACCCGAAGAGAGTCTCAACCGTCATTTCACGACCAGCTACGGCATCTTCGCCGGCCGCCCGAAAAGAAAAGCCATACTGCGCTTCTCGCCGGAACGCGCCCGCTGGGTGGCCGACGAACGCTGGCACCCCGAGCAGAAGGGCCGCTACGACGGAAACCACTACCTCCTCGAAATCCCCTATTCCGACGACCGCGAGCTGGTCCTTGATATCCTGAAGCACGGCCCGGATGTCGAAGTCATGGCGCCGGCGTCGCTCCGCCGTGAAGTGGCCGAGAAGCTGCGCCGGGCGGCACAACGCTACAACGAAACGGAGAAACAACGGTGAGCAAAGGCAAAACACAGATCTATCAAATCAAGGTCACGCTGCGGCATATCGCCCCGCCGGTCTGGCGGCGCATCGAAGTCCCCGCCGACATCAAGCTCGACAAACTGCACCACATTCTGCAAACGGTCATGGGCTGGACCAACAGCCACATGCACGCGTTCCGGCAGGGCATGGTGCAGTACGGCACAGCCAGCCGTGCATTTCCCGACATGTTTAAGAACGAGCGCACCGTGCGGCTCGACCAGCTCGTCGGCAAAGGCGACAAGCTGATCTACGAATACGACTTCGGCGACGGCTGGGAGCACGATCTCAAGATCGAGAAAGCACTGGCGCCCGAACCGCGCATGCGTTACCCGCGCTGCACCGCCGGCAAGCGCGCCTGCCCGCCCGATGACTGCGGCGGTCCCTGGGGATACGAGCACCTGCTCGAAGTGCTGCGCGATCCGAAGCACGAAGAACACGAGGAGATGCGCGAATGGATCGGCGGGGATTTCAACCCGGAGGCCCTCGATATCGACGATATCAACCTCGCATTGAGGGAAGTTCGTTGAAATAATCAGGCACGGCGACAGCGGTTGTCGCAACGGTCCCTGCCGAGTATATTTGTT
>CAYHES010000192.1:0-2179 GCA_964355495.1 uncultured Acidiferrobacterales bacterium
AAGCGCGTGAAATCCTCCACGCTGTCTGCAATCGAGTCGTAGGCGCGGAACGTCTCGCGGCGCGTGACCGTCGTACCGTTCACGAATTCGCGCGTGTTGGCGCTGACGCGTGCACCACTCCAGTTTGCGTCAGCCTTGATGCCAAACAGATTGTTCGCACTGCGTCCGTCGGGGCGCTGCATGACTGCACCGCCCCAGCCAGTTTCGAGCGCGGCCACGGCGACAATCGCCTCCGGCGCCACGCCGAGCTTGCTGGCGGCGCGCTCGGCGTGCGGCCAGAGCTTGCGCACGAATGCGGTCGGATCGGCGGCGCGCTTGTCCGGTGCTTCCGCCGGCGCGAGCGCACGCAGTCGATCCAGGGTGAGCGCGCTATTGTCCTTACCAGTCTCGCCGGTCACGGCCGCCATGAGCCGGTCGCCACCAAGCTGGCGCACCAGCACATCGGCCAGGCCGAGACCGTGTTTCCTGGCGAGTGTCATGGAAAGCTGCTGGTCGTACATGTCACGGTAGAAATTGCTCTGCTCGCTGCCGAACAGGTCGTCGCCGAAGCTGGCCTCGCGCATGCTCTTCAGCATCATGTGCATGAACAGCGCCTCGAACTGGCTCGCCACCTGCTTGAGCGTTTCCGGCGAGGACTGCGCATCCTTCGCGGCGCGCTTCAGGCCGGCCAGGCCCCGCACGTCGGCGGCCATGGTTACGTTTGGGTCGATCGGCTTCATCATCATTGTCTCCTGTAGGAGCGGCCTCTGGCCGCGATCATCGCTCCTACATTCATATCACGATCAGTTTCGTAGGGCGGATTAGCCGCGAAGCGGCGTAACCCGCCGGATCATTTCTACATACGGCGCAATTCGCTTAGGCTCATTGCGCCCTACACGGACTGCACGTCTCCTGTAGGAGCAGCCTTCTGGCCGCGATCATCGCGGCCAGAAGGCCGCTCCTACAACTAAATTACGATCAGCTCGGCGCGCAGCGCGCCGGCGCTGCGCAGCGCTTCGAGGATCGCGACCAGGTCGCCGGGCGCGGCGCCGACGTTGTTCACGGCGCGCACGATTTCATCCAGCGACACGCCGGGGCTGAATACGAACATGCTGCGCGCTTCTTCCTTCACCTCGATGTCGGACTTCGGAATCACCTGGGTAGTGCCGGCGGACAGCGGCGCCGGCTGGCTCACGACCGCGCGTTCGGTGATGGTGACGGTGAGACTGCCGTGCGACACCGCCGCCGGCAGCACGCGCACATTGCGGCCGATCACCACCGTGCCGGTGCGCGCATTCACGATCACGCGCGCCGCCGCCTCGCCCGGTTCGAGCGTCAGATTCTCCAGCATCGAGGCAAACGCCACGCGCTGTGTGCTGTCGGGCGGCGCGCTCACGCGGATGGAGGTGGCGTCGATGGACTGTGCCATGTTGCCGCCGAGCGCGGCATTGATGCTGGCCGTAGCGCGCTGCGCGGTGGTGAAATCCGGTGTGTTCAGGTTGAACACCAGGCTGTCGCCGAGTGCGAACGGGCTGGGTACGGCGCGCTCCACGATCGCGCCGTTCGGAATACGCCCGGCGCTCGGAATGTTCACGCTGACCCTCGAACCATCCTTGGCCTCGGCGCCGAAACCGCTCACCACCAGGCTGCCCTGGGCGACCGCGTACACATTGCCATCCGCGCCCTTGAGCGGTGCCATCAACAGGCTGCCGCCGCGCAGGCTCTTGGCGTTGCCGATGGTGGACACGGTCACGTCGATGGTCTGGCCGGGCTTGGTGAAGGGCGGCAACGTGGCGTGCAGCGATACCGCCGCGACGTTCTTGAGCTGCGGGTTGGCGCCGGCCGGCAAGGCGATGCCGAACTGCTGGAGCATGTTCTTCAGGCTCTGGGTGGTGAACGGCGCCTGCGTGGTCTGGTCGCCGGTGCCATCCAGTCCGACCACCAGGCCGTAACCCACCAGTTGGTTGTTGCGCACGCCGGCAATCGAGGCGATGTCCTTGATGCGCTCGGCCTGGGCCGGGCCGCATGCCAGCAGCACCGCCATGACGCAAAACAATTTGTGTCGCATTGTCATAACCTCACCGACTTCATGTAGGTTGGGCTGAACGAAGTGAAGCCCAACGCCGTTGTTAACTTTCCTTGTTGGGCTTCGCGTTGCTCAGCCCAACCTACGTACTACACACTTTCTTCCCCTCTCCCC
>CAYHES010000192.1:2279-4038 GCA_964355495.1 uncultured Acidiferrobacterales bacterium
CATCCTGAATCTTGCGCCCCTCTCCCGGGCCTCTCCCCTCCGGGGAGAGGGGATTAGGAAAAAATCTTCATTTAGAAGGGCCACCACGAGCTCAGGAAGAAGCGCGTGAGCCAGCCGTGTCCGTTGGAATCGGCCAGGGCGCCCTTGCCGCCGTAACTGATCTGCGCATCCGCAACCTGTGTGGACAGCACCGAGTTGTCGGGCTGGATGTCCTGCGCGCGCACGATGCCGGACAGGCGCACGAACTCGTGGCCCTGGTTGATGCCGATGAGCTTCTCGCCGCGCACCAACAGGTTGCCGTTGGTCAGCACCTCGGTCACGGTCACGCTGATGCTGCCGCTCAGGCTGTTCTTCTGGCTGCTGCCGCCATCGCCCTTGAAATCCTGGTTGGAACTGAGCGTGGCGCTCAGATCCAGATTGTTGGTGTTGATCAACGGCGCGCGGCGCGGCGCGTCCCATACCGCGCTGGTGCCGAACAGGCTGGGATTGATGATGCTCACCGCGTTTTCTTTCTTGGTGTTGGTACTGGCGCTCTTGGTGGCGTTGGTGCTTTCCACCAGCTTGATGATGAGGATATCGCCGATGCGGCGCGCGCGCGGATCCTCGTACAGCACGATACCGGTCGAGACATGGTAGAGGCTGCCGGTCACCTCGGCGTTCGCCGCCGGCGACACCGGGCGGGCGCCGGCATAGGCCGGGTCGCGCTCCGGCATGCCGTTGCAGGCCGAGAGCAGCACGGCGATTGCCATCGCCGGCATATTGCCGCTTGCCGTCTTGCCGAATGTCGTGTGCTTCATGGGTAAGCTCCGTCGCGCGCCAAAATTCCGGCGCGTTATATGTTGTTGTTCAGGTATTGCAACATCGATGCCGTGGTGGAAATCGCCTTGGAGTTCATCTCGTAGGCGCGCTGGGTCTCGATCATGTTCACCAGTTCTTCCACCACGTTCACGTTCGAGCTTTCCACCGAACCCTGCACCAGGGTACCGAGGCCGTTCAGGCCCGGGTTGCCGGCCTGCGGGCTGCCGCTCGCGGCCGTCTCCAGGGACAAATTGTTGCCGATCGGCTGCAGGCCGGCGGTGTTGATGAAATCGGCGAGTTGCAGGGTGCCGATCTGGGTGGGCGCGGCATTACCGGTCACCAGTGCCGACACGGTGCCGTCGGCGCCGACCGTCAGGCTCAGCGTGCCCTGCGGCACGGTGATGCCGGGCTGCACGATAAAACCGCTCGACGTGACCATCTGACCCTGGCTGTCCACCTGGAACGAACCGTCGCGCGTGTAGCCGGTGGTGCCATCCGGCCGCGTTACCTGAAAGAAACCGCGACCGCTGATGGCGATATCGAATGAATTGCCGGTCTGCACGATATTGCCCTGGGTGAACAGCTTCTCGGTCGCCACCGTGTGCACGCCGGTGCCGAGCATGAGCCCGGACGGCAACTGCGAATTCTGCGAGGTCTGCGCGCCGGGCTGGCGCACGGTCTGGTACATGAGATCCTCGAAAATGGCGCGGTCGCGCTTGAACCCGGTGGTGTTGACGTTCGCCAGGTTGTTGGTGATGACACCCATGCGTGTCTGCTGGGCTTCAAGGCCGGTCTTCGCTACCCACAATGCCTGATTCATTTTCTATTCCTCTCGTTTATTTTGTAGGAGCGGGGGGGGGGGGGGGGGGGGGCGGCCGCCCCCCCCCCCCCCGCGGGGGGGGGGGGGGGGAGGGGGGGTGTTGGGGGGGCCGGGGGGGGGTGATGGTGGGGGTGGTTTGAG
>CAYHES010000192.1:4048-5040 GCA_964355495.1 uncultured Acidiferrobacterales bacterium
CCTTGGTTGTGGCGTGGGCCCTGGGCGTTCTCTCCTTTTTTTTCTTTTTTTTTTTGGTGGGGGGGGGGGGGCCCCCCGGCCCCCCCCCCCGCCCCCCCCCCCCCCCGCTCCTACGGGGGTTATCCGTTCATGCGCAGGATTTGCGCGGCCGACTGGTCGATCTCTTCGGTGGTTTTCATCGCCTTCACCTGCATCTCGAACTGGCGCGACAGGGTAATCATGTTCACCATCGCCTCGACGGCGTTCACGTTGCTCGATTCGAGGCTGCCGGCGACGAGCCGCACGTTCACGTCCGGCGCAACCGGTTCGCCGTTGCGCAGGCGCATCAGGCCGTCCGCGCCCTTCATGAGATCGGCCTTGGGCGGATTCACCAGGCGGATGCGATCCACCGCCGCCAGCGTGTTCGGCGCCTGGCCGAGCGCGCGCGAGGTAATGGTTCCATCCACACCGATGTCGATCTTTTCGGATGGCGGGATGGCGATCGGCCCGCCATTGCCCAGCACCGGACGCCCGGCGCCGTTCACGAGCTGACCGTTGCTCGAGACACGCAGGTCGCCGGCCCGTGTGTAGGCCTCGCTGCCATCCGCGGCCTGCACCGCGAGCCAGCCGTCGCCGTTCACCGCAACATCCAGTTCGCGGCCGGTGGCGGTGACCGTGCCGGACGACAGGTCCGTGCCCGGGCGTTCGGCCATGGCGTACACCCGCGACGGATGACCCTGGCCGTACACCGGCATGGCGCGGAACGCCTCCAGATCGGCGCGGAAGCCCGTGGTGCTGGCGTTCGCCAGGTTGTGCGTGTTCGCGGTCTGCGCCAGCATGGTCTGGCTGGCGCCGGTCATGGCGATGTAGAGCATTCTGTCCATAAATCAGTCCCGAGTCGTGAGTCGAGAGTCGTGAGTCAGAAGACGGCGGGCTTCGATGCTCGCGACTCTCGACTCACCACTCGCGACTGTTGTTAACGCATGTTGATAATGGTCTGGGTAATGGCGTCT
>CAYHES010000193.1:0-5011 GCA_964355495.1 uncultured Acidiferrobacterales bacterium
GGCCGAGGGCCTGACCGAAGCGGCGAAGCGCGTCGTCGCTTCGGTGGCACGCTAGTGTAGTGTTGCACTCTTGAAGGAACATTGCTTGTTCGTCATGTAGGTCGGCCTTCAGGCCGACATGTCGGGCTAAAGCCCGACCTACAGGGGGCTCCGGGAAGTTATAAGTACCAAACAGAACGCAACACTACACTAGCTTCGACAACCCAACGCAGAGACGCGGAGAAATGCATGTGTTTCTGAATTAGTTCTTTTTTCTCCGCGCCTCTGCGTTGAGTTTTTTTTAATAAATAAACACAGGACTACGATGAGCATACTGGTCAACAAGAACACCAAAGTCATCTGCCAGGGCTTCACCGGCAAGCAGGGCACGTTCCATTCCGAGCAGGCGATTGCCTACGGCACGCAAATGGTCGGCGGCGTGACGCCCGGCAAGGGCGGGCAAACGCATCTGAATCTGCCGGTGTTCAACACCGTGCGCGACGCGGTGCACGGCGCCGGCGCCGAGGCGAGCATGATCTACGTGCCGGCGGCATTTGCCGCCGACTCGATCCTGGAAGCGGCGGATGCCGGCATCAAGGTGATCGTGTGCATTACCGAGGGTATACCGGTGCTCGACATGCTCAAGGTGAAGGCCGCGCTCAGGAATTATCCGGACGCCGTGCTCATCGGTCCGAACTGTCCGGGCGTCATCACGCCCGGCGAATGCAAGATCGGCATCATGCCAGGCGCGATCCACAAGCCGGGCGCGATCGGTATCGTGTCGCGCTCCGGCACGCTCACGTACGAAGCCGTGCACCAGACCACGCTCGCCGGTCTCGGCCAGAGCACTTGCGTCGGCATCGGCGGCGATCCGATTCACGGCATGGGCTTCATTGATTGCATTCGCCGTTTTCAAGACGACCCGCAGACCAAGGGCATCATTATGGTCGGCGAGATCGGTGGCCAGGAGGAAGAACAGGCCGCCGAGTTCATCAAGCAGCATGTCCGCAAGCCGGTGGTGGCCTACATCGCCGGCGTCACCGCGCCGCCCGGGCGGCGCATGGGCCATGCCGGTGCCGTGATCTCGGGCGGCAAGGGCACGGCCGACGAGAAATTTTGCGCGCTCGAGGCGGCCGGGGTGCATACCGTGCATTCTCCCACCGAGATGGGTGCGCGCATGCGCGCGGTGCTCGGCGCGTGATCCGGACAACTCAACGCAAAGACGCAAAGGCGCAAAGAGAATTGACGCACAACGCAAATATTTACTTCGCGTCTTCGCGTCTTTGCGTTGAGTATTTTCAACCATGACATCCACCCTGCGCCTGGTCATCGCCCAGCTCAATCTGCTGGTGGGCGATGTCGCCGGCAATGCCGAGCGCGTGATCGCCGCAGCCAGGCAGGCGCGCGACCAGCTCAAGGCGCACGCCATTGTCTTTCCCGAGCTGACGCTCACCAGCTATCCGCCCGAAGACCTGCTGTTGCGCCCGGCGCTCATGCAGCAGGTGGAGGAGAGTCTGCGGCGCATCGAGCGCGAGGCGCGTGGCATTGACGTGATTCTCGGGCATCCGCAAACCGAGCACGGCCAGTTGTTCAACGCTGCCTCGCTGTTGCGCGACGGGCGCGTGCACGCCACCTACCGCAAGCAGCTTCTGCCCAACTACAGCGTGTTCGACGAGAAGCGTTACTTCGCGCCGGGCAGCGCTGCCTGCGTGGTCGAGATCGGCGGCATTCCGGTCGGGCTCACCATCTGCGAAGACGTGTGGCAGCCGGAGCCGGTGCGCCAGGCGGTCGATGCCGGCGCGCGCCTGCTGCTCACGCTGAACGCTTCGCCCTACCACATGGAGAAGAGCCACGAGCGCGAAGCCATCGTTGCGACGCGCGCGCGCGAGGCCGGTGTACCGCTGGTGTATGTGAATCTGGTCGGCGGGCAGGATGAGCTGGTGTTCGACGGTGCGTCGTTCGTTACCGATGCACACGGCGATGTCCATGGATGGACAAGTGCCGCGAGCGCAGGACGTGCAGGAGCGGCCACGGTGACGCAACGTTGCCCGGCGTTTGAGGAAGGGTTATATCTGGTCGAGGTAGAATATAAGCATGGCAAGGCCGTGCCCAAGCCGCAGCCGCTCCTGCCGAACCCTTCGCTGGAAGAGGAAATTTACCATGCGCTGGTGCTGGGTGTGCGCGATTATGTGGGCAAGAACCGCTTCCCGGGAGTCGCCATCGGCCTGTCTGGCGGTATCGACTCGGCGTTGACGCTGTGCATCGCCGTGGATGCGCTTGGCGCTGAACGCGTCGAGGCGCTGATGATGCCGTCGCGCTTCACCGCCACCATGAGTCTCGAAGACGCCGCCGCCCAGGCCAAGGCCTTGGGCGTGACCTACCACAGCATCTCCATCGAGCCGATGTTCGAGGCGTTCATGGCGCAACTGAAAGACGAGTTCCAGGGCCGGGAACGCGACCGCCATGGATGGCGGAAGTGCGGAAAACGCAGGAGCAGTTTTTCCGCCGACGTCACCGAGGAGAACATCCAGGCGCGCATCCGCGGCACGCTGCTCATGGCGGTGTCGAACAAGACCGGCAAGATGGTGCTCACCACCGGCAACAAGAGCGAGATGGCGGTGGGCTACGCCACGCTGTACGGCGACATGGCCGGCGGCTACGGCGCGATCAAGGATGTGTTCAAGACCATGGTCTATCGGCTGGCGGAGTACAGAAACCGGTTGGGACCGGTAATCCCGCGCCGCGTGTTCGAACGCGCGCCCTCGGCCGAGCTGGCGCCGGACCAGAAGGACTCGGATTCGCTGCCACCCTATGACGTGCTCGACCCGATCCTGGAGCGCTATGTGGAACGCGACCAGCCGCCGGAAGCGATCATCGCCGCCGGTTTCGATGCGGCCAGCGTGCGGCGCGTAGCGGCCATGGTGGATCGCAACGAATACAAGCGCCGTCAGGCGGCGCCCGGCGTGCGCATCACGCGCCGCGCCTTCGGCCGTGACCGGCGCTACCCGATCACGTCCGGCTACAAGGAGAAGTAGGGGCCCTGAGTCTGCGCTGACCGGCCCTCACCCCATCCCTCTCCCCCAGGAGAGGGGGAGCAGGAGAAAGTCTCTTGCTCGATCTGCCGCCTACTTGCAAATCCGCCCCCGCCCGGATAACTTCATTCGCACAACAATCATTTACCAGGCCCGCCATGAAGAAGATCGAAGCCATCATCAAGCCTTTCAAACTCGACGACGTGCGCGAGGCGCTGTCCGAGATCGGCGTTACCGGCATGACCGTGACCGAGGTCAAGGGCTTTGGCCGGCAGAAGGGCCATACCGAGCTTTACCGCGGCGCTGAGTACGTCGTGGATTTCCTGCCGAAGGTGAAGCTCGAGATGGTGGTGAAGGAAGATCAACTGGAGCGCTGCATCGAGGCGATCAGCAATGCCGCGCGTACCGGCAAGATCGGCGACGGCAAGATCTTCGTCTATTCAGTCGAACAGGTAATCCGCATCCGCACCGGCGAGACCGGCCCGGAAGCCATATAAAATCAGATACAAGGTTCAAGATACAAGATACAAGTAAACCAGTATTCGGTCGGTAGCTGTGGGCCGGCAAGCTGTTGCCTTCACTTGTATCTTGAACCTTGTATCTTGTACCTGGCTTTAAGTTATCTGTCCTTCGAGGTCTCAAGTTTTTTCAGGTAGCGGCTGGCCGGGAAGTTCTTCTCCAATACCCGACGCGTGTCGTGCATGAGGCTCGCCAGTCCCATCTCCCGGTAGGAAAGGGCCTGCAGGCCGAGCGCCTCTTCCACGGCCGGGGTACGCTGGTAATTCTCGATCACGTTCTTGGTGCGGTTCACGGTCGCGACATACGCGCCGCGCGAGAAATAATAGTTTGCGGCATGCACTTCGCTCATGGCCATGGCGTTTTGCAGGCTGACCAGGCGCTTGCGGCTGTCCTCGGCGTACTTGCTTTTGGGGAAGCGCTGCGCGACTTCCTTGAAGGCTTCGTGCGCCTCGCGCAGGGCCTTGGGGTCACGCTTCGCGGGATCGCCGGTGCCGAATATTTTTTCAAGCGAGCTGCGTTCTTCATCGAAGCTCGCGAGCCCCTTGAGATAATACGCATAGTCCACGTGCGGATGCGTGGGGTGGGTGCGGAGAAAGCGATTGGCGGCGGCAATGGCCGAGGCCATCTCGTCACTCTTGTAATAGGCGTAGGCAATTTCGAGCATGGCCTGCTCGGCGTACGGCCCATAGGGGTAACGCGCCTCGAGTTTCTCGAAGTGCCCGATGGCGGTGGTGTATTCCTTGTTTGCCAGCGCGGTCTTGCCTTCGGTATAAAGGCGCTGCGCCGACCAGCCCTTGGTCGGGTCTTCGTCCAGCGAGGCGCAGCCGGACAACACGAGAAGCAACAGAATCAGAATGGAAACCGGGAAATACCGCATGCGGGGAGCTGACAAGGTGAGGATCGAGACGCCAAGCATACCCCGAACCCCGGACCGGGCGGAAGTGCGGGCCAGGCCGGGTCAGGCCGTCGGCCGGAAAACTGCTCCTGCGTTTCCGGCGCTCCCGCCATCCATGGCGGTCGCGTGAACGCACCCGAAGAGAGGCTCACCGTTGTGCTTCCGGCCGATGCCGCCGGCCTGCGCCTCGACCAGGCGCTGGCGCGACTCTTGCCGCGGCATTCGCGCGCCAGCCTGCAACTGTGGATCCGCGCCGAGCGCGTGCAGGTCGAAGGCCGGGTACCGCGCGCCAGCGCCAAGGTGCGCGGCGGCGAGCGCGTGGAGATTCTCGTTCCCCAGGCGCCGGCCGGCGACTGGGCGGCGCAGGCGATCCCGCTCGACATCGTGTACGAAGACAACGACCTGCTAGTCATCAACAAGCCCGCCGGGCTGGTGGTGCATCCCGGCGCCGGCAACCCGGAGGGTACGATGCTGAATGCGCTGCTGCACCATGCGCCCACGCTCAACAAGCTGGCGCGCGCCGGCATCGTGCACCGTCTCGACAAGGAAACCTCCGGCCTGCTGGTGGTCGCCAAGACCGAACCGG
>CAYHES010000194.1:0-4947 GCA_964355495.1 uncultured Acidiferrobacterales bacterium
ACCGGATCTGGATGGGCTACGAGCGCAAGCGCGGGAAGCTGGCGGATTTGAATGCACTGCTGCGCGGCGGCGCACATGATATCTCTGACAAGGCGACGAAAAAATTATCTCCCCTTCTCCCTCAGGGAGAAGGTAGGGATGAGGGGGATATTAAAAATGATGGTGTATCAGAATATGAACGCCCTCACCCCGGCCCTCTCCCGGAGGGAGAGGGGGTTTTGCATCAATCTGCTAGAGATCGCTTCTCGCTGGTCGTCGGTAACACCGATGTGTTAGCGAACGTGAAGTATGTCATTACCCTTGACACCGATACGCAACTCCCGCGCGACGCGGCGCGCCAGTTTGCGGGAACCCTGGCGCACCCGCTGAATCGCGCGCGCTACAACGAAGACAAGCAGCGTGTCGGTGAGGGCTACGGCATCCTGCAGCCGCGCATGGGCGTGAGCCTGCCCGGCACGAGGCGCTCGCGCTATGCCCGCTTGTACGGGGATGAGCCGGGCATCGACCCCTATACGCGCGCCGTCTCCGACGTCTACCAGGACCTGTGCGGTGAGGGCTCGTTCATTGGCAAGGGCATCTACGATATCGATGCGTTCGAGCGGTCGCTCAAGGATCGCTTTCCCGAGAACCGCATCCTCAGCCACGATCTTCTGGAAGGTTGTTACGCGCGCGCCGGGCTGGTGAGTGACGTGTTGTTGTACGAGGAATACCCGTCTCGTTACAGCGCGGACGTGAGCCGCCGGCACCGCTGGATTCGCGGCGATTGGCAGCTTGCCGGCTGGCTGCTGCCGCGCGTTCCCGGTCCCGGTGCACGCCGGCAGAAGAACCCGCTGTCGTGGCTGTCGCAATGGAAACTCTTCGACAACCTGCGGCGCAGTCTCGTGCCGGTGGCGTTGACGCTGCTGTTGCTGCTGGGTTGGACGGACTTGGCATCGGCCTGGTTCTGGACCTTGGCGGTAATCGGAATCATCCTGATCCCGTCCTTGTTGGCCTCGACGCTGGAGCTGTTCCAGAAGCCGATCGACGTGCTACTGACTCAGCATCTCGCTTCCGTCGTGCGCGACGTCGGCCGGCGCCTCGCCCAGGCGGCCTTTGCACTCGCGTGCCTTCCCTATGAGGCGGTCTTCAGCCTGGATGCGATTGTGCGCACGGCGGGACGGATGCTGATCACGCACAAGCGACTTCTCGAATGGAATCCATCGAGTGAATCGGATCGCAACGGCCGCACGGACCTCGCCGCTTCTTTCCAGTCGATGTGGGCCGCCCCGGCGATCGCCATTGGCGCGACGCTGGTTCTGGTGCTGTCGAGTCCGGCCGTGCTGGTCGTGGCGGGACCGATACTGGTCTTATGGTTGGTCTCGCCCGCCATCGCCTGGTGGATCAGCCGGCCGCTCGCCCGCCGTGAAGCCAGGCTGACGGCCGACCAGACCTTCTTCCTGCGCAAGCTGGCGCGCAAGACCTGGGCGTTCTTCGAGACCTTCGTCGGCCCGGAAGATCATTGGCTGCCGCCGGATAACTATCAGGAGTATCGCGGTGCCGCGGTGGCGCACCGCACGTCGCCGACCAACATGGGGCTGGCGCTGCTCGCGAATCTGTCGGCGTACGACTTCGGTTACATTCCGGCCGGACAACTCATCGAGCGCACTCGCCGTGCGCTGCACACGATGCAATCCCTGGAACGGCACCGCGGCCACTTCTACAACTGGTACGACACGCTATCGCTGAAACCGCTGCACCCAGCCTACGTTTCGACGGTGGACAGCGGCAACCTCGCGGGTCATCTGCTGACCTTGCGCCCGGGCCTGCTCGCGCTACCCGATCGCCCGATCCTGGAGGCACGCTGGTTTGAAGGCCTGCGCGACACGCTGGGGATACTGGCGGATGCCGTGGGAGGCGCCACGCCGGCTGCGCTCGCTCCATTTCAGAAAGATCTGGACTCCGCCTGCGATTCCCGGCCAACCACGCTCGCGGCGGCGCGGCTCACCCTTGACCGGCTGGCGACACGCGCGGAGGAGTTTGCCGGCAGCCTCGATGCTGTCTTCGAGAAGTTGTCTCAAAAGGGTAGCGAGCGGGTATTAGCCGAGGGAAGACGGCGCGCAGAAACCGAAGTGTACAGTGAAGCACATGACGATTCCGTGCACCGCCCGACCCTGAATCACGCCAGCGCGGTAATTTCCGAGACGGCTTCTGAGACCGATGCGAATTGGTGGGCACGGACGCTGGCCCGGCAATGCCGCGCCGCTCTCGATGAGTTGACGTTTCTCGCCCCGTGGCTATTGCTGCCCGCCGCGCCGAGTGGGCTCAGCGACTACCCCGGTATCAGCGAGATCTCAACGCTGCGCGAACTGGCCAAACTTGAGGTGGAGCGGCTACCGGCCATTGCGAGTAATGCGACACCCGCAGAGCGCGAGTGGCTGGATGAGCTTCGGCGGCTGATCACGGAAGCCAGCCGTCGCGCCGGGCAGCGGCTAGCGGCGGTCGAGCGCCTGGCCCTGCAAGCCAGTGAGTTTGCGCACATGGAGTACGACTTCCTGTACGACAAGGCGTCGCGGCTGCTGGCGATCGGGTACAACGTGGATGAGCTGCGGCGCGACGCGAGTTACTACGACCTGCTGGCCTCGGAAGCGAGATTGATCAAATTCGTCGCGATTGCGCAGGGGCAAGTGCCACAGGAGGGCTGGTTCGCCCTCGGGCGCCTGCTCACGTCCGCCGGTGGCGAGCCGATTCTCCTGTCGTGGAGCGGTTCGATGTTCGAGTACCTGATGCCGCTCCTAGTGATGCCCAACTACGAGAACACGCTGCTCGATCAGACCTATCAGGCGGCGGTGCAGCGACAGATCGAGTATGGGGGACTGCGCGGCGTGCCGTGGGGCATGTCGGAATCCGGTTACAACACGGTCGACGTTCATCTCAACTACCAGTACCGCGCGTTCGGCGTGCCCGGACTGGGGCTCAAACGCGGACTGGCGGAGGACCTGGTCGTTGCTCCCTATGCCTCGGCGCTGGCATTGATGGTGGCGCCTGAAGCGGCATGTCAGAATCTGCAACGCCTCGCCACAGTAGGGCTTGAAGGAAAATTCGGCTTTTATGAAGCCATCGATTACACCCCGTCACGTCAACGACGCGGGGAAACGAGCACGGTGGTGCGGTCCTACATGGCGCATCACCAGGGGATGAGTCTGCTGTCCCTGGCCTATCTGCTGCTGGATCGTCCGATGCAGAAGCGCTTCGTGTCGGACCCGTTGTTCCAGGCGACCCTGTTGTTGCTCCAGGAGCGGATTCCCAGGGCCACGGCGCTGTTTCCGCACACTGCCCAGCTTTCCGACATTCGACCCACGACCGGTGCTGCGGAGACGCCGATTCGCGTTTACGACAGCCCCGACACGCCGATACCGCAGGTGCAGTTGTTGTCGAACGGCCGCTACCACGTGATGGTTACGAACGCAGGAGGCGGTTACAGTCAGTGGAAAAACCTCGCCGTGACCCGCTGGCGCGAAGACGCCACCCGCGACAACTGGGGGTCCTTCTGCTACCTGCGCGACGTGGCAAGCGGGGAGTTCTGGTCAACCGCACACCAGCCAACGCTCAAGCGCGCGGACAGCTACGCGGCGATTTTCTCGGAAGGGCGCGCGGAGTTCCGCCGCCGCGACCACGATTTCGATACCCATACCGAGATCGTGGTGTCGCCGGAAGATGATATTGAGCTGCGCCGCATCCATATCACCAACCGCTCCCGATCGCGCAGAACGATTGACGTGACGAGTTACGCGGAGGTGGTTCTCGCGCCCTCGGCCGCGGAAGCACTGCATCCGGCGTTCAGTAATCTCTTTGTTCAGACCGAGATCATCGAACCGCGGCGGGCGATCCTCTGCACGCGCCGGCCCCGCTCTCTCGATGAGCCGGCGCCATGGATGTTTCACCTGATGGCCGTGCACGGGGCGGACATCGCAGAGATCTCCTACGAGACGGACCGCCTGCAGTTCATCGGCCGCGGCAACACGGTCGCCGCGCCCCAGGCCCTGAACGGCGCCGCCGCGCTCTCGGGCAGCCAGGGTTCAGTACTCGATCCGATCGTCGCGATTCGTTGCCGCATCACACTCGATCCGGACGAAGCGGCAACGATCGATATCGTTTCCGGCCTCGGCGAAACCCGCGACGCCGCCTTGAGCCTGGTCGATAAATACCAGGATCGGCGGATCGCGGATCGCGTGCTGGAACTGGCATGGACCCACGCCCAGGTGGTGCTGCGGCAGATCAATGCCACCGAAGCCGACGCGCAACTCTATGGGCGCCTTGCCAGCTCTGTCCTCTACGCAAATTCCTCGTTGCGTGCCGACGCCGCCGTCCTCGTCAAAAACCGCCGCGGCCAATCCGGCCTGTGGGGCTATGCCATTTCCGGCGATTTGCCGATCGTGCTGCTGCAGATCGGTGAACCGGCGCATATCGATCTGGTGCGCCAACTGGTACAGGCGCACGCGTACTGGCGCCTGAAGGGACTGGCCGTGGACCTGGTGATCTGGAACGAAGACCGCGCCGGTTACCGGCAACTGCTCCAGGAGCAAATCATGGGGCTGGTTGCCGCAGGCGTCGAACCGCACGCCATGGACCGGCCGGGTGGCATCTTCGTGCGACCCGCAGAACAGATATCGGACGAGGATCGCATCCTGATCCAATCGGTCGCGCGCGCCATCGTCACCGACGGCCGGGGTACGCTGGCAGAACAGATCAACCGGCGTGGCCCGGTGGAAGTGCGCGTTCCGCGCCTCAAACCGACCCGCCGCCAGCGCACCGAACCCCCGGCCGTCACCGGGTTGCCGCGCCGCGATCTGATCCTCTTTAATGGACTGGGCGGATTTACCCGTGATGGACGCGAATACGTCATCATGACCGCGCCCGGACAAGTGACGCCGGCACCGTGGGTGAACGTGCTGGCGAATCCGCACTTCG
>CAYHES010000195.1:0-422 GCA_964355495.1 uncultured Acidiferrobacterales bacterium
CTACCGAACTCACCCAAAGGAATACGTAGGGTGCGCTTGCGCAGCAAGCCGTGGCTCATCGAAGTCACGGTGCGCAAGCGCACCCTACGAAGATTGACGGCAAGGCACGGTGCAGAGAGAGTGAGCCGGGTGTTCAACCGTTGTCGTTACAACTCGCGCGCCAGCACCAGCGCGTCCTCGCGTCCGCCACGTGCCGGATAATAACCCTTGCGCGCACCGATCTCGTTGAAGCCCATCCTGTGGTAGAGACGGAATGCGGCGATGTTTGAAACACGGACTTCGAGCAGTGCCGTGCGGGCGTGGGGGGGGGGGGGGCCCCCCCCCCCCGGCGCCCCCCGCCCCCCCCCCCGGGGGGGCGGGGGGGGGGGGCGGGGGCGGGGTCGGGGGGGGGCAGGGGCGAAGCCGCGCCGCAGGGAGATGGT
>CAYHES010000195.1:432-4934 GCA_964355495.1 uncultured Acidiferrobacterales bacterium
CTGGGGGCCCCCCTTCTTGGGGTGGTGTTTACCCCCCCGGAGTGCCCCGCGGGGGGGGGGGGGGGGCGCGGGGCCCCCACCCCCCCGCCGCCCCCCCCCCGGCCCCGCGCCGTGACCTTGCTGCTGGTGCGACGGCGCGATGCAGATATTGAGGAAATGACACTCGCCGGCGCCAATCGAGATGATGCCGTAGCCGATGATGCCCTCGCCCGACTCGTACACCTTGCAGAGGTAGCCAAACCGGAAACAGTCGCGCAGGATGCCCTCGGTCCAGGGAAACTCGTAGGCGACGCGCTCGATCGCCAGGACCGCGGGCACGTCCGTCTCCTGCATGTCGCGCAGGTGCGGAAGTGCGTCGCTCAGCACCGCGCTCATGGCGTGGCGGTTTGCGAGATGATGGTGCGCGCGCGGCGCAGGTCATCCCACGCCTTGCGCTTGTCGGATGGGGTGCGCAACAGATACGCGGGGTGATAGGTCACGACCAGCGGAATATTCTGGTAGCTCAGGGGCTGACCGCGCAGGCGTGCGAGCGCCAGATCGGTCTTGAGCAGGCTGTGCGCGGCGTGCCGGCCAAGCGCCACAATCAGTTTCGGTTGAATCAGTTCGATCTGGCGAATCAGGTACGGTTCGCACTGCTCGACTTCATCCGCCTGCGGGTCGCGGTTGCTAGGTGGGCGGCATTTCAACACGTTCGCAATAAACACTTCTTCACGCTTGAGACCGAGCGCCGCGAGCATGGCATTCAGTAATTTCCCGGCAGCCCCGACGAACGGTTCGCCCTGGCGGTCTTCGTCGGCGCCCGGCGCCTCGCCCACGAACATCCATTGCGCCGTGCGATTGCCGACGCCGAACACGGTCTGGGTGCGGGTGCCGTGCAGGGCGCACTTGGTGCAGGCGCGCACCGCCTCCTCCAGTGCCGTCCATTCAGGGCTAGCGCCCGTGGGCGGTGCGATGGTTGCAGCAGGCGTTGCCGCGTGTGCATCGGCGGCCAGCGTGCGCCGCTCCCACCGGGTAATGCCCATGGCCTCGAGATACTGGCGACGCACTGCTTCGGAGGATTGCATGACGCGAGTATGAATATCGTGGCCGGTTTACTTGTACTTTTTCTCGATCAGCTCGACGCGATCCTTGTATTCCTTCTTGCTGATCTTGTCGGCCTTGTACTCGGTCTTGGCCTGATCGATTTCCTTTTTCATCACGGTTTCCAGCCGGGCGACCACCTTTTTGTACTCATCCTTGCCGAGCTTGTTTTCCTTGAGCGCCTTCTTGGCGTCGCTGATCCGGGCGTACAGGCCATCCGCCGCCACAGGCCGCCTGGCCTCGCTGTCATCCAGCTTGAACTCCGGTTCATATTGTCGCGCTGGCGGTGCAGACGCTGTCGAGGCGGCCTTCTTCGGCTCCGTGGCCACGGTAGCAACGGGCTTTGTTGCCGGCTTCGCGGCCGGCTTTGTCTCGCTTGTCATGAATTCCGGCTGGTACGGAGGTGACGCAACGGCTGGCGGCATGTCCGTCACCTTTTCTGCCACAACCGGTTTGGCGCCGGCCTTGCCGGAGAACAGTGCCGGCCCGTAAAACACGGCGAGCAGGCTGAGCGGCAGCAGTACCAGGCTCGCCAGCACTGTCTTGGCGACTTTTCCCGATGGCCCGGGGCCGCCGAAGCGCGCGCGCCAGCCGCCATCCGCATCCGTCTCGATGAGATGCGCGCCGCCATACGGATAGACGAGATCGCTCATGTCCTCGGCCGCCATCACGTCTTGCGGCACCAGCCGTGGCGAGGAAAAGCGCGGAATATTGAACAGGCTGATCGGGCCGGAAATACCCTTGAGCTCGCGCCGGCCGACTTCCCGCGACGGCACCTCGGCCTTGTTCATGGCCATGTACACCGCTTCGCTCATGTAGATCTCATCCACCGGCGTAATGCTCTCGATACGGCTGGTGACGTTGACGGCCTCGCCAAACACGTCGTTGCGCGTGACCCGCACTTCGCCGAGGCTGGCCGCCACGCGGATATGGATCTGCTGTTCCTTGGGCGCATTGCGGTTGAACTCGAACAACGCGTCCTGCATGGCCATGGCGCACAGCATGGCGTCGGTCGGCGAGCGGAACACCAGCAGCAGCGCATCGCCGATGCTTTTCACGTGCCGGCCTTTGTAGCGCCGGACGATCGGATACAGGATGCGGTTGTGGGTATTGAGCAGCCGGGCGTTGTCCAGCCGGCTCTGCTTCTGGGTCGCTTCGGTGTAGCCGGCGATATCCGTGAGTACGATGGCCAGGTTTTCGGTTTTCAAGGAAATGATTACCGTGGGGTCGGTGTTGAGTGTCGCCCGGCGCGGGCTTGCGCGCGTACCGGTATCTTTGTGAAGTTTACACCACGCATCCGCACCTGTCGCCGCGCCGGCTCAACCGGCCAACCGGTAGGCGAACCACCCGCCCGCGATCAGTGCAATGGCACCGGCAGCCAGCCAGAGCAGCCGCCGGCGCCGGACACACGCCTGCGCGGCAAACTGGTTGCGCCCGCCATCCGGCATGTCGCCGAGCGCCCGGTCGAGCATGCGCCGCGCCTCCTCGAATTCCGCGAACTGTGCGGGCCGCTCCGTGGCGAGGAAGCGGATCACCAGGCGCTGGACATCGGCCGGTAACAACTTGAGCCCGGCATCGGCAACCGGCAAACCCTCGCGGAATACCGGCGGACTGCCCAGCAGCAGCTCGTGCAACATTACCCCCACGGCGTAGAGGTCGCCCTCGCGCGTGCGCGCATGCCCTGTGCGCTGATAGCGCGCCGCCCCCTGATCGGCATCCGGTTCCACCAGCCCGAAGTCCGATACTTTCACTTCGTTCGTGGAGGAGAACAGGATATTGGCGGGCCGCAGGTTGCCGTGCAGTACCTCGTGCCGGTGCGCATGCACCAGTGCCGCGCACACATCGCGCACGATCGGCAGCGCCTTCCGCCAGGGCATGACGCGCGCCATGCGGTCGCGCAGGCTGCCGCCGGCCAGATATTCCATGACAATGATGAATGCCCGGTCGTTGCTGGACACGCCATGGATATGGACGATGTGCGGATGCGGATGGCTGGCGAGCAGACGCGCTTCGGCCAGACCTTCCTTGCGTCCATAGACACGCTTGGTCACGAGCAGGCGGTTGTTGGCGCGGTTCTCGTACAGGCACACGGAACGCGAACGACTCTCGCGCAGCACGTCGAGCAGCACGTTCTTGTGCGTAAACGCCGCGCTGTCCTGCTGCACCCGCTCCTTCTGCGCCGCTTGCAGGTGTGCGCCGCCCAGGATCTCGCGCAACCGGTCCTTGAGCTCACCGGCGTCGGCATAGCGCGCCCGTGCGTCGCGATTGAGGCAACGCAAAATCACCTCGTCGAGTTCGGCCGGCACGCGCTGGTCGATCTCCGATGGGCGACGCAACCCGGCGCTCGGCTGCACGCCGGTAAAGAGTTCGTACAGGATCACACCGAACGCATAGATATCGCTGGCGGCGGTGATGTCGGCGCTGCCGGCCGCCTGCTCCGGCGACATGTAGCCGGGCGTGCCGAGAATCAGACCGGCCTGCACGCCGTTGCGGCCGCGGCCGAACAGCTCGGCGATGCCGAAGTCGGTGACATACACCTGCCCTTCCTGGTCGAGCAGGATATTGCCGGGCTTGATGTCACGATGAATGACGCCGTTGCGGTGCGCATAGGCCAGCGCCTTGCTGATCTGCACGGCGACATCGAGCTTGTGGGCAATGGTCGCGTCGCGCCGTCCGATGAGGCTGGCCAGATCGCTGCCTTCGACATAATCCATGACGAAGTACGGCAGACCGTTGGTGATGCCGCGGTCGATGACATGGATGATGTTGGGATGGCGCAGGCGCGCGATGATCAGCGACTCGTCGGCGAAGCGCCGCACGATCTCGGGGTTGTCGGTGAGGCTGTAGGCGAGAATTTTGATTGCGACCGGGCGGTTGAGCGAGACCTGCACGCCCTTGTAGACCGTGGCCATGCCGCCTTCGGCGATTTT
This sequence comes from uncultured Acidiferrobacterales bacterium, assembly GCA_964355495.1. GTDB lineage: Bacteria > Pseudomonadota > Gammaproteobacteria > Acidiferrobacterales > UBA6901 > UBA6901. Next base: position 4,443 of record CAYHES010000195.1, read on the forward strand.
CTCGCCGATGCGGTAATCCCCCAACAGACTCATTGCCCTGCTCCTGGATAACCTGTAATGACCGAGAAGAACGGTAAACAGTGCGTACCATCGCATCTATATGAGTTCCTTCTCCCTCCGGGAGAAGGACAGGATGAGGGCCGTTTTGCGCTGCCTGGCCCTCACCCCAGCCCTCTCCCACAGGGAGAGGGAGAAAAACGACACTCACTATATTTGGCGACCGGATCGGCAATAAGGAGGTGGCGGATCGCACCCAGTCCAACGCTCCCTGTCTGGGAGTATAGCCAAACCGCGAACGCTATTCGGCTATGAGCAAGAATGAAAGACCCCGGCCGTTCGGCCGGGGATCATACGGTGGGTTGCGCTACGCTCCGCTCATCCTACGGGCTTCTACGCGGAAGGGGGAGTTGGTGGACACAAGAAGGAACCCTCTCCCCAAGTAAATGAGTGCGCGCGCCAGCGCGCTACGGCTCGCCCCCTTCTCCCTTTGGG
>CAYHES010000196.1:0-4901 GCA_964355495.1 uncultured Acidiferrobacterales bacterium
AGGGGGAGGGAAACAAATCTCGACCGCGGTAACGGTCGAACCGTTGTGGGTTCCCGGGCAGAGCCGGGGGTTTACCTCAAGCTGAGTTAATGTTTCGGGATATCAGGCGGCCTTTTTCTTATAGGCCCACACCATCAAGCCGGCGCCGAACAGGATCATCGGCACGCTCAATACCTGCCCCATGGTCAGCCAGCCGAACGCGAGATAGCCGAGTTGCGCATCCGGCTCGCGCGCAAACTCCGCCAGGATGCGGAACAGGCCATAGCAGATAAGGAACAGGCCGGAGACGCTGGCGGTCGGGCGCGGCTTGCGCGCGAACAGCCACAGGATGACGAACAGCGCGAGGCCTTCGAGCGCGGCCTGGTAGAGCTGCGACGGGTGACGCGGCAACGGACCGGCCTCGCGGAACACCATGCCCCACGGGCCATCGGTGGTGCGGCCCCAGAGTTCGTGGTTGACGAAGTTGCCGAGGCGTCCCAGCCCCAGACCGATCGGCACCCACGGTGCGAAGAAATCCGCCACCACGAAAAAAGTTTTTCCGGTCTTGCGCGCGAAATACAGCATCGCCAACAACACGCCGATGAGCCCGCCGTGGAACGACATGCCGCCCTGCCAGATCTTGAACACATCGAGCGGGTGCGCGAAGTAGTGCGGCAGGTTGTAGAACAGCATGTAGCCGAGCCGCCCGCCGAGTATCACGCCGAGCGCGCCGTAGAACACGAAGTCGCTGACCTGTTCCGCCGTCCACCCGGAATCCGGCTGCTTCGCGCGCCGCGACGCAAAAAACCAGAGCGCGAGCAGACCGAGCACATACATCAGCCCGTACCAGTGAATCTTGACCGGGCCGAGGGAAATCGCAACGGGGTCGATGTTGGGGGCTAGCATCGGTGAACTCCTCTAGGATTAACGAAAACAACAAAACCTGCCGCAAAGACGCAAAGGACGCAAAGAAAATCCAGACATCATCCTCTTGACGTCATGCCGGCGAAAGCCGGCATGACGAAGATAAGAGGCGTCTTTTATAATTACTTTTCTTTGCGTCCTTTGCGTCTTTGCGGCAGATGTCAGTTCTCAATTCGGCAGCACCCGCACGAAGAACGCCTTGAGATAAGCGGTCTCGGGGATCGCCGGGTGCATGGGATGGTCCGGTCCCTGGTGGCCTTCCTCGACGATCTGCATAAAGCGGTCGAGGTGGCGGCTGCTTTTGAGCAGCAGGTCGCGCAGGGTATCACGCTCCAGATGATAGGAGCACGAGCAGGATACGAGGATGCCATCCTTCGCCAGCACCTGCATGGCCATCTGGTTGAGGCGCTGGTAGGCCAGGGTGCCTTCCTTGATGTCCTTGCGGCGCTTGATGAGCGCCGGCGGGTCGAGGATAACCACGTCGAACTTCTCGCGCGCGGCGCGCAGTTCCTTGAGCAGGTCGAAGGCATCGGCCTGGCGGGTCTGCACTCTCGACTCGACGTTGTTGAGACCCGCGTTACGGACCACACCTTCAAGCGCGAGTGCCGAGCTATCCACACACAACACCGATTCGGCGCCAGCGGCAGCGGCGTGCACACCCCAGGCGCCGAGATAACTGAACAGGTCCAAAACGCGCTTGCCTTTCACGTAGTGCGCGAGGCGCGCGCGATTCATGCGGTGATCGTAAAACCAGCCGGTCTTCTGGCCGCGCGCGAGCGGCGCCTCGAAGCTCAGGCCGTTCTCTTCCAGCGCCAGCCACTCCGGTATTTCACCGCGCGCGGTCTCGATATAGCTCGGCAAATTCTCCATGGCGCGCATCGAGGAATCGTTGCGCAGCAGGATGGCGCGCGGTTTCACCACCTTGTCGAGTGCCGCGATGATTTCGGCCTTCAGGCGTTCCATACCGGCGGTGGTAATCTGTACCACCAGCACGTCCGCGAAGCGATCCACCACCAGGCCCGGCAGGCCGTCGCTGTCGCCGAACACCAGGCGGTAATACGGCTTGTCGAACAGGCGCTCGCGCAGGGACAGGGCGACGTTGAGACGATGGGTGATCAGCGACTGATCGAGCAGCATGGTCGGGTCGCGGCTCACCAGGCGTGCGCTGATGAGCGTAGCCGGATTCACATAGCCGCTGCCGATCACGCGGCCCGAGGCCTCCTCGATGACACAGAGTTCACCCGGCTCGAAGGCATCGAGCGGCGTGACCTTGGTGTCCACCTCATTGCTGAACACCCAGGTGTGGCCGGTGTGCAGACGGCGGTCTTCGTGCTTCTTGAGTCGCAGGGGCTTGGCGGACATGCGCAGGGCTCGGCGGAATAACGCTGCGTATTATATGTCAAGACGAACGCAGTAGGGCTTCGATATCAAGGCAAGACGAACTAGCGCAGCGTACTAGGGCTTCATAATCAGGAACTGCACGCTAAGAAAGCTCTGAACAAGTACACCTGTCCCATTCTCGTCATTCCGGCGAAAGCCGGAATCCAGTGGTTTCAAAGAGTTTTCTGGAGGCCGGCTTGCGCCGGCATGACGGCAAAAGAACTTTTTCAGAGCTTCCCTAACCACCTTTCAGCGCCACCACCGGCCAGATGCGCAACTGCGCGTCGCCGTACGCCTGCTCGTACAGCGGTAGCGCGCCCGGCACCAACGGCGGCTGCCAGACATTGGTGTAGGTAATGATCAGCCCGTCCGGGTGCCCGACGGCCCACAGCTCCATCTGCGCGGGGGAAACAATCTCGATCGGCTTGGTCAGGCGCCCGGCGAAGTGGTATTGCCCGCGGTAGGCGCCGACGTGCGCGACCGCGCTGCCCTGCTGCTGGGCCGTGGCCAGCAGGCGCGCCGCGCCATGCAACTCGTAATGCGCATTGAGCTGCCAGCCACCGACCAGCAGCGCGAGCGCCGTGATCACCGCCACCGTGACCGCCATGTTGGCGATGCGCGCCTCGATCGCCGGCAACGGCAGCCAGCCGACCGCCACGCCGATCGCGATAATGCCGACACCCACGAACGGCGACAGTTGCCACAGGAATTCCGGCAGAACCGGTACCTGCGGCAGGCCCGGCAGAATGGCAAGCAGGCCGCCCAGCAGGAGCAGCGGGAAAATCATGGTCGAGGCGTGCCGGCTGTGGTCGTGCGCGGCGTGCTCTTCATCCAGCAGCAGCCAGTTCGCCACCAGAAAAAACGCCGGCACCACCGGCAGCAGGAACTGCGGCTGTTTCACCTCGAAGAATGAAAACAGCGCGATCACCGAAACCGCCCACCACATGCAGAACGCCAGGCCATTGCTGATCGGCTCGCGCCGGATGTGCCAGAAGCGCATCCATGGCAGCGGCCACAGCGCCCACGGGAACGCCAGCCACGGCAGCAGGAACAGATACCACCACCACGGGCGCGCGCCGGCAAACAGTTCGAGCGTGTGTGCATGCAACGGCGCCAGCAACGGGCCGAGCACACTGGCCACGCCCATGGTTTTCGATGCCGGTACCGCCCACGCGGCATAGATCGCGAGGCCGACGAATGCGGCCTTGAAGATATCGCCATACCAGTATTTCCACGGCATGGTCGGCGTACCGCGTGCCCAGAGCGGCGCGAGCAGCGCCACCGGCAGGACATAGAGAAATATCAGGCTGCCGGAAGCGAGCAGCCCGAGCCCGAACGCCAGTCCGAGCAGCAGCCACACGCGCAGGTCGCGCGTGCGCCACATCCACAACACGTTGCTGAGCGCGAACAGCGTGAAGAACACGGTGAGCAGATCGGCACTGAGCAGGGTCGCGCTGAACACCCAGTAGAAACCGCCGAGCAGCGCGAGCGGCACGTAGCGCGCGGCATCGCCCTGCCCCGGCCAGAGAAAACGCGCCATGCGCGCCGCCAGCAGCAGGCTGCCGAACATGAACAGCGCCGGCACCAGCCGCGGCCACCATTCGTCCATGCCGAACGCCAGCCAGCCGAGCTGCACCAGCCAGAAGAACAGCGGCGCCACGCTGGCGGGCGCGCCGTTCAGGCGCGGCACGAGCAGATCGCCGCGCGTCCACATCTCCCAGGCAATGGCGAGCCAGCGGGTTTCGTCGGTCGGCCAGGCGCCGCGCGTGGCCAGCGCCGCCAGCACCACGATCAGCCCCAACCCGGCAGCGCCGGCCCCGATCCGAAACGCCGGCCACCAGCGCGGCGGAGTCTTGTGCTGTCGCTGGGGTCGTGGCGGCGTGGTATCGGTAAGTTCGATTTCCTCGACCACGAAGCTCTTGAGGTTACGCAGCATCGGGTCGGTTTTGCCGGCCGAGGTCGCGGGTTTCGGCGCAACAGTCTTGGGCTTTTTCTTGTCGTCGTTGTGGCGATGGGTCATAGAGGATTCGGTGCAATGTCTATCCGTGAAACTGTTTCATTCCATCCCTCACTCCCCTCTCCCGCGGGCGGGAGAGGGGAGCATCTTGCTTGTGCCCTCTCATGTAGCCCGCTCTACCTGTGAATTACTGCAACCTACACAACAGCTAGTTAGCAAAATAGCACTCCATGCGCTGGCTGCGCCAGCGCACGCACCGCAGTCAGCTCAGCGCCGGACCGATGGCGCAAACCGCCAGACCGCGGCACCCAGCAGCGCCAGCGTGCAGACAATCACCGGTGCCGCCGGCAGGTCGGCGGTGAGCGACAGCGTCAGGCCAAGCGCATACGCCAGTGCACCGAGTGCATAGGCGAACGGCAGGCGTGGCGCGGCCAGCGCCGGGATGATGAGGCTGGCGAACACCAGGTACACGCCGACCAGCTGCACCGAGGCGGTGACGGTGAGCGCGAACAGAAAATAGAAACCGGCGCGCCCGAAGCGCCGGCGCGCGCCGAACCAGAGCGCGAGCACGACGGCATACAGCAGCGCGACCGGCAGCAGGGTTCGGATTTCGGTCCAGAGAATCTGGCCTTCGAGCACGTCCTTGAGATGCTCGGCGCCG
>CAYHES010000197.1:0-4855 GCA_964355495.1 uncultured Acidiferrobacterales bacterium
TACAAACTTCGACCTACACCGGCGCGCCAGTCCTCGACCCTACTATCACTCTCAGTCACCATCGGTCGCCCTTGCCCTCTGCGTTCAACCCGTCTCCCGGTAATGGCGGCGACCTCTTCTGTGAAGCGGTCGGTTCCGGTCAGATGTCCACGCTGGACAGCCTCACGCGCGCGCTCACGGGGTCAAGTCTTGCACAATCACATCTCGCTTTCCCGTTGCCTCATATTTTTTCACGGCGCGGCTCACCGTCAGGCCGTTTCGCCGCAGACCTGGTTTCTTCCTCCTGATTTGGCACGGTACATCGCCGCATCGGCGCGCGCAAAAACCTCTTCGGGTCCGTCGCCGGCGCGAAACGTGGCAAAACCGATCGACAGAGTGATGGGAATGCGGGTGTCGCCGTTGTTAAATTCGGCCTTTTCAATCGTTGCACGCAGTTTCTCGGCCACGTCTTTCGCCAGCTGGCCGGTTGTTTGCGTCAGGAGGATTACAAATTCCTCGCCACCATACCTGGCCATGAAGTCAGTTTCCCGCAGAGTCTGTTTTAGTAACCGGGCGATCAGCTTCAGTGCCTTGTCGCCCGCCTTGTGTCCGAAACCATCGTTGATTTGTTTGAACCGGTCGATATCGGCCATCATCAACGTCAACGGCGTCTGGTAACGCTTCCACTGCGCATATTCCTGCGTCAACCGGTCCTCGTAGGCCAGCCGGTTCGGAACACCGGTCAGTGCATCGACCATGGCCTGTTCGTGCCGCTGCTTGAGATGGCTGCGCAACTGGGCCGATTCCATCTCCATGGCCGACAGCCTCGACGTGACTTGACTAAGCTGCCTCTGCATCTCGGTCTGGCGCGACGCTTCCGCGCGACGATGATCGGCAAGGTGTGTGCGAATCAGTTCGATGCGATCCTGCACGCCTGACTTGAGCTGCCCAAGGCTGGTCGCGTCGCGCACGCTGGATTCGATGCCGCGCACCTGGTCCTCTACCACCACGTCCAGATGCTGGCCGCTGGCCTGCGAGGCCTGGCGATGCGTCTCGGCCCCCTTGAGCTGCTGATCCAGATCACGCAGCCGGTCGGTCAACTGGCGCAAAAAGGCCTCGAGTTCGACCTTTTCCTTCTCCACGGTCCGGCCGATTTCCGCAATCAGCCCGGCAACCAGCCCGACGTTTTCTTTCCACTCGGACGGACCGGTGGATTTGTCCAGCTGTGTCCTGACTTGTTCGGCCCGCTGCTGTAATTCCGCCGGGACCTGAATATTTTCCAGCAACTGCAACAGCACCCGTGGGACATCGGCCGCAACCCGCCCGGGTAGTGCTGGTGAGGCGCCTCCCGATCGAGTCGCCGGACTGCCGTCGCCGGAAATGACCAGTGCCGCCAGCTTGCCCGCCGCCGCTTCCAGTTGCCGATCGCCAACGGCCTTGTGTATGGCTTCGCGTACCGCGTTAAGCCGCACTGCATCCAGGCCCTGGCGTTCGAGCACGTCGGCAACCAGCAGCAACCCATCCGTGGCGCTTGCCGATTCTTTTGCCCGCGCTGCTTTTTCTCCACGACCGGCTTTTCCGGATGTTGCCTTGGCTCTGGTTGCCGTAGGCGGGGCAGGTTCAGAAACATCCGCTCGTGGCGTTGTTGCCGCTTTGGAGCCACGTGCCTGCTTCTGGTCGATCCGTTTTACGGTCTGGGAGATGTCGTCGATCAAGTGCTGCAACCTGGCTTTGTCCGCGCCACCACGCACAACCTTGCGAAAATTCTCGAGCTGCTCATCCAGGGCCGGATCGATACCGGCTGCCGCGAGGCTCAGGCGGGTAAGGCTGTGGCGCATCAGGTTTTCCGTTTCCGCCAGTTGCTTTTCCCGGGCATCGAGGTGATCGAGGCTGGCGAGATATTTCTTTTTCCACGCACTGACATCGTCTTTCGACATGATTCCTCCGGCGGCTGCTCCACAGTATAGACAGCGCAGACCGATGTTTCAGGAGAGGATGAGGAGCAAATTCCGGGCGACAAGGAATCCAGGCCTGGTCAAATTGCCAATCGCTTGAATCCGGTAATGTGTTGGCGCAAGCCCAGGGCGCGTTCAGTGGCTGAGCCCGGCTATCCAGGCCTGACCAGCGTATCCGTGACGGCGTCGCGGATCGGTGTTGGCCTGCGCGCTTCACCGACTCCGCCGCGCAACACGTAATCCACCCGCTTGCCGAAGCGTCGTACGACTTCGCGCTCGGTGCGCGCGGGCGATTCACCGGCACGGTTGGCGCTGGTCGAGGCGATGGCCATGCCGGCCGCATGGCACAACGCCGCCGCCTGCGCATGGGCGGTGACGCGCAGGGCGATTTTTTCATGCCGGCCGGTGATCCAGCCGGGTACGCCGGGCCGGGGAAGCAGCAGCCAGGTGTGCGGGCCGGGCCAACTGGCGGCGACCCGCGGGGGAATGTCGTCGAGATAGGATGTGAGTTGTCCGGTGTCGGCGGCCAGAACGATCAGGCCCTTCTTCACCGGCCGGTGCTTGAGGCGCAGCAGCCGCAGCACGGCATTGCGGTTGAACGGGTCGCAACCAAGACCGAAGCAGTATTCGGTGGCGTAGGCGACGATGCCGCCCTGTTTGAGGATGCGTGCCGCGCGTTGCAGCTCGCTGGTGTACATTTGCTAAATGTACATCTATTTGCTGAACTGCTTGTGTACCGCCTCGTTCTTGGCGAGCACCGACGCAGTATTGCTCTTGCGGTCATCGGCGAGACGCTGGGCAAGGCTGGTGTCGGACAACGCCAGGATTTGCGCGGCCAGCAGCGCGGCGTTCTTGGCGCCGGCCTTGCCGATGGCGACGCAGGCCACCGGAATGCCGCTTGGCATCATGGCCGTGGACAGCAGCGCGTCCTCGCCCTTGAGCGGCCCGCCTTCCATGGGCACACCGATCACCGGCTTCACGGTGAGCGCCGCGACGGTGCCGGCGAGGTGTGCGGCCATGCCGGCGGCGGCGATGAACACGGCGCAGCCGCGCCGGTCGGCGTCCTGCACATAGGCGTGCGTGGCGGCGGGGGTGCGGTGCGCGGACAGCACGTTCACCTCGCGCCCGATGCCGAGCTTGTCGAGCGTGTCGATGCACGCCTGCATGGTGTCGAGGTCGGAGTCGGAGCCCATCAGGATGGCGACAAACGGCTTGGTCATCGGCATGGTTCCTTATTTGAATTTATACAAATACAACTTGGCCACAGATAAACACAAATGAACGCAGATCAAAATCGTCCGTATTATCTGTGTTCATCTGTGGCTAATCGCCTTTTGATTCACGTGCAATCGCGCGATAGCCGATGTCGGTGCGGTACTGCGCGCCGTTCCAGCGAATCTGCCGCACGACGGCATAGGCGTGCTGCTGCGCTGCCGCCACTGTGCCACCGAGCGCGGTCACGCACAACACGCGCCCGCCGCTGCTAACGACCTTGCCGTCTTTGAGCATCGTGCCCGCGTGGAACACCTTCGTATCGGGCGCATCTGCTGCCGGCAGGCCCTCGATGACATCGCCCTTGTTGTAGGAGCCGGGATAGCCGCCCGCCGCCATGACCACGCCGAGCGCGGCGCGCACGTCCCACTCGGCGGAAACCCGGTCGAGCCGGCCGTCGAGCGCCGCCTCGATCAGCGTCACGAAATCGGATTTGAGGCGCAGCATCACCGGCTGGGTTTCGGGGTCGCCGAAGCGGCAGTTGAATTCCAGTACCTTGATGTTGCCGCGCGCATCGATCATGAGCCCGGCGTACAGAAAGCCGGTGTAGGGGTGCCCCTCAGCCTGCATGCCGCGAATGGTAGGTTCAATCACCTCGCGCATGACGCGCGCGTGGATTTCCGGCGTCACGACCGGCGCCGGTGAGTAGGCGCCCATGCCGCCGGTGTTCGGGCCGGTGTCGCCGTCGCCGACGCGCTTGTGGTCCTGGGAGGTGGCGAGCGCCAGCACGTGCGTGCCATCGGCCATGACAATGAAGCTGGCCTCCTCGCCTTGCAGAAATTCTTCCACCACCACGCGGTGCCCGGCCTCGCCGAACGCGTTGCCGGCGAGCATGTCGCGTACCGCTGCAATCGCTTCGTCTATGGTTGCGGCGATGATCACGCCTTTGCCGGCGGCCAGCCCGTCGGCCTTGACCACGATTGGCGCCCCCATTTTTTTGATGAACGCCTCGGCCGCGGCCACATCGGTGAAGTTGCCGTAGGCCGCGGTCGGAATGTTGTGACGCGCGAGGAAATCCTTGGCGAAGGCCTTGGAGCCTTCCAACTGCGCGGCGGCCTTGGTCGGCCCGAAGCAGCGCAGCCCGGCGGCGCGGAAGCGATCGACCACACCCAGCACCAGCGGCGCTTCGGGACCGACGATGGTGAGATCGACCTTGTTGCCCTGCGCGAACTTCAGCAGACCGTCCACTTCCTCGGCGGCAATCGCGACATTCTCGCACTTGGCCTCGCGCGCGGTGCCGGCGTTGCCGGGCGCGACGTAGATTTTCTGCACGCGCGCCGACTGCGCCGTCTTCCACGCCAGCGCGTGCTCGCGCCCGCCGTTTCCAATTATCAAAACATTCATGCGAACACCTGCCGCAAAGGCGCAAAGAACGCAAAGGGTAAATTAAAAACAGAAAATATCTTGGTCTTGGTTTTACCAGGCATTTCTTTGCGCCCTTTGCGCCTTTGCGGCAGGTGTTGAATATCAATGCCGGAAATGCCGCATGCCGGTGAATACCATGGCGATGCCATGCTCGTTGGCGGCGTCGATGACTTCGTTGTCGCGCATCGAGCCGCCCGGCTGGATGACGGCGGTGACGCCGACTTCCGCGGCCTGGTCGAGGCCGTCGCGGAACGGAAAGAACGCATCCGAGGCCATGACGCTGC
>CAYHES010000198.1:0-4836 GCA_964355495.1 uncultured Acidiferrobacterales bacterium
CTACGTCTACTGTTGCTGACAGATTCGGAAGGGTGCACGAAGGTTGTTCTTCGGCATGCGCCGTTGCCTGCTCAATTCCTGGGCCGTGTCGTCAAGTGGCTGAAGAAGTCTGGACTGTTCCCGGTATAGACAAACAGCAACGGGGCCCGCGGGCCCCGTTGCTGTTTGAAGAGGAAAGCCAGTTCAGCGAGTCTTGCCGAGAATTTCCTTTTCGATCTGTTCCAGACTGGTGTGGCGCACATCCTTGCCCTTGACGAGGTAGATGATGTACTCGCAGATGTTGCAGGCATGGTCGCCGATGCGCTCCAGCGCGCGTGCTGCCCACACGACATTGAGCGTGCGCGAGATGCTGCGTGGATCTTCCATCATGTAGGTGATCATCTGGCGCATGATGCCGTCGTACTCACGGTCCACCTGCTCGTCCTCGCGCGCCACGCGGATGGCGGCTTCGACATCGAGGCGTGCAAAGGCATCGAGCGCATCATGCACCATCATGCGCACATGATTCCCGAGCGCCTGGATCTCCATGTAGTTGTTCTTGGGCCGCTCCTCGGCGGCCAGCCGCACGGCCATGCGCGCGATTTTCTCGGCTTCGTCGCCAATGCGTTCCATATCGGTGATGGTCTTGATCACCGCCACTACCAGGCGCAGGTCGCTGGCCGCCGGCTGGCGGCGGGCGATGATCTGGCTGCATTCCTCGTCGATGGTGACTTCCATTTGATTGACCTTGTAGTCCTCGGTCACGACGGCCTCGGCGACCGCGGTATCGGCGTTCACCAGCGCGGTGATCGCCTGGCCGATCTGACGTTCGACCAGCCCGCCCATCTGCAACACGCGCGTGCGGATGTCCTCCAGTTCGGCGTTGTATTGGCGGGAAATGTGCGTATGAATCGGTTCCATGGTTTGTTCCTTGGGCGGGATTAGCCGTAGCGGCCAGTGATGTAGTCTTCGGTACGCTTTTCCTTGGGATTCGTGAAGATCGCATTGGTGTCGCCGAATTCCACGAGATCACCGAGATGCATGAAGGCTGTATAGTCCGACACGCGCGCGGCTTGTTGCATGTTATGGGTCACGATCAGGATTGTGAGTTTGTTCTTGAGCTCGGTAATCAGCTCTTCGATCGAGGCGGTGGCAATCGGATCCAGCGCCGAGGTCGGTTCGTCGAACAGCAGGATTTCAGGGTCGGTGGCCAGTGCGCGCGCGATGCACAGGCGCTGCTGCTGACCGCCGGACAGGTTGAAGGCCAGGTCCTGGAGCCGGTCCTTGACCTCGTTCCACAGTGCCGCGCCGCGCAATGCTTCTTCGACCTTTTCGTCGACCACCGAACGCCGTTTCACACCGCGCACACGCAGCCCGTAGGCGACGTTCTCGTAAATCGATTTCGGGAACGGGTTTGGCTTCTGGAACACCATGGAGATGCGCATGCGCACTTCGATCGGATCGACCTTCAGTCCGAGAATGTTGATGTTGTCCGGGAGGATGACAATCTCGCCCTGATAGCGGTTGCCGGCATACAAATCGTGCATGCGGTTGAAGCAGCGCAGGAAGGTGCTCTTGCCGCAGCCCGAGGGGCCGATCAGCGCCGTGACCCGTTTGTCGGCGAGCCGCAGGTTGATGTTCTTCAGAGCCTGGAAGCTGCCGTAGAAGAAGTTGAGGCTGCGCGCCTCCGCCTTCGGCTGATCCGTTCCGGTCGTGGGCATTGTGCTGTTGGCAGCAACGCTGGGGATGGGTGTTTCGGGCATGGCCATGGAGTTTACCATTTGATGCGTTTGCGGTAGCGGTAACGCAGCCAGATGGCGAAGGCGTTCATCGCGAGCGTCATGACGATGATGACCACGCCGGCCGCGGCCGCGTTATTCAGGAAGGCGGCCTCGGGGCGCGACAGCCAGTTGAACATCTGGATCGGCATCACCGTGAACGGTGCGAACAGCCACTCGGCCGACAGGAACGGCGCCTCGGCCTTGATCGGGGCGGGCGGCAGGAAGGCGATGAAGGTGAGCGCGCCGATGGTGATGACCGGCGCCGTTTCGCCGATGGCGCGCGCCAGGCCGATGATCACGCCGGTGAGGATGCCGCCGGTCGAGTAGGGCAGCACGTGGTAGGCAACCGTTTGCCATTTGGTGGCGCCGACCGCGTAGGAGGCCTCGCGAATCATGCCCGGCACGGCGCGGATCGCCTCGCGCGTGGCGACGATCACGACCGGCAGGATCAACAGCGCAAGCGTGAGACCGGCGGAGAGAATGCTCTGGCCGAAGTCGAGCGCATACACGAACAGGCCGAGCGCCAGCAGACCGTAGACGATGGACGGCACGCCGGCGAGGTTGGAGACGTTGATTTCGATCAGGTCGGTCATCCAGTTGCGCGGCGCATACTCTTCGAGATAGATGCCGGCGGCGATACCGAGTGGCACGGCGGTGAGTGCCGTGACCAGCATGACCAGCGTCGTGCCGACCCAGGCCGAGAGAATACCGGCCTGGCCGGCGCGCCGTGACGGGAAGGAGGTGAAGAAGTCCCACGACAGACGCGGCAGGCCATCGATGGCGAGGCTGAGAAACAGCGCAAACAGCGTGAACACGCCGATCAGCATGGCGGTCAGGCCCACGATCGCAAAGATTTTGTCCCAGCGTTTATGCTTGACGATGAGTGCGCGGATTTCCCGGACGTTTTGCGGTTCCATAATTAATTAATAGACCTGACGGAAGCGTTTGCGCAGCAGGTGGCCGATGATGTTGAAGAGCAGCGTCATAAGCAGCAGCACCAGGCCGGCGGCGAAAATGCTCTGGTAGCCGACCGAACCGTGCGGCAGATCGCCGAGGCTGACCTGCACGATATAGGTGGTGATGGTCGCGGCCGGCTCCATCGGGTTCCAGGTGAAGTTGGGCTGCTGGCCGGCGGCCACCGCCACCACCATGGTTTCGCCGACGGCGCGCGAGATGCCGAGGATGTAGGCGGCGACGATGCCGGAGGTCGCGGCCGGCGTCACTACGCGCAGCGCGGTCTGGAAGCGCGTGGCACCCATGGCGTACGACCCTTCGCGGATATGCATCGGCACGGCTCGCATCGCATCTTCGGATACCGAGCTCACGTACGGAATGATCATGATGCCGATCACGATGCCGGGTCCGAGCATGTTGAATCCGGGCAGGCCGGGGATGAGGATCTGCAGCAGCGGTGTGACGAACAGCAGCGCGAAGTAACCGAACACGATGGTGGGCACGCCGGCGAGCAACTCCAGAACCGGTTTGACCACTTCGCGCACCGTGTGCGGCGCAAACTCGCTGAGATAGATGGCGATGATGGTGCCGAGTGGCACCGCCACCAGCAGCGCCACGCCGGAGGTGACGAGCGTGCCGGCCACCAGCGGCATGATGCCGTAGTGGGCGTCGGAAAACAGCGGCGTCCACTGGGTATCGGTTAGAAAATCCTTCAGTGAGACATGCTCGAAGAATGTCGATGACTCGACCACCAGGATCACGATAATCGCCAACGTAACCATCACCGCTGAAAACGCCGCCAGGAACAGGACCGATTCGATCAGCCGCTCGCGCCAGTGGCGCAGGGGGCGGTGAGCGAAACGGGATGAGGGCTGGTTGGTCACTGGGCGAATCCCGGAAATGAAGCAGCGATGATAAGAGTGAATTATGACAGTTCTGTTACAACTGTCACAAATGGTGAAATACCCAGCCGGTACCAGGCCGCATCCTGTGATGTACGGAAAGTACGAATGCCGCGTGAGGCCAGGGAAGGCCGTAGCGGCCGCGGTACCGGCATTCGTACGTCCCCTGCACATCTAGCCGCTCCGCGCGTCCTCGGCAACCGCTCCCTGCGTTGCTCTACCTCCCGCATCCATGCGGTCGTGCGCTCACGCGGCATACACTCCATCCCTGGAGATAAAACAAGGGGCGCCAGTGGCGCCCCTTGGGGTATTACGCTTGCGCTTACTGTTTAGTGCTTGGCTTCGCGCTTCAGCAGGTCGTCGATCTTGACGCCTACCTCTGCCTCGCCGCCGAAAACGGTACCGACCTTGCCCTTCGTGAAGTTATTGGCCGCCAGTGTGTAGGCCTTGTCCGGCAGCGGTACGTACTTCACTTCCTTGACCAGCATCGGCGCGTGCTTCAGATAGAACTCGACGAAGTTCTTGATCTCGGGCTTGGCCGCGCTCTTGGCGTTGACGTAAATGAAGATCGGGCGCGACAGCGGCTGGTAGCTGCCGTTCATGACGGTTTCGAGCGCGGGCAGCACCGCCGGTTTGCCGGCTTTCTCCACGATCGGCACGGCCCGGAGCTTGTCCTGGTTTTCGACATAGTAGGCCAGGCCAAAGTAACCGATGGCGTTCTTATCGCGCGCCACGCCCTGCACCAGCACGTTGTCGTCCTCGGAGGCGGTGTAGTCCCCGCGGCTCGCCTTGGCCTTGCCATTGACCGCTTCAGTGAAGTAGTCGAACGTGCCCGAATCCGAGCCGGCACCGAACAGTGCGAGCTTGGCATCCGGCCACTTCGGGTTGATCTCGTTCCACTTCAGGACCTTGCCCTGCGCCGCCGGTTCCCACATCTTCTTGAGTTCGGCCACGGTAATGCTCTTCAGCCAGTCGTTCTTCTTGTTGACCACCACGGTCAGCGCGTCATAGGCCACCGGCAGTTCGATGTACTGGATGCCAGCTGCCTTGCACGCGTCCATTTCCTTTTTCAGGATCGGGCGCGAGGCATCGGCGATATCGATCTCGCCGCGGCAGAACTTCTTGAAGCCGCCGCCGGTGCCGGAGATGCCGACCGTCACCTTCAGGCCCTTGTTGGCCTTCTGGAAGTCCTCGGCCACCGCCTCGGTGATCGGGAACAC
>CAYHES010000199.1:0-4799 GCA_964355495.1 uncultured Acidiferrobacterales bacterium
ACCTCAGTTTAATCCACGTTGTTTGAGGTCGGACAGGTCAATACATGATGTCTAGAGGTTCCTTCAAGATGATGCGGCCTCCATGGCTTATCCGACATCCCACGACTTCGTCGCCGGCCCGCTCACATCACGGCTACCGTGCAACACGGTGACAACGTAAACGTGCTCGGGTTTGATGCGGTAGATGATGCGATAGTTCTGAAAGATGAGTTCCCGGATGTCGTCGCGATCGGCCTCGGGTACTTTGCGTCCGATCTGGGGATGATCGGTGAGCGCTTCGGCGGCATTGAGAATCTTCTCCACAAACCGCCGCGCGTAGTGTGGGGAATCTTGCGCGATGTAGGCGTGCAGTTCCCGTATATCCGTGCGGGCGCGGGCCGACCACTCAACGGCCATTGCCCAGCAATTCGGCCTTGACCTGTTCGTGCGGGATCGTGTGCCCGGCTTCGATGTCCGCCAATCCTTCCTCGATCTTCTGCTTCACGTACAGCTCGTACATGATGTCATTCCATGAGGCCTGGTCGGGCAGATGCTCGATCAACTCTTTCGCGGCTTGCTTGGGCGTGGCCATGGAGCACCTCGTTTAAGTTCAGGCGTTCTGCGCCTCGACAAGAAGGCGTCGATGGACCGCGGCAACGCCCCCTGATCTTGCTTACTGAGATTAGCATAGCAGGGGAGCCCGAATCGCCCAATCTCGCCTGGAAAAAGCTGGGACGGCCATGCCTCTGGGGAACCCGAAAAACGTGACCGATTGAAGTAACCCCAATTCAGGGCTTGCGACGAAAAAAGGTGACACCCAGATTTAATTCAGCTTGAGGTAAAAACCCGGCTCTGCCGGGGAACCCACAATGGTTTGACCGTTACCGCAGTCGAGATTTTTTCCCTCCCCCTAGTGAATGGGGCTTCATTCACTGGAGGGCGAGGGTGGGGGTGCAGCGCTGAGGCGCGTGTCCGTGCTCATGCGTAGCACCCCCATCCCCACCTTCCCCCTGAAAGGGGGAAGGAGTGATGCGTGCCGACTTCGGCGATCGGACCGAGGCGAGGGCCGCGCGCCAAGGATGGCGCGATGGCGGACTCAGGCGGCTCACGGTTTTACCCAGCGCCTTTGACGACTGCATGGATGCACGACTCCATGGATGGAGGAGGTACGACTGCATGGATGCGGGAGGTAGAGCCGCGCCGGGAGCGGCGGCCGAGAACGGCGTCTGGAACAGCCGTCGAGGAGGTAGAGCAACGCCGGGAGCAGTTGCCGAGGCGCTCACCAAATAAGCCCCCGGCTTTGCCGGGGGTCATTTAACTATTGCCCTCAACCTGGCCGCGCGCGTTATCCATACTTTCCTATACCTCCGTCAGACCGCGGTAAGACCATTTCCAACGGCCAGCTTCGGCCGCTCTTCCTCTTCCTGAAGTTGCAGATTCCAGAGATGCGCATAGGCGCCGCCGTGCGCGAGCAGCTCGGCGTGCGTGCCGCGCTCGACGATGCGGCCGTGATCCAGCACCACGATCTGGTCGGCGTCCATGATGGTCGAGAGCCGGTGGGCGATGACCAGGGTGGTGTGGTTGGTGGCAATCTCCAGCAGTTCGGCCTGGATGGCCTTCTCGGTCTTGGAGTCGAGCGCCGAGGTGGCTTCGTCGAATACCAGGATCGGTGGATTCTTTAACAAGGTGCGGGCGATGGCGACGCGCTGTTTCTCGCCGCCGGAGAGCTTCAAGCCGCGCTCGCCGACCAGCGATTCGTATTTATCCGGCAAGGACTCGACGAAGTTGTGGATGTGCGCGGCGCGCGCGGCCTGAATGACTTCCGCGCGGATGGCATCCGGCTGGCCGTAGGCGATGTTGTAATAGATGCTGTCGTTGAACAGCACCGTGTCCTGCGGCACGATGCCGATCGCCTTGCGCAGGCTCTGCTGGGTCACGTTGCGGATGTCCTGGCCGTTGATGGTGATGCGCCCGCCGTTCACGTCGTAGAAGCGGAACAGCAGGCGCGACAATGTGGATTTTCCGGCGCCGCTCGCGCCGACCACCGCCACCTTGTGCCCGGCCGGAATCTCAAAGCTCACATCGGCGAGAATCTGGCGCTTGCCGTCGTAGCTGAAATCCACGTGCTCGAAGCGGATCGCACCCTGACCGACCACCAGCTCGGTGGCATCCGGCTTGTCCATGACCTCTTCGTGCTGGTTGAGCAGGCTGAACATGCGCTCCATGTCGGCCAGCGAATGGCGGATCTCGCGGTACACGAAGCCGAGAAAGTGCAATGGCATATACAGCTGAATCAGAAAGGCATTCACCAGCACCAGATCGCCAATGGACATCTTGCCGGTCACAACGCCATTGCTCGCCATGAGCATGAGAATGGTGACACCGATAGCGATGATGGTGGCCTGCCCGGCGTTCAGTACCGACAGTGAAGTCTGGTTGCGTACCGCGGCCTTTTCCCACTTCTGCAGGGTCTCGTCGTAGCGCCGCGCCTCCCAGCCCTCGTTGTTGAAGTACTTGACGGTCTCGTAATTCAGCAGGCTGTCGATTGCCTTGGTATTGGCCTTCGAATCCATCTCGTTCATGGTGCGGCGGAACACCATGCGCCACTCGGTAATGAACAGCGTGAAAGTGATGTACACCAGCAGCGTGCCAAGGGTGATGATCGCGTACCAGACGTCGTAGCGCACCAGCAGGATGACGGTGACCAGGGCAATTTCGAACAGCGTCGGCAGGATATTGAACAGCATGAAATTGAGCAGAAAGCGGATGCCAGCCGTGCCGCGCTCGATGTCGCGCGACACGCCGCCGGTCTGGCGCTCCAGATGGAAGCGCAGTGCCAGGTGATGCAGATGCTCGAACACCTGCAACGCCACGCGCCGGATGGAGCGTTGCATGACCTTGGCGAACACGGCGTCGCGCAGTTCGCCGAACAGCGAGTTGGCAAGACGCAGCACGCCGTAGCCGACCAGCAACAGCACCGGCAGGGTGAGCAGCGCCTGCGGGCCGCTGAGCGCGTCGATCACTTCCTTGAGCAGCAGCGGCACGCCGACATTGGCGACCTTGGCAGCGATCAGCAAGGCCATGGCCAGCAGCACCCGGCCGCGGAACTCCCATAGGTAGGGGAGCAGCGATTTGATGGTCTGCCAGTCGTTGCGGCCGGCCGGGGCCGGGCCGTAGTGGCGGGTGCGCATGGGTGATGAGATTGGGTTTAGAGGCAGCGATATTCTACCCGACCGCATCATACTGCGTCGTCCGATGGAGTGGATAGCGCGCACAATCATCGCGCAAGGAATCTAGACTATTCCCCGATCTGGTGCAGGGTAAATGGACCTTGCATGTCTAGAGGCCTGCTGCGCAAGGGAATTCTTATTGGCACAGCGCTTGCTATGGTCGAGTTGTGTCTGCGCATCGCGTGTGGGCCGGGCTTAACGGAGAGCAGCATGAACTGGCGGGAATTCAGCAAGGCAGGGCACTGGCCGACGTTGTTGGCGGCGTTTTTGTATTTCGATGTCAGCTTCATGGCCTGGGTGGTGCTCGGGCCGTTGATGCTGTATCTGGGCCAGGAACTCGGCCTGTCGGTCGAAGACAAGTTCACGCTGGTCGCCATTCCGATTCTGGCCGGCGCCCTGTTGCGCGTTCCCATGGGCATGCTCGCCGATCATCTCGGCCCGAAGCGCACCGGGCAGTTCGGGCAGATGGTGGTGATCACCGGGTTGGCCTATGCCTGGCTGTTCGGGCTCGGTTCGAAACTGGAAGTGGAAATTCTCGGCGTGGTGCTGGGTGTGGCCGGCGCGAGTTTCGCCGTGGCCCTGCCGCAGGCGTCGCGCTGGTATCCGCCAAAATACCAGGGCGTGGTGCTGGGCATCGCCGGCGCCGGCAACATGGGCGTGGTGCTGGATTCGATGTTCGTGCCGTGGATCGCCGAGTATTATGGCTGGCAGGCGGTGTTCGGCGTGTTACTGATTCCGCTGGTGCTGGTGTTTGCGCTGTACACCGCGATGGCCAAGGATGCGCCCGAGCAGCGCGCGCCGGTGACGCCCGGCAACTACATCACGGTGTTCAAGGATGCCGATACCTGGTGGTTCATGTTCTTCTACTCCATCACCTTCGGCGGTTTCGTCGGTCTCGGCAGCGCGCTGCCGTTGTACTTCACCTCCTGGTATCACACCTCCGGTATCGCCGCCGGCCTCATGGCGGCGCTGGTGGTGTTCGCCGGTTCCATGTTCCGGCCGATTGGCGGCCAGCTCGCGGATCGCATCGGCGGCCTGCGCAGTCTGCAAATTCTGCTGGCCGTGGTGGCGCTGGCTTATATTACGGTCGCTCTGCTCCCGCAGGGCCCGGCGCCGGTGGCGGCGGCCGCGGCCAAGGTCAGTGGCTGGGGACTGTTGGAACTGCCGGCAATAGCCTGGATGGCAGTGCTGGTGTTTTTTCTCGGTGCCATGGCGCTCGGCATGGGCAATGGCGCGGTATTCCAGCTGGTGCCGCTGCGTTTCCGCAACGAGATCGGCGTCATGACTGGGCTGGTGGGCGCGGCCGGCGGTATCGGCGGGTTCCTGCTCGCCAAGACCCTCGGCTGGTCGAAGGCCCTGTCCGGCGGGTTTGCGCCCGGGTTCTGGATCTTCGCCGGGCTGGCGGCACTCGGGGTGGTCGGCCTGTTGCGCGTCAAGACGCGTTGGCGCACCACCTGGGGCGCGGCCTCGGGCGCGCGGGTTTGATGGATGTAGGTCCGGCTTTAGCCGGACATGTCGGCCTGAAGGCCGACCTACGACCGCCATGGATGGCGGGAGTGCCGGAAACGCAGGAGCAGTTTTCCGGCCGAC
>CAYHES010000200.1:0-4742 GCA_964355495.1 uncultured Acidiferrobacterales bacterium
CGGATTGAGGTCGAGATGGATGACGTTCTGGTGGTGCAGAGCCTGCACCGCGCGGCACAGGTGCACGCCAAGGCTGCACAGTTCATCGAATTCAATCGGCGCGCACCGTGCCGCCTGCGCCAAGGCATCGCCGTCGATGCGCTCCATGATCAGGAACGGCCGCGCGCGCCGGTCGCCGCTCGCCACCAGGCGCGGCACGTGCGGCCCGCGCAGGCGCGCGAGCACCAGCATTTCGTTTTCAAATGCCATCAGGCTCGACAGCGGATGATCGGCGCCGAGCTTCGGTGTCTTGAGCACAAGTGGCGGGCGCGCACGCGCTGAACCGACGGCGTACACGTCCGCCATGCCGCCTTCGTGCAGGCGCGCGCCGACCGTGTAACGTCCGACACGGGCGCCCGGGCGAATACTTGCAGGCATTGAGGAACGGCGCGCGGCGCGGGTGGCGGCCATGGCTACTGACCTTCCAACAGGCGCTCGGCAAAACGCGAACTGAGGCCCGCGTTCAGGATTTTCTCGGCGGCGCTCATAAAATCGTACGCCAGGCGGAAGAAGGTGATTGTGCGCGCGTCGCTGTCGTATAACACATAACAGGTGGCGTTGTTGCCGTCGCGCGGCTGGCCGACCGAGCCGACATTGATGACGTAGCGGCAGGTGGCGGACAGCGGGATCGGCACGCCCGATTCGGGGTTGAGTTCGCGCAGCGTGCCGGCGACGGTCTGGTAAAACACCATGGGCACGTGCACGTGGCCGATGAACGTCACGCGCGTGGCGGTGGCGGCGAGGCAATCCTTGATCTGCTCGGGCTGGCGCAGGTATTCCCATTGCGTCGGCGCGTGCGCGCTGGCGTGCGCATAGGTGGCGTCGCCCAGCGCGCGCACGTAGGGTGCATCCCCCAGCAGGCGGCGGTGCGCGGGGGTGAGTTGCTCACTGGTCCAGTCGAGCGCCTCGCGGATACCCGGCACATCGATGACCCCATCGCGAAACAAGGCCTCGTCGTGATTGCCGCGGATCATCACCAGGTTCGGCAGGGACAAAAGCAGGTCCAGGGTCGGCACCGGGTCGGCGCCGTAACCCACACAATCGCCCAGGCAGGCAAAGTGCGTCGCACCGCGCTCGCGCGCATGCCCGACACAGGCCTGCAAGGCCTCAAGATTGCTGTGGATGTCCGACAGGATTGCCTGCAACATACGGAGCCATTACTTCGATACGTGTAGCCTGAACGTAGCACGCGCCGCGCTTCGTCGGAAGCATGACTTGCCGGCTGGCGATGGATGCGTTTCAATGCCGGAAGCTCCCATTGCTGATCCGCTCGTCAAATCGTGCGCACCCCCGACATGCCTTGGGTCCCTTCTCCCTGTGGGAGAAGGACAGGATGAGGGCCGTTTTTTGCGCTGCCTGGCCCTCACCCCAACCCTCTCCCGCAGGGAGAGGGAGAAAAGCGATACGCACGACTTGCCGACCAGACCAGTAACTCCAATGACCGAATCCAACCCACTCAAACGCAGCCTGTCACTGCCGCTGCTCACCTTCTACGGTCTCGGCACGATTCTCGGCGCCGGCATCTACGTGCTGGTCGGCAAGGTGGCGGCACATGCCGGTCCGTATGTGCCGGTGGCATTCCTGGCCGCGGCCCTGCTCGCGCTGTTTTCCGCGCTGTCCTACGCCGAGCTGGCAGCACGTTACCCGAAGAGCGGCGGCGCGGCGGTATACATGCAGGCCGGCTTTCACCGCCAGCGGCTGTCGCTGTTCGTTGGCTTCCTGCTGATACTCACCGGCATGGTCTCGTCGGCCACGCTGGTGAACGGCTTCGTCGGCTACCTGCACGTGTTCACGGACGCGCCCGCCTGGCTGGTGATCACGCTGCTGGTGTTCGGCATGGGCGCGCTCGCCGCCTGGGGCATTGCCGAATCGGTGGCGGCGGCGGCGCTGATCACGCTCATCGAACTCGGCGGCCTGATTTTCATTCTTGCCGTCACCGGCAACCACCTGGCCGATTTGCCGGTGCGCTTTGCGGAATTTGTTCCGCCTGCCGATCTGCATGTCTGGAACGGCATTTTCCTCGGCGCGTTTCTGGCGTTCTACGCGTTCATCGGCTTCGAGGACATGGTGAACGTCGCCGAGGAGACCAAGGAGCCGGTGCGGAATGTGCCGCTGGCCATCCTGTTGGCGCTCGGCGTCGCCACCCTGCTCTATCTTCTGGTGGCGTTGGCCGCAGTACTGGCGCTCCCGGCCGCCGAACTCGCCCGCACGGAAGCGCCGTTCGCGTTGCTCTACACGCAAGCCACCGGTCAGGCACCCACCGCGATCAGCATTATCAGCCTGTTCGCTGTGGTAAACGGCGCCCTCATCCAGATCATCATGGCCTCGCGCGTGCTGTACGGCATGAGCCGCGAGGGCTGGCTGCACGTGTCACTTGGAAGGGTGCATCCGGTGCGACGCACGCCGCTGCTTGCGACCGCGCTGGTCACACTCAGCGTACTGGTGCTGGCGCTGTGGCTGCCACTGGTCACGCTGGCCAAGGCCACGAGCTTTATCACACTCGTCGCGTTCAGCTTCATCAACCTGGCGCTGCTGCGCATCAAGCGCCGCGACCCGCGCCCGGCCGGGATGCGCATCTATCCGGTGTGGATTCCGTGGGCCGGCTTCATATCCTCGTCCGCGTTTGTGCTCTATCAGCTGGCGGCCATGGTGGCATAGTGAACATACTGATCGGGCCACCAAATAGTACGTACCATCCTGCGTACCCGGCCGAGAACTCTATTTCAAGCGGCGTGGGTCGGCTATCCTTTCAAAGGAATAACGTAGGGTGCGCTTGTGCTGTGCATGGATGCACGAATGCCGCGAGCGCAAGGATGCGCGAGAGCGGCCGCACCGAGCCGCGGCGCTCCGAAGCCAACGGTGCGCAAGCACACCCTACGAAGCATCACGGCAAGGGGTATTGAGGCGGCCTCGCATGAACCACGCACTGTTTGGTGGGCGACTCAGTAATACTGAACACAAGTGGCCATGCATACTGACCGATAAACTTGAATTGCAGAAGGCGGGATCGGCAGTGATATACTTTCTAAATATACGGGCGCACGGTGCGAGACAGCCGAGAGGTGGTTATGACGACATTGGAAGTGAAATTGAATTTGCCGGACCAATTGGCGCGGGAGGCCCAGGCTGCGGGACTGCTGACCTCGGCGTCGATCTCAAGGCTCCTTAAAGACGCGATGCGCCGCCGTGCGGCGCAAGCGCTGCTGGCGGGTGCCCGCCGTGCCGCCAAGCGTGCCAGCAAGCCGATGACCCTGGAAGCGATTCAAGCCGAGGTCAATGCCGTGCGCCGTTCCCGCAAGGCCGACAAGCGCGCATGAGGCTCGTGCTCGACACCAATGTACTGGTGTCGGCGTTTCTGTGGGAAGGCATCCCCGGCCGATTGATTGAGTTGGCCGGCGAGAAGGAGATTGATCTTTATACCAGCCGGGTACTGCTCGCTGAACTCAGCGAAGTGCTGCACCGCAGGAAGTTCACAAAACCGGTCCAGGCAACCGGATTCACCGCCGCCGAGATCGTGAAGCACTACCAGCGCCTCGCCCACCACGTTACCGTACGCCAGATGACACAACGAATCTCGCGCGATGCCGACGACGACCAGGTGCTGGCATGCGCCATGGCTGCCAAGGCCGATTTCATCGTCTCCGGCGACAAAGATCTGCTCGCGCTCAAAGTGTTTCGGGAGATTCCGATCGTGACGGCGGCCGAAGTGGTACGGGCGGTTGGTTAAACTTTAATTCCTCCGTCCCCATTTCGCATTTTCTAGGCACGGATACTATCCCAACGTTTTCTTGCCCAAACAATTATTGTTTTGGTCGTTTTCAACCAGAGTTCCGGCGGATACTGATTCAAGCTGTACCCATACCGAACTTCATTCGGATACTTTGACGCACCTTGCGCTTCCGCCTCAAGAATACTGCCAACCGTATTCATGAAACGCTGATCGACTGTTTGTGCCCTAATGCTCGTCGCAAGAATCCAGCGCAACTCGCTACCGATTTGTTCTTCGACTTTACACGCGCATAAATCTTGAAGCAGTTCGCTCAAGTTATGCCACCGCGGTTTGATCTTGGCCACTGGAACGCCTGCTCTTTCAAGTAACGCTTTCAGAGCAATCTCGCATGAGAGTTGACTTAAATAGAGAACGGTACGTTTTGCATCAAGGGAGTCCAAGCCATCGTCCACAACAAACTGGGCGGCGTCCGTCAATTTCTCGCTGAACTCTAGGCTGTACTCATTCATCGTTTACGCCCAACGTTCCGCATAAACGGCCGAGCGATAGCGAGGTCCGTGCCCGCGATTTTTGCGGGCAATTTTGATGCGATTGTTAGGCATTATTCATACCAAAACGAAAAACCGGGTCAGAGAGCAATTGTTTCTAATATTTAGAGAATATTCCTCTCTGACCCGGTTTTTCTTGGAAAAGTGTCCTCGTTCACTCCAAATGATTTGTTTAGCTATTCTTTTTAAATGCCGATACAAAACTATCATTTTTTAATAGGTTCTTAACAGCATCCAGATATGCGTTACTTATCGCTTCATAATAATTATCTAGTTTGTAAGTACTGCCCCAGCGGTTGGATCGTCCAGCAAGTATCCCTTGCCAAAGTATCTTGCCTTCAGTCGATTCTACTATCAACTTAATTCCGATATGAATGGCACTAAGTTAAGCCCGTAACTTCTTAGCGTGTCCGCGTCTCTCAATC
>CAYHES010000201.1:0-4683 GCA_964355495.1 uncultured Acidiferrobacterales bacterium
CTAACGCAGATGGCGCGGGTGCAGCAGGCGCACCTCGCGGCGCTTGAATAGCGGGATCAGGAGCATGCCGGCCACGAATCCGCCGGCATGCGCGCCGAAGGCGACACCCGGCTGATTCGGGTCGGCCAGCAGGCTGCTCAACAGTTGCAGCAGGAACCAGAAACCCAGCACCACCATCGCCGGCAGATACAGCATGCGCGAGAAGACGCCGAGCGGGATCAACACCAGCACGCGTGCGTGCGGATAAAGCAGCAGATAAGCGCCGAGCACGCCGGAGATGGCCCCGCTGGCGCCGATCATCGGGATGGTCGAGTCCGGCGCCGGCACGGCCTGCGCCAACACCGCGGCCACGCCGCACAGCAGATAGAACAACACGAAGCGCCCATGGCCCATGGCGTCTTCCACGTTGTTACCGAAGATCCACAGGTACAGCATGTTGCCGATGAGATGCATCCAGCCGCCATGCAGGAACATCGAGGTGACGACGGTCAGCGCGGCCGGTACTTGCCTGAGTTCCGGTGGCAGGGCCTGTTTGCCGAACAACGCCGCCGGCATGACACCGAGCGCCTGTATCACCGCTTCGGCGTGCGCACCGAGACTCAGTTGCCAGAAAAACGCCAGCGCACAGAATGCAATCAGACCGACGGTAATGACCGGGATGAGGGTAGTGGGGTTGTCGTCGCGCAGCGGGATCATTTCCAAACCTTACAATAGATTCTTACCAACTCCCCTCTCCCTCAGGGAGAGGGATGGGGAGAGGGTGGGTTGTTCCCCGTGCACCACCCCAACTCACTTACGCCCCAACTCCCCCTCTCC
Source organism: uncultured Acidiferrobacterales bacterium (assembly GCA_964355495.1). Lineage (GTDB taxonomy): Bacteria > Pseudomonadota > Gammaproteobacteria > Acidiferrobacterales > UBA6901 > UBA6901. Next base: position 817 of record CAYHES010000201.1, read on the forward strand.
CGCACCCCTTATCCCCAGTCCTTCAAATACGGCAAACGGGTCCTGGCGATAGAAGGCAACGAGTTGCCGATAGACCGCCGGCAAGTCGGATTGTACAACCGCGGGCGCGAGAAAGAAGGCCTCGCTCAACACGGCGAAGAACTCCGCCGGGCTTTCGCCGGCATAGTCATCGATGCGTACCGGTTCGTCGCGATCGAGGGCGGTACAAAACTCCTCGTAGGCCGCCTGGAATTCACGCGCCCAGGTTGCCCTGGACACCCCCGGCGGTAATGGCGGACATCCGTCGGCAGCGCCGTTGCGCATGTCGAGTTTATGGGCGAACTCGTGCAGCACGATGTTGGTATGCCCATCCGACGGCGCGACGGCGGCATCCCAGGAGAGAATCACCGGCCCCTGTTCCCAGGATTCGCCGGACAGTTCCTCGTGCCAGTGGTGCACCACCCCGGCCTCATCCACATGTTCTTTGGACACACGGAAATCGCCCGGGTAAAGAATGACAGCGTGCCAGCCGGCGTAGTAGTCGAAATCGAGGTTCAGGATCAGCAGGCAGGCCTGCAGCGCAACATGCACCCGCATGGCGTCGGTGAGGCGGAGGCCGGCCGCGCCCTCGAAGGTTTTGGCGCGCAGAAATCGCAATGCCAGCTTGCGCAAGCGCGCCTGCGTATCCGTATCCAGCGCCTGGCAATAGGTCAGGTGCGCGAGCGCTGCCCGCCACAGGTCATCCGGTATCGACGGCCGTGACTCGATCGGCCGCCACAGGTTACGCCAAGTCCACATATTGGAAGTGCGGCTAGTGTAGTGCTTCATTCTGTTTGGTACTTATAACTTCCCGGAGCCCCCCTGTAGGTCGGGCTTTAGCCCGACATGTCGGCCTGAAGGCCGACCTACATTACGAACAAGCAATGTTCCGTCAATTGTGAAGCGCTACACTAGCGCGGCGCGCAGGTAGTCGATGGCGAGGCGCTTGCCTGTTTCCACCGACGGCTGATCGAGCGGATTGATGCCGTACAGGAGGCCGGCATAAATGGTGGCGCGCTGGTAAAGGTCGATGAGCTGGCCGAGCACATGCGCATTCAGCACCGGCAGGCGGATGGTCATGTTGGGATGCCCGGCATCGGTGATGACCTGGCGCGTGGCGCGGAACTCGGCGTCGATCACCTCCGCCAGGCTCCGGTCTTTGAGAAACGGAAAATGCGGCGCATCAAATTCGTCCAGCGGGACCGGCAGATCGTACTCGCAGGTTTCGAGCTCGATGAAAGTAAAAAACTTGTCGTGGCGCGATTCCAGGTACATCTGCAGTTGGCTGTGCTGGTCCACCGCGCCCATGGCGCGCACCGGCAGGGTGCCGGCCGGCGTGCTGCCCGGGCGCGCGCGGTCCCATTTGCCGAGCGATTCCGCCCACAGCTGGCAGTACCAGTCCACAAATAGTTGCAGGCGGTTGACGTAGGGCATCATCACGGCAGTGCGCTTGCTGCGGCGTGTGTCCAGTAAAACGCAGAGCGCGGCCATTTCGAGGGCGGGATTGGAGGTGATGTCCGCGCTGGCGCAGCGTGCCGCATTGTCCGCCGCGCCCTGCAGCAGCGCCTCAATGTCGATGCCGAGTGTGGCAAGCGGTACCAGTCCGACCGGCGAGAGCACCGAATAGCGCCCACCCACCTGCGGTGGCACCGACAGGGAGGGCAGGCCTTCGCGTTCCGCCAGCTCGCGCAGCCAGCCGTTCTTCGGATCGGTGATGACCCACTGGTGGCGGCGCGCATTCTTTCCGCCCAACCGGCGGGTGAGCCAGTCGCGCAGAATCAGGTATTGCACGACGGTTTCGATGGTGCCGCCGGACTTGCTGATGCACAGGATCGCGGTGGACTCGGCATCGAGGCTGGACAGCAGGCGTTGCAGGAAATAGGGGTCAATGTTCTCGACGAAATGCAGGCGCGACGTGCCAGCCAGGGGCGGTTGCGGAGCCAGCGCCTGTTGCAGGGCCTTGGCGCCAAGGCTCGAGCCGCCGATCCCGATCACCAGCACGTCCTGGTGGCGGCGCAGGTCTGAAGCCATCGCCTGAATCTGTGGTAGTTGCGCCGGCATTTCGTGCGCGAGATTCAGCGCGGCGTACTCGGCATCGAGGCCGGCGCGGCTGCCGTCCTGCACGCGCCGCTGGGCCTGCTCGATATCCCCGGTCTGGGCAGCCAGCTCCGCGCGACTGATGCCTTCGCGATCGACGCCTTCTATATAGAAGTTGGCCGTGTCGATCACGATCTGCCGGGTCTGAGGATCGCAGCGAAGATCCTTGTTATCTGATGGCATGATCGATGTGGTTTGCGTGTGCGGGCGCGATGCGGGAGCCAACTATAGCTTTGTGACTTACACCTTGGCGAGGGGTCACTGGGTGTTTCGCTTGACCCCGTGGCAGAAGAGTGCCGAGCCAGATTTATTCACGCTGTTGTTGCTAGGCAGCGCATTCCGTCCATGTATAATACCGCGCCGGGCATTGTGCCCGCGTTCACACTCTCTTGGAGATTTACACATGAAGAAGATTCTGGTCCTGTCCGCGTTCTTTGCCGTGCTCGTTGGTTGCCAGCAGAAAGAGGCTCCGAAGGCTGCTGCTCCGGCTGCCGCCCCGGCCGCTGCTGAAGCCCCGGCCGCTGCGCCTGCCGCCGCTCCGGCCCCGGCTGCCGCCCCGGCCAAGAAGTAATTGCTGTTTGCGGTTCGGACATGCCCCTCGAGAGAGGGGCATGTCAGCCGTCATGTATGCAGGCGCTCGTCCGAGGCTTCGAGCGTGTTCAGTAGCAGCGTGGCCACCGTCATCGGCCCCACCCCACCCGGAACCGGCGTGATCCAGCTTGCCCGTTCCTTGGCCGTGTCGAAGTCTATATCCCCTACCAGACGGCCATCCGCCAGGCGGTTGATGCCGACGTCGATGACGACCGCACCCGGCTTTATCCAGTACCCTTTTATCAGCCCCGGCTTGCCGACCGCCACAACCAGGATATCAGCGCGCGCAACCTGATCAGACAGATCCTGCGTAAAACGGTGGCAGATGGTCACGGTACAGCCCGCCAGCAGCAATTCCAGCGCCATGGGCCGGCCCACATGGTTGGAGGCGCCGACCACCACGGCGTGGCTGCCAAGAATGGGTTTATCCGTGCTCTCCAGCAGCTTCATGACGCCGTGCGGGGTGCAGGAGCGCAGCAGAGGCAGGCGCACCGCGAGCCGTCCGATATTGTAGGGGTGAAAACCATCCACATCCTTGCTCGGATGAATACGCTCAATCACCGTCTCGGTGTCGATGTGCGCCGGCAGCGGCAGTTGCACCAGAATGCCATCCACGTGTTTGTCGGCGTTGAGCTTGTCGATGAGCGCCAGCAACCCGGCCTGCGTTATGTCTTCCGGCAAATCGTGTGAGAACGAGATGATGCCGGCTTTCTCGCACGCCTGGCGCTTGTTGCGCACGTAGACCTGCGAGGCGGGATTGGCGCCGACCATGATTACGGCCAGCCCCGGGGCACCGATCCCGGCGGCGATTTTGTTCTGTACGCGCTCGCGCACCTGCGCCAGCAGATTCGCGGCGATGGCCTTGCCATCGATGAGGCGCGCGCTCACAGGAGGGAATTGGCGGTGGGTTTCACGGCGCGCATGATCGCACGCCTGCACGTTCTGCGCCAAGGCCGCTGAAATCACGCCTTGGCCCATTGACCCTGCGGTAGGCGCCGCGTATATTTGCCGCCCTCGCGCACCGAGGTCTGTTTGCCTCGGGGCGCTGATTTCCCGGCGGTCTTCAGCTATATTTGCGAAGTCTCGGGGTATAGCGCAGCCTGGTAGCGCACCTGCTTTGGGAGCAGGGTGTCGGGGGTTCGAATCCCTCTACCCCGACCA
>CAYHES010000202.1:0-4677 GCA_964355495.1 uncultured Acidiferrobacterales bacterium
TTAACGTGCCGATGCGAAGAACGGCGTGGTCCGGTACAGCGAGGCGGTGATGCCTGGGTTCTTCGGTCTGGAGGATGGATGTGGCTGCCCTGCTGGTTAACCACGCGGTATCCCCAATCGCGGCACAGTCCCTGAACTACCTGCCGCCCGCTCAAATCCCTTGGCAACTTCGTCAGGCTGCGTTATTGCAGACGTGACCTTATGCGCAGGCGAAGATTTCGTCTCGTACCTGATGCAGTCGGATGGAGGAAGGAAGATTCTTCGGTTGATCGAAATAGTAGGCGCGTACGGCTTCGCGCACGTTATCGCGCAACTGCTCCCATGTATCGCCCTGCGTGAAGATCGATTCCGTGAGGCAATCCGCGCAGAAACCGCCGTCGGCTTCTTGTGTAACCTCGAAGATCAGCTCGCTCATGGCTTCAATTCTAGCCCTGGATTTCCGGTGTTACAAGAAAACGATGTGCAGGGATGCACAAGCCGGGTAGGGTGGGCAGATATGGTTTTCGTCTGCCCACGCTGTTTTGAATCCGCGTGGGCACAATAACGTGCCCACCCTTGGCTGTGGGGCTGGGTGCGCCGCCGCTTTAACCCGCCGAATGAAATCCGCATCACGAAAAACATGCGGCGCAATTCGCATCCGCGATTGCCAGACGTGAACTGTTTTACAAGAACAATTTCAGGGCAATTGCCGCGATTGGTGGATGACACGCACGATCCGCACATGGGCACGGGCAATCCGGTAGATGATGTTGTAGGGATAGCGACTTAGGATCAGTTCCCTGGGGCCGCCGGGTTTCATGATCTTGCCCAGCATCGGGTGTCGAATGAGCAGTTCGGCCCGCGCAATGATGAAATCCACTACCGCTTCGGCGGCGGTCGGATTATCTCTGGAGATGTAGAGATCAATGTCCAGCAGGTCGCGAACGGCGCGCGCAGACCATTCAAGCCGCTTTCTTGCGCTTCGAGGCACGTTGAGAGCGCTGCTTTACGAGTGTTGTACGCAACTGTTCGGTGGTCATGAGACGACCTGCATCCAGGTCGGCCTGCCCTGCCGCGATAGCCTTTTCTTTCCATTCAAGATAGTCAACCCGTTCCTTGATGGCTGTCGTGGCGATGGCCTCAGGGCGCATGCGAGCAATCTCGGCGATTCTTTCCAGACGCCTGGCGAGTGCCTTCGGAAGGTGCACGGTTTTGCTCATGGTGAAATCCTGAAATTGCTTACAGGCACTATTCTACGCCCGGAAAGTTTGTATAGAAAGTTTGAAGGTTTTCAGTGGACGTAGGGTGCGCTTGCGCACCACATCACTCTCCGTAGTCCCCATGCCCTTCGACATATCCCTGGTCCTCCCATTGCCGCGGATAAATTCCCGACCGCACATATTTGTGAAAGGTGGAATGCGGCCAATCCCGCACCCGCGCCACGTGGCCATGTTTGACCGGGTTGAAATGAATATACTCGACATGCCGCGCGAGATCGATTTCGTCGCGGAGTTGATGTTCCCAGAACCGCCGTTGCCATAACGTGCCTTCGCGGCGTTTGGTGCGCGAAGGGCTGCGGGCTTCCAGGGCGAACGGCAACTCGGCGTACACGCGCGTCACGGCCTGCTTGATGCGCGCCCAGCGCAGGGAAAAATCCGCATCGCCCGGCGGCAATTCCCAGATGGCATGTAAATGATCCGGCAGCACCACCCACGCCACGATGGCAAAGGGCATGGCGCGGCGGGTTTCCCGCACGGCGTCGCGCAGGGCGGCCAAGATCGCCGGTTCGGTCAGTACCGGTTGCCGGCCGTTGGTGGTGACGGTGAAGAAAAAAGTACCGCCCGGCACGAAAGGACGACGGTAGTTGGGCATGGTTCATGGTAGCGTTTGTTAAGACGGGTGTGAACTATGCGGTGCGCAAGCGCACCCTACCTCTCCCGTGACCACTGCGTTGATTGAGGCGTAGGGTGCGCTTGCGCACCAGATGTAGTTCACCGACCATTCCATCCGCAGCATGTGGGTTTGTCATGCTAGTAGCTGTGTTAAACTGCGCGCCCTTTTCGGGGTAGTCATCATGACCATCGAGCAATTCGAGGAGTGGTCGCTGATCATCGGTCTCGGCGGCCTGATACTGCTCATGGTCTTTATTGTCTGGAACCTCGGGCGCGAATCCAAGGCCGGCAAGTTCGGCATGTTTGTGCTGTTTCTCGCGCTCGCCCTCGGGCTGCTCGGTTTTGTCATCAAGCTGGTGCTGGTCGAGATGTTGCAACCCTAGACATCTGTCTTGGCCCGCGGTTAACGCTCGCGCATAATGCTCCCATGAGTGCCCCTCTCTTGAAGTGCCCCGGCCACCCCAGCGATGTGACCCGGCTGCACAGCATCTGCCACCGCGCCGAACCGGCGTGGCACGTGGCCTCGCGTCTGCACCGCCGCGAGGTGCCGGAACCGGTGTTGCGCTGGCTGCTCGATCCGGCGTCGCTCACGCGCCGCATCCAGTCGGCCTGTCACGGCTGCTTCCGCGTCGAGGTGTTGTTCCAGGGCTGGGCACGACCGCAGCACAACGAGGCGCGCGAGTTGGGCATGCGGCAAGGCAGTACAGGCTTCGTGCGCGAGGTGCATCTTTTGTGTGATGGCCGTCCGTGGGTATTCGCGCGTACTGTTATCCCGCGCACCACGCTCACCGGTCCGCGTCGCTGCCTCACGCGCCTCAAGTCGCGCCCGCTCGGTGCGGTGCTGTTCGCCGACCCAAGCATGCAACGTGGCCCGGTCGAGATCGCGCGCCTTTCGCCCTGCGACAAGCTCTATCCGGCCGCTATCCGGCACCTGAGCCAGCGCCCGGAAACAATCTGGGGACGGCGTTCGCTGTTCACGCTCGGCGGCAAGCCGCTGCTGGTGAGCGAGATTTTTCTGCCGGGTATTCCACCGTGCCCGTGACGGCCGAGCGGCTGCGTGATTACGCGCGGCTCATGCGTCTCGATCGCCCGATCGGCATTTTGCTGCTGCTCTGGCCGGTGCTGTGGGCGCTGTGGATCGCGGCGGCGGGCAAGCCGGCGCTGCCGGTGTTCGTCGTGTTCGTGGTCGGTGTGGTGCTGATGCGCTCGGCCGGTTGCGTCATCAACGACTACGCCGATCGCGCGTTCGATCCACAGGTCGAACGCACGCGCGACCGGCCGCTGGCCGCCGGCCGCGTGCGCCCGCGCGAGGCGCTGGTGTTGTTCGTGGTGCTGGCGCTCAGCGCCTTCACGCTGGTGCTGTTCATGAACCGGCTCACGATCCTGCTGTCGTTCGTGGGTGTAGCGCTCGCGGTGAGCTATCCGTTCATGAAACGCTGGACGCAGCTGCCGCAGTTCTATCTGGGTGCGGCGTTCGGCTGGGGTGTGCCCATGGCGTTTGCGGCGCAGACCGGCGCTGTGCCGGCGGATGCCTGGATTCTGTTCGGCGCGACGCTCTGCTGGGCGGTGGCCTATGATACGGCATACGCAATGGTAGACCGGGACGACGATGTCCGGGTCGGGGTGAAGTCCACCGCTATTTTGTTCGGGCGCGCCGACCGGCTGATGATTGCGTTGTTCCACGCACTCACCCTCGCGCTGCTGACCTGGGCCGGCGCGCGCGCCGGGCTGGGTTTGACATACTATATGGGCCTGATGCTGGCCGCCGCGCTGGCGGGCTGGCAGCAGTGGCTGATGCGGACGCGCTCGCGCGAAGGCTGCTTCCGCGCGTTTCTCAATAACAACCGGTTCGGTACGGTAGTATTCGCCGGACTGGCGCTGGATTTTTATTTTAAATAACACCTGCCGCAAAGGCGCAAAGGACGCAAAGAGAATCAAGATATGCACACACAGAAGAAAACTTTGCGTCCTTTGCGCCTTTGCGGCGGATTTTCCTTTTGAGGCTACCGACATGAAACTCTACGGCTCGCTCACTTCCCCTTACGTGCGCAAGGTGCGCATGGTGCTTATGGAAAAAGGTCTGGCACATGAGATGGTCGTGGAGGGCCCGGCCGATGCTGCCGGCAACGTGGTGCGTCTCAACCCGCTGCGCGCCATTCCGGTGCTGGAGCGTGACGACGGCGAGGTGTTCTTCGATTCGCCGATGATCTGCGAATACCTCGACAGCCTCAACGACCAGCCGCGCCTCTATCCGGCGAGTGGCGAAGCGCGCTGGCAGGCATTGCGCTGGCACGCCCTCGGTCAGGGCATGATGGAAGCGACCGTGGCGCGCTTCGTCGAGCTGCGCAAACCGGCCGAGAAGCAGGATGCGGTGCACGCCGCCAAACACGCGGCGCGCATCGCCGCGGCACTCGCCTTTGCCGCCGAGCGGGTACCGGCCGGCGGTTTTATCGCCGGCAGCAGCATCGGTATTGCCGACATCACCCTGGCGGCGGCGCTCGGCTATATCGATTTGCGCTATGCGCACGACTGGCGCGGCCGGTATCCAAAGCTCGCCAAATGGTTTGCATCCATGAGTCAACGGCCGTCGTTTGCGGAAACACTGGCACCGGAACTGAAAAAGTAAGCGGCAAAAACATGATTAATTCTGCGCGGGCTTGTTCTCCTGAGGAAGCCCTGAACAGGTACACCTTCTCCTTTTTCGTCATTCCGGCGAAAGCCGGAATCCAGCAGTTTTTTAATGAGCCTTCCTGGATGCCAGCTTTCGCTGGCATGACGAAACGGACTTAATCAGGGGTTCCCTAAT
>CAYHES010000203.1:0-4669 GCA_964355495.1 uncultured Acidiferrobacterales bacterium
GCATGCTCGACCGGCCGATCTCCGAGTTCGACGGGCCGGTGGACGCGGTGCGCATCCCGGTGGTGCCGCCGACCGGCCAGTGCAAGCCGTTTCAAGAAGTGTTGATCGAGCTCGGCTCGCGCCTGAAACTGCCGGCGTTCGTGACCGGCGACGGCACGCGCAAGTTCAAGAACTACCCGGACTTCATCATCAATTACGAGATCGAGCCCGGTGCCGGCATCGGGTTCCTGGCCGGCTGGCGCGGCAAGGGCGGCGAAAAGTTCATGAAGGGTGAGCCGAACCCGAACCAGTGGCAGATGTACGAGAAGAACAACTGCTTCTACCATTACGAACTGCCCAAGTCGTTCCAGTACATGCGCAACTGGAACAAGGGCTACCTGGAGTGGGCGCAGCGTCATCGCCTGACGCGTTATGCCGAGCCGATTCTGATCCACATCTACTCGGAAGTGCTGCAACAGTTCCGGCTGGCGGCGCAGGGCAAGACCCAGGGCAAGCAACCACCGCAGCATTTGCGCAAGCGCATCGAGACCTATTTCGACCCGCTGCCGTTCTACTACGAACCGCTCGAAACCCAGCTCAGCGATAAGCAGAAGTATCCACTGAATGCCGTGACCCAGCGGCCGATGGCCATGTACCACTCGTGGGACTCGCAGAATGCCTGGCTGCGCCAGATTCACACGCACAATTATCTGTACGTCAACGCCAAGACCGCGCGGCAGCAGGGCATTGCCGACGGCGATTGGGTATGGGTGGAATCCATGTGGGGCAAGGTGCGCGGCATGTGCCGCTACTCCGAGGCCACCGAGCCCGGCACGGTCTGGACCTGGAACGCCATCGGCAAGGCCGCCGGCGCCTGGGGCCTGGAACCGAACGCGAACGAAGCGCGCAAGGGCTTCCTGCTCAACCATTTGATTTCGGAAGAATTGCCGCCGACCGCCGAGGGCGAGCATCTGTCGAACTCCGACCCGGTCACCGGTCAGGCGGCGTGGTACGACGTGCGCGTGCGCATTTACAAGGCGGATGCGGCCGAGGAGCAGGTCAGCTCGCCGCAGTTCGCGCCCACGAAATCAATACCGGGGCAGGCGAAGAACAAGTCGTGGCTGGCGTATTTCGCCGGCAGAGCCGGCAAATAGTTTTGAGTGTTGAGTTTTTAGTTATTAGTTGTTGAGCGCGCGTAGCGCGCACCGCAACTAAAAACTAAGAACTAATAACTAAGCACTGGGTTTAATTTATGACGCAACTGGCATTGGTAATCGATCTCAACGTGTGCGTGGGTTGCCATGCCTGCGTGACGAGCTGCAAGGAGTGGAACACCTCCGGCAGCGCCGGTTATATGTCCGACGACCGTCCCTATGGCGAAGACCCGACCGGCACCTTCTTCAATCGGGTGCAGACCTTCGAGTGCGGCGAGTTCCCGAACACCGAGACCGTGCACTTCCCCAAGTCGTGTCTGCACTGCGAAGATCCGCCGTGCGTGCCGGTGTGCCCGACCGGCGCCAGCTACAAGCGCCCGGAAGACGGCATCGTGCTGGTGGATTACGACCTGTGCATCGGCTGCAAGTATTGCTCGTGGGCCTGCCCGTACGGCATGCGCGAGATCGACGAGCACCAGAAGGTAATGAAGAAGTGCACGCTGTGCGTGGATCGCATCTACGACATGTCGTTGACCGAAGAACGCCGCAAGCCGGCCTGCGTGCTCGCCTGTCCGACCAGCGCGCGCCTGTTCGGCGACGTGCACGATCCGGAGTCCGCGGTCTCGATCGCGATCCGCGAGAGCGGCGGCTATGCGTTGATGCCGGAGTGGGGCACCAAGCCCGCCAACCACTACCTGCCGCGGCGCAAGACGCGCATGAAGATCCACGAGGACGAACTGGTGCGCGCCGACAACCCGCTCAAGAAAGAAGGCAAACTGCCCAAGCCGAAGATCACCGATCCGTCGCTCGACGACGTCACGTCATGGTAAACCACGACGAGTTGTTAGTTCTGAGTTTTTAGTTGTGAGTTAAAGCATGCAAAAGGAGTTGCTTATGGCTAAACCGGGACCGGTGCGGGAGAAGAGTTATCTGTTTGCGGTAGGACTGATACGCGTACTCCGCCAACTGCAAGAAACGGATCGTGAGTATGTATTGACCAAACAATGTCTTCGAGCCGGTACCAGTATCGGCGCTAATGTCGAAGAGGCGGGTGCCGGTCAGAGCCGTAAGGATTTTATTGCCAAAATGGCCATCGCCTCGAAAGAGGCGCGCGAGACGCACTATTGGCTGAGGTTGCTCCGTGACAGCGAGTACCTGGACGCGGTGATGGCGGAGAAACTTTTAAACGATTGTGACGAGTTGATCAGGTTGCTGACGGCGATCGTAAAGACATCGCAATCAGAGATCAACTAAACACTGAGAACTCAACACTCAAAACTGGTTTTATTATGCATCCTGCATTCTCGGTTGTTTTTCTGACGACACTGATCGGCGCCGGTCAGGGACTGTTTCTGGCGCTGTACACCGCGCAGAGTTATGCGGCCGTGGAACTGCTGCCGGCGCAGGACGCGCGCTTCTACGTGCTCGGCAGCCTGCTGGCGCTGGCGCTGCTGATCGGCGGTCTGGTCGCTTCGTTCTTCCACCTCGGACATCCGGAGCGTGCCTGGCGCTCCGCCACGCGCTGGCGCAGTTCATGGCTGTCGCGCGAAGTGATCGTGTTGCCGGCGATGATGGGGGCGGTGTTTGTGTACGGATTCGTGCACTGGCTCGGCTGGAACCTGAGCATGGTTGGCATCCAGACCAAGGTGCCGGGCGACCTCACGCTCATTATTGGCGCGGGCGGCGCGCTGTTCGCGTTCGCGCTGTTCCTGTGCACCGGCATGATCTACGCCTGCATCAAGTTTCTGCAGGAGTGGGCGACCTGGCTGACGGTGGTGAACTACACGTTGTTCGGCGCGGCCTCGGGCTTCCTGCTGGCTACTGCCTATGCCGCCACCATGGCGCCGGGACTGGTGAAGTTCTACGCCGCCTGGACGGCGATCATCACCACCGCGGTGTTCGTGACGCGCATTGCCTCACTCATCCGCAATGCGCGTCTGAAACCGAAGAGCACACTGCAAACGGCGATTGGCGTGCGCCATCAGCGTATTGCGCAGAAGTCCCAGGGTTTCATGGGCGGCTCGTTCAACACGCGCGAGTTTTTCCATGGCGTGAAGCCGCACCTGTTCAAATCCATCAAGTGGGTGTTTCTGGTGCTGGTGTTCCCTGTGCCCATGCTGCTGCTGTGGGCCGGGCTGTCGCTGCATGCCCACGGCTTGGAGCACGGCGCCACTGTGCTCAGCGCTGCGTTCGGGGTGCAATACCTTGGACTGTTGGCCGAGCGCTGGTTCTTTTTCGCCCAGGCTAATCACCCGCAGAACCTGTACTACCAGACGGTTTCGTAAGTGCCCTCAACCGGCGCAGCAGGACAGTTGCTTGACGTCCTTGGTGAAGGTTTGCGCCGCGAGCTTCAGGCCCTCGACCATGGTGAGGTAGGGGAACAGTTGGTCGGCGAGGTCGTGGATGGTGAGGCGCGCGCGCAGCGCGAGCGCCACGGTCTGGATGATCTCGCCGCCTTCGGCGGCCAGCACCTGGGCGCCGAGCAGGCGCCCGCTGTGCTTCTCCGCCACGAGCTTGATAAAGCCGCGGGTGTCGAAGTTGGCCAGCGCGCGCGGTACGTTTTCGAGAGCGAGCGTGCGGCTGTCGGCGTCGATGCCTTGCGCCTGGGCCTGCGCCTCGGTGAGGCCGACCGTTGCCACCTGCGGGTCGGTGAACACGACCGCCGGCATGCTGGCGAGATCGAGCACGGCTTCGCCGCCGGTCATATTAATCGCCGCACGCGTGCCGGCCGCGGCCGCGACGTAGACGAACTGCGGCTGATCGGTGCAATCGCCGGCGGCGTAGATGTGCGTGACGCTGGTGCGCAGGTGCGCGTCGACCACAATCGCGCCGCTCGCATCGGTCTTGACGCCGGCGCGCGCAAGATCGAGGCCGTCAGTGTTGGGTTGACGCCCGGTCGCCACCAGCAGGTGGTCGCCGCTCAGCGGTTCATTGCCGGTGGCGAGGTGAAAGCTCTTGCCATCATGGCGCACGCCCCGGATCTCGGTGTGCGTCAGGACGCGCAGGCCTTCGTCTTCGAGAAGACGCTTGAGTCCTTCGCCGAGCGCCGGGTCTTCTTTCGACAGCAGGCTGGTGCGGGCGATGAGCGTTACTTTCGAGCCGAGGCGCAGGAAAGCCTGCGCGAGTTCCACGGCCACGACCGAGCCGCCGTAGACGATCAGGTGCTCGGGCAACGCCTCGGCGGCAAGCGCCTCGGTGGATGTCCAGTACGGCGTGCCATCGAGACCAGCAATGGCCGGGATCGCGGGTCGGCGACCGGTGGCGATCAGGATGCGGTCGGCCACGATGCGCTGCTCGTTCCCGTCCGGGCGCGTGACCAGCAGGGTGTGGGCATCGGCGAAGCGCGCGCGGCCGCGCACCAGGTTGATGTCGGGCCGGGTCTCCAGGATGTCTTCGTACTTCGCGCGGCGCAGCTCCTCGACCCGTGCCTGCTGCTGGGCAACGAGCCGCGCGCGTTCGACGGTGAGTGGATGGCGTTCGAGGCCGCTGAACGGATGGGCTGAGGCCAGGTGCGCGACATGCGCGGCGCGGATGAA
>CAYHES010000204.1:0-4603 GCA_964355495.1 uncultured Acidiferrobacterales bacterium
GTCGGCACCATGCCGATGTCGATGACCTCGCAGCCGCTGCCGGCCAGGCCGCGCGCCAGCGCCGCGACCAGTTCCGGGCCGGACAGCCGGCCGTCACGCCCGACCACGACCCGCGTCTGGTGGCGCGCGCGTGCCGCGCTGCCGATCGCCTGGCCGATGCGCTCGACGATCGCGGGCGTGAGCGTCTTGCCGACGATGCCGCGGATGTCGTAGGCCTTGAAGATTTCGGGTGGGAGCGTGACGGCGGTGGAATTCAAGCGGGTAGCCTCGGACTGTATCAGGCGATAATTCTACTTGCCGATGCGGATTTCGCGAAGCGTTGGCGCTCAGGCCGGTGGCATCTGGGTGACGGTGCAGTTGCCACCTTCGGCGCGTGCCTGTTTCAGCGCCATTTCGGCACGTGCAAAGCTTGCCGCGGCGTCATGGTCGGTTTGCGCCACGAGCGTGAGGCCGGCGCTCCACGAGAACGCCCGCGGCATGCCGCTGCCGGGATCGAATTCCTCGGCGAGCCGTGCGCGCAGGCGTTCGACAATCGGCTGGATTTTTTCGAGATCGGTGAACGGAAACAGCACCGCGAAACGGCCGTGCTCAAGGCGCGCCACCAGGTCGCTCTGGCGCAGTGCCTCGCGCAACTGGCGGGCATACTGCTTGAGCAGCGTGTCGCCGGCGTCCGGACCGAGCTGGGTGTTGATTTCTTCCAGGTGATCGATGTCGGCAATCAGCAGCACCGAGGTCAGGCCGCCGCGCGCCTGCTGGTGGAGCTGCTCAAACTTGCTCTCGAACGCGGGACGCGAGGCCAGTCCGGTGAGGCCGTCATTTTGAGCCTTCTTTTCCAGGTCGCGCCGATCCTGAATCATCTCCTCGCCGGAGCGCCGCAGTTGCAGGGCGAGGTCGCTGAATTCCTGGATGCGGAATGGATACTGGCCCATGAGTACACCGGTGCGGATGTCGTTGAACAGGGTGCGGAACGATTCGCTGTCCTGCTTGAGCGCGCGCGTCAGCCAGCGGCGCGGCAGACCCACGGACAACCACAGCAGCACGAGCGCGAGCAGCGCGGTCGCGCCGCTCACCGAGAGCGCCGTCAGCGAGGGCGACCAGGCCGCCATGGCCGGCCAGTAGGCGAGCTGCCAGTTCGTGCCCGTAATGTTCTGGACCGCCGGCGCTGCGCCGGAGTTGAGGCTCGCGTCGCCGCCGCTGGCGATGACCAGGGCCTCGCCTTTGGGTGTGACCTGGCGCAATTCCGCGTAGCCGTCGCCGGGTTTCAGCGCGCCCAATGCGCTGTGCAGCGTTGCCGGGTCGAGGCTCAGGAGCACATGGCCGAGTACCTGTTTGCTGTTTGTCGGGTCGATGACCGGCGCCGAGACGTCAATGTGCGCGGACGGCGTGCCGGACAGGTGCAGCTCGGCATCCGGGATGGTCTGGCCCTTCTCGCTGCGCTCGAGCAGGTCGAGACACACGTAGCTCAGCTCCGGCACGCTGCCCGCGTCGACGTCGCGCGTGCCGGCAGGCAGCAGGCGCAGCTTCAGCACCTGCGGCAGGACGAGTGCGAACTGTCCGGCCAAGGCGGCGCGCTCGACCGCCTTGTTGTCGTTCAGCAGCCCGATCTCTGCAGCGCGTGCCGCGAGCCGGCGCGCGCTGTCCTTATAGCCGGCGACGAGGGCCTCAACCCGCGCCTGCAACAGGTGTGCGCCACTTTCGGCGCGCTGCTGCTGCGTGCCCGATTCGAGGCTGTTCAGTAACACCGTGGCAGCGCCGGCCGCGCACAGCACGGCCAGCAGCACGAGAGTCGCGGACGTGCTCGCGATGCGCTGAATGCTTAACGCCATGGCTGTCTGGAGATGGAAGGAGTGGGTTTCAGTTCTTGATGCCGGTATGGCCGAAGCCGCCGGCGCCGCGCCGGCTTTCCGCGAATTCCTGCACAATCTCGAACTCGGCCTGCGCCACCGGCACGAATACCATTTGCGCGATGCGGTCGCCGGGTTCGATGGTGAACGCGGCCTGTCCGCGGTTCCAACAGGAGACGAATACCTGTCCCTGGTAATCGGAGTCGATCAGGCCGACCAGGTTGCCGAGCACGATGCCGTGCTTGTGGCCGAGGCCGGAGCGCGGCAGCAGCATGGCCGCGAGCCCCGGGTCGCCGATGTGGATGGCGATACCGGTGGGGATGAGTTGCGTGTCGCCCGGTTTGAGAATGAGCGACGCGTCGAGGCAGGCGACCAGATCGAGTCCGGCGGCGCCCTCGGTGCCATAGCGTGGCAGCGGGAATTTAGTGCCGATGCGTGCGTCGAGGATTTTGAGTTCGATTTTTGGCATGGAGATTATGAAGCCCTACATTGTTCGTCCTGTTGATATTGTTTCGCGATGTGTTGAATAAGTGTGCGCGCCAGTTGTGTCTTGGACGCGAGCGGCAGTTCCTTGGTGCCGGCGCGATCCACCAGCAGCAGGCGGTTTTCATCCGCGCCGAAGCCACCCTCGGAACCGCCCACGAGGTTGGCGGCGATCAGGTCCACGCCCTTGGCCGCGAGCTTGGCGCGCGCCGCCGATTCCAGGTGCTCGGTCTCGGCGGCAAAGCCGACCGTGAACGGCGCAGGTTTGAGCGCGGCCACGCTGGCCAGGATATCCGGATTACGCACCAGTTCGATGGTCAGGCGTTCGGCGGATTTCTTGATCTTCTGTTCCACCACGCTTGCCGGCCGGTAATCGGCCACGGCGGCGATGCCGATAAAAATGGCGGCACTGCTAATGCGTTCGTGCACGGCGTCATGCATTTCCTGGGCGCTGGTGACGCGCACCGTGGTGATGCGTTCCGGCGGCGCGAGCGCCACCGGGCCGGAGATGAGGGTGACCTGTGCGCCGGCTTCCGCGGCGGCCTCGGCCACGGCGTAGCCCATTTTGCCGGAGCTTTTGTTGGTGAGGCCGCGCACCGGATCAAGTGCCTCCCAGGTCGGGCCGGCGGTGATCAGCACGTTCAGGCCGTCGAGCGCGCCGGTTTCAAACAGGCCGGCCGTCAGTGTCGCGAGCTCGGCCGGCTCCAGCATGCGCCCGGGGCCGACATCGCCGCACGCCTGCGTGCCCTCGGCCGGGCCGAACACCTGCACGCCGCGCTGGCGTAATGTGGAGACATTCGTTTGGGTGGCCGGATTGCGCCACATCTGCTGGTTCATGGCCGGCGCGACGGCCAGCGGCGCGGCGCTGGCCAGGCACACCGTGGTGAGCAGGTCGTCGCCACGTCCCTGGGCAAGGCGCGCCAGGAAGTCGGCACTGGCCGGCGCCACCAGAATGGCGTCCGCCCAGCGTGCCAGTTCGATATGCCCCATGGCGGATTCCGCCTGGGTATCGAGCAGGTTGCGGTGCACGGGGCGGCTGCTCACTGCCTGCAGCGTCAGCTCGGTAACGAACTCGCAGGCGGCATCGGTCATGACCACGCGCACCGCCGCGCCGGCCTCGCGCAGGCGGCGCACCAGGTCGGCGCTTTTGTAGGCGGCGATCCCGCCCGTGACCCCGAGCAGGATGTGCTTGTTGACGAGAGTGGCCATATGTTATTAACCTAAAAACGGCCTTTAGCCGCAGATGAACACAGATTATCGAAAATGAATCCTGTCATTGATGCACCGAAGCCATTCACTCTTTTCGTGGATGGGCGAATACAGGCGGCGCATTGAATATCCATGTTCATCTGCGTTCATCTGTGGCTAACTGCTTTTTCCAGGATTAAGTGTACTTGACCCGCCAAGGGCTTCCAAACTCAGGGGGCCGGGGACGGCGCGAACCGCACGACACACAGGGAGGTGTTATTCAATGCCCATTACCGACTGGCCGCAGGCCGAGCGGCCGCGCGAGAAGCTGCTGGCGCGCGGGCCGGAGGTGTTGTCCGACGCCGAATTGCTGGCGATTTTCCTGCGTACCGGGGTGGCCGGAAAAACCGCCGTGGATGTGGCACGCGAGCTGCTTACGCAATTCGGCGGGCTGCGCCCCTTGCTCATGTCCGGACGTACCGCGTTGTGCGCCACGCCCGGCCTGGGCAATGCGAAATATGCACAACTCATGGCGGCGCTCGAAATGGGGCGGCGGCATCTCGGCGAGGCGCTGGTGCGCGGTGCGGCGCTCGAAAGCTCACGTGACACCCTTGAGTATCTTAAGGCCTGCTTGCGTGACCAGACCCATGAGGTGTTTTGCGGACTATTTCTGGACAACCGCCACCGTGTGATTGCGTTCGAGGAATTGTTCGCCGGCACGCTCAATGGCACGGCCGTCTACCCGCGCGAAGTGGTGAAACACGCCCTGCGCCACAACGCCGCGGCGGTGATATTCGCGCACAACCATCCTTCCGGCGTGGCCGAGCCGAGCCGCGCGGACGAGGTGCTCACGGCGCGCCTCAAGGAGGCGCTGGCGCTGGTCGACATCCGCGTGCTGGACCATGTGGTGGTCGGTGACGGCGACATGGTTTCGTTCAGCGAGCGCGGGCTGCTCTGATCCTAAAACGGCGTTCATCTGCGGCTAAGGGTTTTTCCAGGCCGATCTGTCACATGACACAACGGGAATGATGGCGGACCATCTTAACCGAAGCTCGAACCTTTTTTGAACAGCGCGAGCCGTGATCCGG
>CAYHES010000205.1:0-4587 GCA_964355495.1 uncultured Acidiferrobacterales bacterium
CTGCGTTCATGCTGCTCATTCTTTGCCTCTCAGGTAGGGTGCGTCCCACGCACCGTTCACAGTCGTTGATCGGTGCGCAGGGCGCACCCTACGGGTTAACCGACAAGCTTGAGCGGAACGAACTCGTGCTTGTCCGCACCCTGCGCGCGTTGCGCCCAGGGGTCGGCCTGCGCGAAGCGCTGCGAGTAGTAGAAGCGCTCGGCAGCCTGCTTGCGGCTGTCGACATTCTCCACCACGCGCTGCTTGATGTAGGACAGGCCGATGCGCTCCACCCACGGCGCGGTGCGTTCCAGGTAATGCGCTTCCTCGCGATAGACTTGCAGGAAGGCGGCGCAGTATTCGATCACTTCTTCCGGCGTCTTCACGCTGCACAGAAAATCGGTGGCGCGCACCTTGACGCCGCCGTTGCCGCCGACATGCAGCTCGTAACCGGAGTCCACGCACACCACGCCGAAATCCTTGATGGTCGCCTCGGCGCAGTTGCGCGGGCAGCCGGACACCGCGAGCTTGAACTTGTGCGGGGTCCACGAACCCCAGGTCATCTTTTCGAGTTCAATGCCCAGGGTCGTTGAGTCCTGGGTGCCGAACCGGCACCAGGTCTTGCCGACACAGGTCTTCACGGTGCGCATGGCCTTGCCGTAGGCATGGCCGGAGACAAAACCGGCCCTGGAGAGATCGCCCCAAATGGCCGGCAGGGTTTCTTTCGGGATCCCCAGGAAGTCGATACGCTGGCCGCCGGTGATGTGCACGGTCGGAACCCGATACTTCTCGGCAATCTCCGCGAGCGAGCGTAGTTCGGCGGGCGTGGTTTCGCCGCCCCAGATGCGCGGAATAACCGAATAGGTGCCGTCCTTCTGGATGTTGGCGTGCACGCGCTCGTTGATAAAGCGCGACTGGTTGTCGTCCACGTACTCACCCGGCCAGGCAGTCAGCAGGTAGAAGTTGAGCGCCGGACGGCATTTGTTGCAGCCATCGGCATTTTTCCATTGCAGCGCCTGAAACACCGCCGGCATGGTCTTGAGCCTGTGGTTGACGATCGCCTGGCGTACCTCGTCATGCGGCAGTTCGGTGCACGGACACATCGGCTTTTTCTTCGGCGCCGTCGAGTAGTCGCCGCCGAGGGTCGCGACAAGCAGCGCTTCGACCAGGCCGGTGCAGGAACCGCAGGAGCTGGACGCCTTGGTGTGGGCGCGCACATCCTCCAGCGTGAACAGCTTCTTGGCGGAGATCGCCTTGACGATCGTGCCCTTGCACACGCCGTTGCAACCGCAGATCTCGGTGCTGTCCGGCATGGCGGCGACCCGGGTCTTGATATCGCCGTGACCGGCATCGCCCAGGTGCCCCTGACCGTACAGCAGCCGCGCGCGCAGGTCGGTGATGTCGGTGCCGTCGCGCATCAGCTGGAAGTACCAGGCGCCGTCCATGGTGTCGCCGTACATCACCGCGCCGATCACGCGGTTGTTGGCCAGCACCACTTTTTTGTAAACGCCGGCACCGGCGTCCTGCATGACCAGGTCTTCGGTGGTGTCGTTGCCGGTGAAGTCGCCGGCCGAGAACAGATCGACGCCGGTGACCTTGAGCTTGGTCGAGGTGATCGAGCCTTCGTAGCGCGAAATGCCGTAATGCGCCAGATGATTGGCGCAGACCCGGGCCTGTTCGAACAGCGGCGCCACCAGACCGTAAGTCTGGCCGCGATGCTGCACGCATTCGCCGACCGCGTAGGCACGCGGGTCGTAGGTCTGCATGGTGTCGTTGACCACCACGCCGCGCTCGCAATACAGCCCGGCCTTTTTGGCCAGTTCGATGTTCGGGCGGATACCGACCGCCATCACCACCAGGTCGGCGGTGAGTTCCTGCCCGTCGTCGAGGCGCATGCCCTGCACCCGGCCCTTGCCGAAGATTTCTTTCGTGACGCCCTTGAAAATGAATTGCAGCCCGCGCGCTTCGAGTTCTTTTCTCAGCATGCGCGCCGCGGCCTGATCGAGCTGGCGTTCCATCAGGACATCGGGCAGATGCACCACCGTAACTTTCATGCCCTGCTTCATCAAGCCATTCGCGGCCTCCAGGCCGAGCAGCCCGCCGCCGATCACGACCGCGTGATGGAACTTGCCGGCCGCGGCCAGCATGTTCTCGACGTCGGCGAGATCGCGGAAGCCGATGACCCCCGGCAGATCCTTGCCCGGCACCGGCAGCCGAAACGGGTTCGAGCCGGTGGCCAGCAGCAGGCGATCGTAGCTGGCCTCGGTGCCGTCTTTGGCCACGACCTTGCGGTGGCGTCGATCGATGCTGACGATCTCCCTGCCCTTGTGCAGGGCGATGCCGTGGTCGGCATACCAGGCATCGTCATTCAGCACGATGTCGGCGAATTTCTTCTCGCCGCACAACACTGGCGACAGCAAGATGCGGTTGTAATTCGGGAGCGCCTCGGCGCCGAACACGGTGATGTCGTACTTCTCCGGCGCAAGCTTGAGCAACTCTTCCACGGTGCGGATGCCGGCCATGCCGTTGCCGACGACGACCAGTTTTTCCTGCATGCCGCGACTCCTATATAGATGGAATGTTTCAGTGCGTCTGTTTGGCATATAGCAACCGCCGTGCCAGTTCGCGGAACGCATCTAACCTTCTGTAACAGAAAGGGAAACCTTCAGAATCCGGTGTGCAGAATGGCGGCCGCATGCGCCAGGGCAGTGCATAAGACCATGCTTATATGCACGGCTGCACCAAAAGAGAGAGTTGCTAAAAAAAGCGGCTATGCGGTGGCCAGCGACCAAATCAGCGCCAACAGCAGCAACAGCGACACGACCTGCCAGAAGCGCAGCGGATTGCGTTCGTAGAGCGAGGTGTGGCGGGTCAACACGCGCGGTCCATGCGCGAGGTTGTGCTCGAACTCGAACACCAGTTCCATGGCATCGCCATAGCGCTCGGCCGGCTCGACTGCCGTGGCGCGCGCCAGCATCGCATCCAGCCAGGCCGGCAGGTCCGGGCGATAACGCGTGAGCGGCACGCGCTTGATAAAGCGCGGGCGCGAGAAGGCTTCGACCTCGCCGAACGGGTAATGCCCGCCGCTCAGCAGGCGATAGAGTGAAACGCCGAGCGCATACAGGTCGGAACGTTCATCGCCGGCTGCGCCGTTGAACAGCTCCGGCGCCATGTAGCTGGGCGTTCCCGGAATTTCTTCACCGGCCGCACCCGCTTCGAGACCGGGCAGGCGCGCCACGCCCAGGTCCAGCAGCCGCAGCCCGCCGCCCGGATCAAGCATCACGTTCTCGGGCTTCACGTCGCGATGAATGATGTGCCGGCGGTTCAGCGCGTACACCGCCTTGGCCAACTGCATGCCGATACGCACGCCTTCATCCAGCGACACCGGCGGCTGCCGTTGCAGGCGCTGCTCCAGCGTCTCGCCCGGATAAAACGGCATGGCCGAGTAGAGACGCGTCTGCCGGCCGGCCGGCAGCTCGATCACCTCGCCGACATAAGGGCTGCGCACCTGCGAGGCCACCCAGGCCTCGCGCACGAACGCGCGCCGGTAGCTTTCCTCGGCGGCTACGCGCGGATGCGGAAACTTGAGAATCAGTTCGCGCGGTTCGCGCGTGTCCTCGGCGCGGAACAGCCGGCTGTAGCGACCATCGGACACCACTTCCAGCAATCGGAAACCATCCACCTCGTCACCGGCCCCCGGCAGCTCCAGGATCGGCATCCCGGCCACGAGGGTCTCGAGATCGAGCCGCTCGGCGGCCGGAACCGCGAGCACATCCAGCACCAGCGCCGTGACATTGTCCTGGCTGCCGGCCGCGAGCGCCTCGTCCACAATGCGGCGCGCGGCCGCCTCGGGCGCAGTGCGCTCGGCCAGCAACACCTTCAGGCGCGTCGCATTGAGCGTCGCGTGCACACCGTCGCAGCACAGCAGATAACGATCATGGGCCTTGAGATCGTGCGTCGCGTAATCGGCGCGCACTGCTTCTTCAAGGCCGACGGCGCGGTACAGTACATGCCGCATGTCCGGATGGCTGTGGGTGTGGTCCTGGGTGAGGCATTGCAGGCGGCCCTCGCGCAGCCGGTAGATGCGCGTGTCGCCCACGTGCACCACGTGCGCGGCGCGTCCGCGCAGAATCAGTGCGCTGAAGGTGGTGGCCATGTCACGCAGCTTGTGATCCTGGCGACCCTGACCGTGCACCCAGCGATTCATGGCGGCGAGCGTGCGCGACGCCGCCCGGTCCACGCCCAGGGTCGGCGACTGATTCAGGTAGCCGTCGAGAAAGCCGCGCGCCACGGTCTCGGCCGCGAGCCGGCCACCCGGTCCGCTGATGCCATCGGCAATCACCGCCACGGCCTCCGGCACGGCGCGCGCATTGATCTCGGCTTCGTGGACGGCCACGAAATCGTCGTTGGTCTCGCGCTTGCCCTGCTCGCTGGCGAAACCGATGCGGGTTTGAAGAGGGTCGGAATTCATAAGCTGGAGTTTCAGGCAGCAAGCGGCAAGTGGCAAGTAAACGCTGAAAAATGCGTTTTCCACACTTCCGCCATCCATTGCGGTCGGCCGGAAAACTGCTCCTGCGTTTCCGGCACTCCCGCCATCCATGGCGGTCG
>CAYHES010000206.1:0-4580 GCA_964355495.1 uncultured Acidiferrobacterales bacterium
TGAAAGGGGGAGGGAAACAAATCTCGACCGCGGTAACGGTCGAACCGTTGTGGGTCCCCCGGCAGAGCCGGGGGTTTACCTCAAGCTGAATTATTCTCGTTACTATACAAATAGTTATAAGTATCCAATGTCCTGGGACCGGCCACATATCCGTCCCGTGACTGCTATATTTAAGGATCGTCCATAAGCGACACCGCAGACAACGCTTGGCGTGACCATTCCTGACCAAAAAAAACCGGGGGAGCGCGCACAAGGACGATCGCGCCTCGGCACCTGGCTGACACACCACCTCGGATTCGACAGCATCCGCGGCCGCTACCTGCTGGTGGCCGGGTCTTTCGTGGCCATTGTGCTGGTCGCCGGTTGGGCCGCCCAGAGGATCGTCGACCAGACCGCCTATCGAAGCGCCATCAATGTTTCCGAGCGCGAAGGCATCGCCCACCTGCTCAACAACCTGAGCAACGACATCTGGCTGACCGAAACCGCGCTGCAGGGCTACCTGTTATCGCCCGAGAAGCAGCGGCGCGCGGCGACGCTTGCCACCCTCGATCACCTCATCGCCAGCACCAGGAATCTATCCGTCACCGAATGGGTGCAACATTCGCCCTCCCGGCGCGAGCAGTTACAGCATCTGTCGGAGGACATGCAGGAACTGCGCCGGCAAAGCGAGCGCCTGATGGAAATCCGGGCAGACGCGGAAAAGCTGTTTCCCGCCATGCGCCACATACTCGACAAGATGTTGCCAAACAACATTCGTTTCCTGTCCTATGCCACGCTTGCCATGGATGAAGCACGCGAGCGGCACGGCGCGCCCTTCCAGGAGGAGATTCATGCGCTGTTCGCGGAAGCCCGCTACGCCTGGTCGATCATGGTCGGCAATTTCCGCGTGTTTGTCGCGAACCGCTTCGGAATCTTTCCCGGCGACCCGGAAACCGGCATGAAGAATCAGCGCCAGCAGATCGAGTTTTATCGCGAGATGGTTGGACGTCACCTTGCGGCGCTTACCCGGCACGAGACAAAGAACAACCTTGAGTTCCAGCAGGGCGAGTCGTTGACGAACATGCGCAGAATCAGCCAGGAATGGCACGATGCCTATCTGGCGGCCGCGGCCATCTACAGTTCGGAACGCTGGCGTGCGGACGTGCCGCTGCTGCGTGACTCCATTAATCCGCTGTTTTCCCGCCTGTGGGTGGGGTTGAACGTGCTGCGCGGGGAGATCGAGAGTGCCACGGTCACCGACATGACTTCGGTCACGGGCATCGCCGACCGGCTGTCCGGCGCCCTGTGGCTGATATCGTTTATCACCATCGCCTTGACCGTCGCCGGCTATCTGTTCTTCGAGTACACCGTGCGCCGTCCGATCGCCAATGTCGCCGCGGCGCTCAAATCCGAGGCGCTGGGGATGAAAGCGCCCCGCATGCCTCGCACCACAACCACGGAGACCCGCGACCTCATCGAGGCCTTCGACCACATGCACAGCCAGGTGCGCTCGCGTCAGGAGCGCCTGCAGACCATTCTCGACAATACCGCCGAAGGCATCATTACCATTGATGCGCAGGGCCGCATCGAGGGCTACAACCAGGCCGCAAGCCGCCTGTTCGGCTGGACGGAACGCGAGGTTGCCGGCCAGAACATCAGTGTCCTGGTGCAGCGGGATGTCCAGGCCGAAACAAACTCCTACCTCAACCGGCTGCTGAACAACGAACTGGATGTTCTGGTGGGTCAAGAGGGCGGGGTCAGCGGACAACGCAAGGGCGGAGCCGGTTTTCCCATGGCCATCAAGATCAGCGGCATGTGGCTGGAGGGCAAGCGCTTGTACACCGCGCTGGTCGCCGACAACAGCGAGCGCAAGGCTATCCTCGAACACCTGCGTGCGAAGACCGAACACGACGACCTGACAGGCATTCACAATCGCAGCTATTTTCTGGCCGAGCTTGCGCGGGTCGTGGAGCGCGCGCGCCGC
This sequence comes from uncultured Acidiferrobacterales bacterium, assembly GCA_964355495.1. GTDB lineage: Bacteria > Pseudomonadota > Gammaproteobacteria > Acidiferrobacterales > UBA6901 > UBA6901. Next base: position 1,964 of record CAYHES010000206.1, read on the forward strand.
GCCCATCAGGTCAGCACCCTGCTCTACATCGATCTCGACAACTTCAAGTACGTCAACGACACGCTTGGCCATCTCGCCGGCGACCGCCTGCTGATCGAGGTCAGCGAGCTGCTGCGCAAGCGCGCGCGCCGCGGCGACCTGATCGCCCGCTTGGGCGGTGACGAGTTCACCATGCTGCTCTACGACACGCGCGCCGAGGAAGCACAATCCATTGCCGAGTCTTTTCGCAAGGCGCTGGCCGACTATCGCTTCCGTCAGGCCAGCGAGCAGGTGGACGTGGGCTGCTCGATCGGCGTGGCGATGATCAACGCCGAGACGCACTCTGCCGAGGAGGTGCTATCGCGCGCCGATTTTGCCTGTCACCTGGCGAAGCGCGATGGACGCAACCGTGTGCACATTTTTGACGTGCTGGATGAGGCGAACGTCACGGCGCTGTCCCTGGACATGGGCTGGTCACGGCGCATCAAGGACGCCATCGAGCACAACCGGTTCGTGCTGGCCGGCCAGCCAATCGTGGACACGCGCAGCCGGCAGACATCCGCCCATGAAATTCTGCTACGCCTGCGCGACGAACAGGGTGCCCTGATCATGCCGAACGGTTTTCTGCCGGCCGCCGAGCGCTTTGGGCTGAGCGCGGACATCGACCGCTGGGTGATCGTCAATGCCATCCGCCTGCTGGCCGAGCAGCGCCGTGAATCGCCCGGCCTGCGTTACAGCATCAATCTTTCCGGTCAGACCCTGTCGGAACCCGCGGTCTGCAATCTGGTCATCCACGAACTCCGGCGCACCGGCCTGGACCCTGCTGCGCTAACCTTCGAAGTCACGGAGACCGTGGCCATCGCCAACATGGCGCTGGCTGAAACCTTTCTCGCCAGGCTTAAGGAGATCGGCTGCAGCACCGCGCTCGACGACTTTGGCGCCGGCATGTCGTCGTTCGCCTACCTGCGCGAACTGCCGGTCGACGATGTAAAAATCGACGGCCGCTTCGTGCGCAATCTGGCGGTCAATGCCACCGACCGGGCGATGGTGCGCGCCATGAATGACATTGCCCATGCCCTGGGAAAAAAACCGTTGCCGAATTCGTGGAAAACGAGGACTGCTTCCAGCTCCTGCGCGAGTACGGCGTGGATTACGCGCAAGGCTTCCATCTCGGCCGGCCCGAAGTCATTCCGGCGGCCGCCGGCAACAGCTCCGGCACGGACGCCGAGCAACGAGTGGTTTACCTGAAACCACGCTGACCCAGGGAACGGTTTGTGCGCCGGTGTTGTCCGTTTTCATCTCCATTCGCTCTCAATGGTGTGCGGGCCGGTACCTGCCGGACTATGGCATAATATCGGCATGAAACCCCGCGACACCTTGCAACGTTTTGTTTTCGAGCATGCCGCCATCCGCGGCGAGATCGTGCACCTGGACAGCGCCTGGCGCGCCGTGCTCGAACGTCACGAGTACCCGCCCGCCGTGCGCAACCTGCTCGGCGAACTCATGGCGGCGGCGGTGCTGCTCTCCGCGATGCTCAAGTTCAGTGGCTCCATGATCCTGCAAATCCAGGGCAACGGGCCGGTCAACCTGCTGGTCGTGGAATCCACCAGCGAACGCACCCTGCGCGGCATGGCGCAATGGAGCGGCGAGCTGGCCTCGATGCCATTCCCGCAACTTGTCGGACAAGGAAAATTTGTCATTACCATCGACCCCAAGGAAGAAGGGCAACGCTACCAGGGCATTGTCAGCATCGAGGGCGAAACCGTGTCCGCGGCGCTGGAAAACTATCTGGTGCGCTCCGAGCAAATCGATAGCCGCCTGTGGCTGGCAGCCGATACCGAGCAGGCGGCTGGCATGCTGCTGCAAAAAATGCCGGCCGGCCACGATGAGGATGCCGACCTGTGGCAGCGTACCTTGCACCTCGGCGCCACCATCACCCGCGACGAACTTCTGGAATTACCGGCGCGCGATATCCTCCGCCGGCTTTACCACGAGGAAGATTTGCGCCTGTTCGAGGGCGAAGTCGTACGTTTCCACTGCAGTTGCTCGCGCGAGCGAGTCGTGAATGTGCTGCGCATGCTCGGTTACGATGAAGTCCACTCCATCATTACCGAACGCGGCGCGGTGGATGTCGACTGCGAGTTCTGCAATCAACACTACCGCTTCGACAGCGTCGACGTGGAACAGGTCTTTGCCGCCACCGCGCCAGCGGCGATCTCACCAACCCGTCACTGATGCGGTTGCCGGCCTGAATCCACACACCACCGCCTACACCGCCATGCCCTACTTCGTTTACAGGATTTCACCGGAACGCAAGCTGACACTGCTCGAAACCTTCGCCAAGTTCAAGGAGGCCAAAGACCACGCGCGTTCCCTGCGCGCCCGGCAGGCGACTGACGACCGGAATATCGTCCGCATGATCTTCGCGGAGAACCCCAAAAAAGCCCAGCTGCTGCTCACCGACAAACGCACCGCCAAGGCCGATGGCGACAATTGAATCCCCGCACGTGCAGTGAGGATCGGCGCGCAAAGAAACAATTTTCTGGAAACGCAGAAAGGGCCCGCAGAGGGCCCTTTCTGTATTTACTGAGAAGAACGGTAAATAGTGCGCACCCCGACATGTCTTGGGTCCCTTCTC
>CAYHES010000207.1:0-4570 GCA_964355495.1 uncultured Acidiferrobacterales bacterium
CCCATGTCGGGGTAATCGCGCTCGAGCGCGTACAGGGCGCCGGCCTTGACCCAGGGGCGCGACAGCCCGACAAATGGAATGCGGTTGCGGTACGAAAACAACAACAGGGATTGCGCCGTCTGCGGGTTCAGCACCAGCGTATCGGTCAGGCCCCAGAGCACCCCCACCTGGTTGGCGAGACTCTCCATCGCATCCGGCAATTCACGCGGCGTGACCACCTTGTGCGCATGCACCTCAAGTCCGAGAGATTTCGCCAGTCGTGCGGCCTCCGTCACGCGCGCCTGATTCTGGGCTGGGTTGTACAGAATCCCGACGTGCTTCTGGTTTGGCAACAGGCGCTGCAGCCAGCGCAGTTCGGTCTCGAGCGGCAGTTCGAGCACGACGCCGGTGGCGTTCGGTGCGCTTAGAAAATCGCCGGCGTTCAACACCAGGCCCGCGACGAGCGGCGTGGCGGGCGCCTCACGCACGGCGACCTGGACGGCGAGCGTGCCGACGGCGAACAGGAGATGTGCCTTCTGCTCTACCTCGCGCTTCACCACGCTGCGCGCCCGTGCCGAATCGTTTTGCAAGGCATGCACCACAATTTCCGCCTCCCGACCCTGCTGCATGGCCTGGCGGAAACCGTTAACCATGTCCTGATAAGGCGCACCTTCCTGGCTGACCAGGATGGCGATCCGCACCGGCCCCGCCGCGCCCGCCGATCCGCCGGCGAGCAGCGCCCCGGACAGCAACAGCAGGGCAAGCCTGCGCAGGAAGCCGATTCGCCACATGGCCGTCAGAATTGGTAGCGCGCTTTCAGGCGCCAGCTGCGACCATCCTGTGGAATCATGCCCTGCACATGCTCGAAGCCGGCCGGGTCGGCATAGCGAGTGTCACCGATGTTATACACACTGGCGCTGAGTTCGAGTCCGGGCGCCAGGCGGCGCGCCAGCAGGGTGAAATTGCCGATCATGAACGGCTTGGTCTCGCCGCCGCCAAGCGTTCTGCGCTCGCTGGTGTATTGCAATTCGAATCCGGCATACAGCTTGTCCGGGACGAGGGGCACATTCAGATTCAGCTTGGCGAGATGGCGCGGGGAATTGCTGAGCCACGCGCCGGTGTTGGAATCCTCCGCTTCCTGGTAGGCGTAACTGATGCGCCCTTCAAGCCGGGTGGCGAACCGCCCATCCAACTCGACTTCCACGCCGCTGGCTGTCGCGTCACCGGTGTTGCGATAAGCAAAGTCCGGCTGCTGGTCGATCAGGTTCTGCATCGAATAGTGGAACAACGAAGCCACGGCGCGCAGATTTCTGTTCACCGCGTGCTCCAGTACCAGCTCCGTGGTGCGAATGGTTTCCGGTTGCAGCCACGGACTCGGCGTGTAGTACAGCTCATAAGGGCTCGGGGCCCGGAAGGCGCTCCCGTGCAAAAGTTTGGTCGTGGTCGCCGGGGTCATGAGGTAGATCAGCGCCAGGCGTGGGTTGGTCGAGCCGCCCCATTCGCTGTATTCGTCATGGCGCACACCGGCGTTCAGGATCAGGTTCCGATGCAGGCGCCACTCGTCCTGGGCGAACACCGCCCAGCGGTGCGAACTGCGCTCGTCGGTGAAAATATTCGTGTATGGATCCACTTCATAATTGCCCTGGTCCTGGCGAATGTTTTTCTGGTAATCGACCCCGACGATGACCCTGTGCTGCTCGGCGAGGCGCGTCGCGTACTGCACCTCCGTGGTCCACCATTGGCCATAGCCGTAATCGCGGGTGTACAGGCCACCCAGCGTGGCATTGGCATAGGTGCCGTCATAGCGATAGCTGTTGTAGGACAGGCTGGCACTCACGCGCGATGTCGCGTTGAGTTCGGTGTCGTAGTCCAGACTCACGAACTGCTGCTTGTCGACAGTGCTCTGGTGCGGGTCGTTGAGGGTGGCGTCGTAGGAAGCCGTCGGGACATCCTTGGCGCGCCGCATGTACCCGCCTGTGACCACGAAGTCTCCCTGGGAGATCTTGAGGAAGGCGTTATGCGCCTCGTCCGCGTCGAGATGCTCGGCCACGCCATTGTTGGTGGCCGGCGCATCGAACTCCGGGTAATACAAACGCGCCTGGCCATCGCTGGCATAGCCGGTGAAGGAGGCCAATGCCTCGGTTCCGTTCGCCGACCGGTTTCCATAGGTCACGCGCGCCTTGCGGGTATTGAGACTGCCTGTTTCGCCGGCCGCTTCCATGCCCTGGTAGTCGCGCCCACGCTTGCTGATGATGTTGACCACCGCCAACAGGGCGCTCGTGCCATAAAGCGACGAGCTCGGCCCGCGGATAACCTCCACGCGCTCGATCAGGTCGACATCGAGAATCCCCTCGGTGCCGATCATCGCCATGTGGTAGACGTTCTCGTTGGTGCGATGACCATCGATCATCAGCAGCACGCGCGAGTTGTAATCGGTCGGCCGGCTGAACCCGCGCACCCCGACGTAGCTGTAATTGCGGTCGTAGGACACGTACAGGCCGCGGACGCTGCGCAGAATGTCGGCAAGCGTGCGGTAACCGTGTTTCTTGATTTCCTCGGCCGTGATGAGGCTGACCGAGGACGGGGCCTCTTCGAGCCGCTGATCGTACTTGGAAGCGGCAAACACCGCGGGGATGTCCTGAAACAGGATCGCCTCCGCGCCGGCGTCTGTCATACCGGTCTCGGCAGCGGCAGAAATCGTGGAAAGTGCAACGAATCCAGCAGCGATTGCTAATATGAAGCCCACGTTCACAATATCTCCCCTTCGTCAGAAACCCGACGCGCAAATCCCCAGTTGGGTACGTTTGCAATAAATATGCCCGTTGCGGCTGGCTTCTCGGCGGAGGAGATCACTGGGGAGCACCGTGTCCCGTGTGCGAAGGAGAAATACCGCGGCCCACATCGACTCGGAGGGACAGGCTATCCGTTGTGCGGCGTGAAAAACCGTGCCGGCGGACTACCCGCGGACCGGCAGAGTCCAGCCTGTCAGTTCAGACCGATCTTCAGCTGAAAGAAAAAGATCGGCACCATCTTCGGGTCGACCTTGGGGATATAGGTAATGTTGAGGGCCACGCGGTCGGTGCCGAGCGACACCACCGGCAAGATTCCCGGGAACGGCTTGCCATCCAAGTAGCCCTTGCGGGTCATCAGAAACGCCACCACACCCGCATCCAGGTGCAGGGAGTTTTTCCCCTCTCCTGATGAAAAACGCCGCATCGTTCCGCCGCCCGCGTAGTACGACGGGTTTTTATTTGAATCCTTGAATCCGGAAGCGCTGACGAATGGAACCCACTTGTTGGCCGTCATCTTGAAGTCGTACTGAACACCGGCGCCCCAGTTCTGTTCGTTGTAGTGGGTGCCGGCGGGTTTCTCGAGATGCACGGCCTTGCCGTTGAGCAGCAACGACCACTGATCGGCCTGCGCCGGCGCGACCATCAACGCCGCGAACGCCGTCGCAACGACAGCCAGCCGCCGCGACCGGCTGGAGGCGGTCGCTGCGTTGAAGGTGGAGGTTCCGTGATTCCCGGTGCCGCGGCGCGTCGTTTCCATGTCCCTGCTCCCATCCGGCGCGGGAGGAACGGTTCAGGACATCGAGAGCACCGTGTTTGCCTCTCCCTGGCTTAAGACCGCCCACGTACACCGACGGGGCGCGGAAGAGTCAATTCTGGCGGTCCCGCTGTCCTAGAGCCTGTGCCCCGTAGACCGGTGACTTTGCGTCCCCGGACTTTCGCCCGAGGTTGCCTTGATCAGAACTGTCCGGGGCGATAGCGCCCCTCGTCTGGAGAAAGAGCAAGGAGTATGCCAGATGGATATTTCTGACTCGGAACCAGAAAAGGACACAAACTTGACGCGTGATACCGCGCGGCAACTGGAGAATTTTTACACCGCTGAACACGGCCGCGTGGTTGCCGGAATTCCGTCGGAAGAAAACGTGCCGCACGCCTGTCGTAACGCGTCAGTACCTGTCGCTATCTCTCCCTGCGCAAGCCGTTCGGGGCAGGTTGCCGGGTCATCGCTCCAGCACTTCCGCCTGCCGGGACGGAAGTACCGGAGCGGCCGACGTGTCCGGTGTCTTTACCTATGGATTGATCGCCACAAACAGTTTCCGGTTCTGGCGCACAATCAGCAGCAGCGCGCTCTCATCCTTGCCGAGCGACTTGCTCAGGCGCCGGAAGTCATCGGTGTTGCGGACCGGCTTGCGGTTGAGTTCGACGACCACGTCACCCGGCTGGATGCCGGCCTCCTCGGCGGCACTGCCCGACTCCACGCCGCTCACCACCACGCCCTGCGTGCCGCGCGCAAGATTCAGCTTGCCGCTGATGTCGGGTGTAAGGTTCTGCACCTCAAAACCGGCGAGCGCGGAACTCTTGCCCTCGCCTTTCACGCTTTCGCCGCCGGCCGTCATGTCCTTCGGCTGCTCGGCGATCTTGATATTCAGCTTGACCGGCTTCTTGTCACGCAACACCTCGACCTCAACGCCCTGGCCAACCGGCATCTCGGCCACGCGATGGCGCAGCAGCGTGCTGTTTTCGATGGCCTTGCCGTCGAGCCGTACGATGACATCGCCGGTCTTGATGCCACCCTGCTCGGC
>CAYHES010000208.1:0-4509 GCA_964355495.1 uncultured Acidiferrobacterales bacterium
ACTGCCATCACCGAACGTGAACATCAGACCATCAAATTAGCTGATCACACTCAGTGGGTTAGGCACGCCGTTTGTGCCGTAACCCACCAGCTGTGCCGCCAGGCACTCATTGAAAATGCATGGTGTTGCTGCGCAACGCCTGGCGGGTTACGCAAGAAACCGCTAACCCACTCTACATTTAGGCTTAAGTTAAGTGGGCCATTCGGAACGGAGGGATTATTTTTCAGGCAACTACCGCCAAGCTTGACCTTATCGGTCATTCAGGCGGCGCGGCTTCCCTCGGCAGCCAGTATCTGAATGCGGTTGCGGCCGTGCTGTTTGGCCGCGTACAGCGCGCTGTCGGCGCGTTGCAGGATGTCGGTGATGCCCGCGTCCGCCCCGCCGCGTGCCGCGAGCCCGGCGCTGACCGTGAAGTGCAAGGTTCCGGCCGTGGTGTCGACGGCCAGGCGCGCGAGCACCTCGCGTAACCGTTCCGCCAGGATGGCGGCGCCGGTGAGCGGTGTCTCCGGCATGAGGATGACAAATTCCTCTCCGCCCCAGCGGCCCAGGATGTCGGTGCCGCGCAGCAGGTTCTCGGCCGCGCGCGACATGGCGATCAGCACCTGGTCGCCGGCAAAATGTCCGTGGGTGTCGTTGATGGTCTTGAAGTGGTCAATGTCGAGCATCACCGTGGCCAGCTCGTGCTGGTAGCGCTGACTGCGCAGGAATTCCGTTTCGGCCTGTTCGAGAAAGCGGCGACGGTTGAGCAGGCCGGTGAGCGGGTCGGTGCTCGCCATGAGCCGCAGTTCCTGCTGCAACTGCTTGGTCGCGCTCAGGTCGCGCCCGATGGTGGCGAAGTGGGTAACGCTGCCGCGCGCGTCGCGCAGCGGAACGATGTTGGTGTCGATCCAGAATTCCTCGCCGTCGCGACTGTAGTGGAGCAACTCCACGCGAACCGGCCGTTGCGCCTCCATCGCCGCGCGCACGGCCGCCACCGTCTGCGGGTCGGTGTTCGGCCCGTGCAGCAGCCGGGTCGAGCGGCCGATCACTTCGTCGGCGTCGTAGCCGGTGAGTGCGGTGAACGCCGGGTTCACATAGACAATAATCGGCCCGGGCGGCCCGAGCGGTGCCGCGGCCGTCACCACGATCACGTCGTTGGTGCTTTGCGCCAACTGCTGGAAAATATCGAGTGAAATCACGGACCCTCTCCGGGTGGTACGGGTACATTCTTCCCTGTTACTTATAAGAGTAGTCAGCCAATTCGTCGGCGGGTACCGGCGCGTTGCCGTCCGTCGTGGCCGGCGTTGCCATCAGTCTGATGGTGGCGCGCGGTCGCCTCCGGATGCGCCGTTCATCGGGTGCCGGGCCTTGGCCTCGATCTGACGATTGTGCGGCGGAAGGCGGCAGTAACGCACGGATAATCTTCGGAGGTGAATGGCACTTACTGAAGTGGTTACCTGATTAATGCAGGGTGCGCTAGGCGCGCCGTGCGTCCCGTAACCCACCAGCCGTGCCGCCCGGCGCTCATTCAATAAGCGTTGTGTTACGGCACAACGCTTTTGCCATTCCGGCGCCAACCCCGGGCAGCCCGCACGATCGTTGCGCGGTGCCAGTTGGTCGCCACGCCGGGCTCGGGTAACATCCCTCAAACCCCAAGGATCCGCTCTTCATGCCCGCTATCCAACGCGACCTCACCCGCACCGTGCTCGCGGTGCTGTTCATCGGCGGCCTGCTCGGTTTCTCGCTCTGGATCCTGCGCCCCTTTCTGGCGACGCTGATCTGGGCGGTGATGATCGTGGTGGCATCCTGGCCGCTGATGCGCGCGGCCCAGTCGGTGCTGTGGGGGCGGCGCTGGCTGGCGGTGACGGCCATGACGCTCGCGCTGCTGTTACTGCTGATCGTGCCGTTCACCGCCGCGATCGCAACGATTGTGGCCAATGTCGATACCATCGGCGGGTGGGTGAATGCCTTGAGTGGGTATAAATTACCGCCGGCGCCCGCCTGGCTCGGCAGCCTGCCCGTGATCGGACAGCCAGGCGCGCAACTGTGGCAGGAGCTGGCGAGCGACGGCGCCGAGACGTTCATGGCCAAGATCGTTCCTTATGCCGGCGGGCTGGCGAAATGGTTTGTCGCGCAGGTTGGCAGCCTCGGCGTGGTCTTCATTGAGTTCCTGCTCACGGTGGTGATCGCCGCGATCTTGTTTGCGCATGGCGAACAGGCCGGCGTCTGGATGCGGCGCTTCGGGCGGCGCGTGGGTGGGCAGAGCGGTGACGCCGCGGTGCTGCTCTCGGCGCAGGCGATCCGCGGCGTGGCGCTCGGCGTCGTGGTGACGGCGCTGGTGCAGGCACTGCTCGGCGGTGTCGGGCTCGCGGTCGCGGGCGTGCCGTTTGCGGCCATTCTCACGGCGGTGATGTTCATGCTGTCCGTGGCGCAGATCGGCGCCATTCCGGTGCTGCTCCCGGCGGTGCTCTGGCTGTATTGGCGGGATGATGTGCTGTGGGGAAGCGTGCTGCTGGCGGTGCTGGTGCTGGTGAGCACGCTCGACAATGTGCTGCGCCCGATTCTGATCAAGAAGGGCGCAAACCTGCCGCTGCTGCTGGTTTTTGTCGGTGTCATCGGCGGCTTGATCGCATTTGGACTGATCGGCATTTTTATCGGCCCCATGGTGTTGGCCGTTGCCTACACCCTGCTGGGTGCGTGGATCGAAGAGCGCAAGTAGCGCGGCCGACGGTCCGCGCCCCGCGACCCCGACAGTGGCGGCGGAGAAATCCTTCTTACTGATCCGGACGCCAAATAGTGTACATTATTTTCCCTCTCCCTCGGGGTTAGGGTGAGGGAAAAAATAGCCGTAAAACTTCCCTCATCCTCGGCTTTGGCTTCCTGCGTCGCTCTACCGACTACATCCATGTAGTCGTGTCCTTCTCCCGGGGGAGAAGGGACTCAATAGATGCGGCGGTGCGCACTATTTGCCGTTCTTCTCCAGTAAGACAATGACCGATACGCAGATGTGTTTTCGCAGCACAAGCCACTTTCCAGCCCCCACGATTTGGCAAACCGGATACAGAACACAATCATGAGTAGCCTGCCCAACTGCCCGAAGTGTCGTTCCGAATACACCTACGAGGATGGAAATATGTTCGTCTGCCCGGAATGTGCACACGAATGGTCAACGGAGGTGGTAGCCGAAACCAGCGGCGATGCCCGCGTGATCAAAGATGCCCATGGTAACGTGCTGCAAGACGGCGATACGGTTACCGTCATCAAGGACCTCAAAGTAAAAGGCTCCTCGTTGGTGGTCAAGGTTGGCACTAAAGTCAAAAATATCCGGCTGGCCGATGGCGATCACAACATCGATTGCAAGATTGATGGAGTTGGCGCCATGAAGCTGAAATCCGAGTTCGTGAAAAAGGCATAAATTGGGTGAGCCGGGCCTTGCCACGGTCAGCCGGGTCGGCATCGGTAAGAGAACAATGGCCAGTCGTTACCGTGTTTCGCCAATCCGCGCTATGCCTCGAAGATCCTGTCCAACGATGCGGACCGCGGCGTTACGGCATTCATGCCCTTGGGATAAGGTCGTGCCGGGCAACCCGCACAATCTCTAAGCCAGGGTTATACAGGCATGCCGCCCTGGTCGCGGGGGGGGGCGAGTATCGGAAACCGGGGACAGACGTTCGCAGTAACAGCAATTTAGCCAGCGGGTTAAAGTCCCGTCCAAGGAGTTGTCCATACGCCTTGGTAGCACGAAGGAGCGGCGTTCGAGTGATCGAGGGTCGTGAGTTCCTAAACGACAAAGATGCAGGCCGTAACGCAAGTGAACCTAGAAGTAGCCTCGTAAACTAAATGCGGTTGCCGACCTCGTGTCTGTATAGGGAAGGCCGTAGTGCGGGTGTGCGGGCAATGGAAGCCACACCAGCGAACCGTCGGGGTAGCAGGGTCGGCATGTATCGGAAGTTAAATTGCCCAGTGCTGGAGATCCATAACGGTGGCGGGGAGACTGCCGACTGCTGCGAATAAGGAAACGAAATCGCGGCGGATCGTTATGGAAGTCGGAGGGGTTCATAGTACCGTCCGAGGCCGAGGGACAACACAACCCCGGCCAAGGGAAGGGACCCTGCTTTGTTCGTGCAACCGAAGAGCGGAGGATCAGGGGATTGCCATGTTGCTAACCACCCCGGAGTCGATCAGGACGCTACAGAGGAAGCTCTACGTCAAGGCCAAGCAAGAACCGGCCTACCGCTTTTACGCGCTCTACGACAAGCTGTATCGGGCAGACCTACTCAGGCATGCCTGGCGACTGGTCAGGGCCAACAAAGGGAGTCCCGGCGTTGATGGGATGAGCTTTGAAGCCATAGAGAACGGAATCGGGGTAGACCGCTATGTGTTGGAATTGGGTCGTGAATTGCAAGACAAGACCTACCGGGCAAGCCCGGTGAGGCGGGTAATGATCCCGAAGGCGGACGGCAGCATGCGATCGCTGGGGATACCGACGATACGAGATCGCGTCGCCCAAATGGCGTTAAAGTTGGTGAT
>CAYHES010000209.1:0-4505 GCA_964355495.1 uncultured Acidiferrobacterales bacterium
GACGCCTCTGGATCGTCGAACCCGGGCGGATTCGGATTCACCAAGCCTCCGAACCGCACGACTGAGCACGTGGGCGCTCCCCGCGTCCGCACGCCCGAGAACCGCGGCAGCCAGACCGGGCAACACACGGCTGCTCGCGGCGCTGCACAACCCGAAGCACGAACACGAGGAGATGCACGAGTGGATCGGCGGGGATTTTGACCCGGAGGCCCTCGATATCGACGATATCAACCTTGCATTGAGGGAAGTTCGTTGAAATATTCAGGCGCGGAGGCGGAGACAGTTTTAATGTAGTTTGGGTTAAGCCGCGGCCGCTCTCGCGCATCCTTGCGCTTCGCGGCATTCGTACATCCTGTACAGCACAAGCGGCGAACCCAACAAAATCATACTGATACTGAAGTTTCTTGAAGCAAGCGAAACTGAAAGGCGACCGAATGCAAGCTGCACAACGCGCACTGCTGGTCTACATGCGGCACCTCTCCGAGGAAAATTGGAGCGCCGGCTGGCTCATCGGGCTTGAGTTTACGTTGTGGGATTGGGTGCTGCGCCAGCGAAGCGGCGCCGAGCCCGCTTCCGAGTTCGAGCGGGCGAATATTCCGGACACTGAAGTGCTGTCCTGGCTCGCGGAGCAGGCGGGTGGGTGGTGGCATTGGGATGAAAAGTTGATGGAGCCAAAGTTCGTGCCGCCTGACGAGTGGATGGAGATATACCGAAACAGACCCGCGACCGACTACTCGTGACCAAATTATAACGCCCACTCAAAACCCGAAAGGAGCACGCTTCCAGAAGATGGCAAGAAGGAACTCATTCTGGATATTCTGCGCTACGGACCGGATGTCGTAGTCCTGCGCCGGAAATCCTTACGTGACCGGGTGTTGGAACAGCATCTTCGCGCGGTGGCGCAATACCAAGAGGCAATACCCCGGTCTCATCGGGTGAGACAGCGCAGAAGTTACACTAAACACACTGAAATATCAGGCAACTCAATTCGGGTGATTTCTGGAGGGGCAAGCTGATGCTGCAAGACAATAACCATGTTGTCGATTTGTTCTTTCATGTTCAGGGAAAGGAAGTGCCGGTGGATCACGGATACTCCCTGTACAGCGCTATCAGCCGGATTCTGGAATCTGGCGATGAAGACAAATGGCTGCACAACGCGGACAACGTCGGGCTGCTGCCGATCCGTGGACACTACGCTGGTCAAGGTAAATTGATGTTAGACCAACATGCCCGGTTCGGCCTGCGTCTTCCGGTAAATCTGATTCCGAAAGTACTACGGCTTGCCGGTAAACGCCTGGATGTTAATGGCGAAACGCTACGTGTTGGCGTTTCCACAACGTCGGCCTTGATCCCCGCTCCAGTGTTGTACGCCCACATCGTAACCACCAAGAATGGCGCAGACGAGGGTCGCTTCGACGCGGAAATTCAGCGGCAACTGGATACGCTTAACATCAAAGGAAAACCCACGCGCGGACCACGCCGCATTGTGACCATCAAAGATAAGAAGGTCGTTGGCCATTCATTGCTCGTGAACGAACTTACGGCGGAGGAATCTATTCGCTTGCAAGAACAGGGTTTGGGTGGGCGGAGAAAGATGGGGTGCGGGGTGTTTGTGCCGCACATGGAAATGGCATGACGCACTTCGATGTGTTGCTGGCGAAAAGCTGGGACGCTGCCGCACCAAACGAGGCACCACCCGCTTATGCGCGACTGGTGCCGCATCTGCGCGCGGTCGAGAAAGCAGGCGCCACCGTCGTAAAGGTTGCGGGTGAGTTGATCTTGCGGCAACTCGATTTACCCATTGATCCGTGGTTAAGCCGGTTGGATCGTGCGCTGCGTGTGGCATGTTTGTGCCACGACCTTGGCAAGGCCAATGATGCATTTCAGAAAATGGTGACGGGCAAGCTCGATCCCACTCAGCAACCTGCGCGGCATGAATTGCTCAGCGCGTTGCTGCTGGCGGATCGCGACTCTCCGGTGCGGCGCTGGGCTAAATCCTTGTTGGAAGTGGAGCAGGTTAGTGACGAAACAGACTGGTTGTTGGATTGCATTGTTGGCGCAGTCGCAGGCCACCACCTGAAACTAGATGAAGAGTGGAAGAAAGCCGCGCTCTCATTGCAAGGCGGGTGCGGCACGTCTTTGCACATGTTATTGACGCACCCCGACATGCAACACCTGTTCGCCGAGCATAGGCCCGTCCACGAGATTTCATTTTCTCTGGTAAACGGACAACCGGAATGGATCGGCGCGCGGCGCACGCCTTTTAATTTCCACAGCCATCGTTGGCAAGACAAACTGGTGAATGAACCGCAGTGGTGGCGATTCGCGGCGGCGTTGAAGGCGTTGACCTGCGCGGCGGACGTGGCTGGCAGCGCGATGTTGCCGGAGAAAGAACCGATCCGCCGATGGGTCACGCAGACTTTGAGCCATCGGGTAGTTTCAGATCAGATGCGCGAAGTGGTGCGTATCAGGTTGAACGGAAAGGAACCGCGTCTATTCCAGAAACAGATAGGTGAATCCACCAAACGTGTGACATTGGTTGAGGCGGGATGCGGCACGGGCAAAACCGCCGCGGCCTATCTGTGGGCCGCGCAACATGCGCAGGGAAAGAAGCTGTTCTTTTGCTATCCCACCACCGGTACCGCGACGGAAGGCTTTCTCGGTTATATCCATGAAAGCGAGGTGGAAGCCAAGCTCATGCATTCGCGCGCCATCGCGGACCTCGAAGGCATTGCGGAAGTTTCCGACGATGAAAGCGAGGACCACTTGCTGCGCATCGACTCTTTAAGCGCGTGGAGTCCGCAAGTCATCGTGTGCACGGCGGACACTGTGCTCGCCTTGGTGCGCAACAACCGGCGCGGCTTGTACAACTCGCCCGCCATTCTTTGCGGCGCGTTTGTATTCGATGAATTGCACGCGTACGACGATGCCATGTTCGCCGCATTGCTTGCGCTAATGAAAGCGTTGCCGGGCGCGAGCTTCTTGTTGATGAGTGCGTCGCTGCCCAAGCAACGTAAAAGCATTCTGCTGTCGCGCGTCGATGGCATCGAACAAATACCCGCGCCGAAGGAGTTGGAGGCGATTCCGCGTTACGAATTTCAATGGGCAGAACCCGGTGATGCAGTGTTGAATGTGGTTCGTGAACACGTGGTCGCCGGGAAAAAAGTGCTATGGGTTTGTAATACGGTGGCGCGGGCACAAAGTATCTTCGCGCAAGCCCGTCGTTTGGAAGTCAACGCCAAGACCTATCACAGCCGATTCAAGTACGAAGATCGCAAACAGCGGCATCGCGACGTAGTGGATGCATTTGGGCCGGGCGAGCGCTCGGGGCTATTGGCCGTTACGACACAAGTCGCCGAAATGTCTTTGGACCTGGATGCCGATGTACTGGTGAGTGAGGTGGCGCCAATTTCGGCGCTTATCCAACGGCTCGGCAGATTGAACCGCCGCGTAACTCCCGAGCAACCAGGTAAGCCGCGCACAGTGTTCTTTCTAGAACCGAGCAATGAAAGGCCATACAAAGAAGACGATTTGGCGCTGGCCAAACAATGGATCGAGGCATTGCAACGCGAAGGCTGTCCACTGAGCCAGGACGATCTTGCCCGGCGCTTTCATGCCTTGGCGCCAAATGAAGAAAAATCATTGCCGCTCGGCACCGAGTGGCTGGATTCCGGATGGCACGCGGTACCGGGAGCGATCCGCGAAGGGGCATGCTCGGTTTCTGTGATCCTTTCGGAGGATGAAGCGGCGTGCCGCCAAAGCGGCGTTAACATCATCAACCGCAAAATTCCCATGAATTTCGCCGCATGGCACGGGATGGGCGCCTGGAGAGAATTCAAAGGCAACTTGATCGCGCCGGAAGGCGTGATCGACTACGACAAGGAGATGGGGGCCACATGGCGGACATGATCCTCAAACTCAACGGACCGGGCATGACCAGCTTGCACAAGGCGGGACTGGCGGGTTTGTACATGACGCTCAAAGCGTTTGAGCGCAACAAGATCAGAATCGACGAGCTTGACTGGGAACTACACCCGGATCGCGTTGTGCTGGATTGGCAGGGCGAGACGCCGAAGGCGGCGTTCCGGCAACTCATCGAACGGTCGTTCCAAATCGATCACGATGGATTCTTTCGCTTCGCGGGTTTGAATACCGGCAGCCCGGCGACGGTGGATCAAAAGCATCTGCTCTACATGGTGATGCTTAATACGTTTCTTCAGTATGGCAAGCATTGTAAGAAGAATGCGGCACGTCCCTTGATCTACCAGATTGACGAAAAGACAAAGATCTACGACGCGGAATTTAAGCCAGTTATTTCCTATCAACACCAGTATGCATCGGATGATTTTCTCAATCGTAGTGGCGCTTTTCGACCCGACGTAGGAGTTATTGGGTGGCTTTATCCAGGCGGGGGACAACGCCATGCGCAACATTCGAACAGTGTTCTTACTTCTACTGTGTTATTAAATAAATCACGTTCGTCTACCCCGCGACATCCCGCAACA
>CAYHES010000210.1:0-4491 GCA_964355495.1 uncultured Acidiferrobacterales bacterium
AGAAGAAATAGTTGACCACGTGCTCGGGCTGGCCGGTGAAGCGCTTGCGCAGCTCCGGGTTCTGGGTGGCCACGCCCACCGGGCAGGTGTTGAGGTGGCACTTGCGCATCATGATGCAGCCTTCCACCACCAGCGGCGCGGTGGAAAAGCCGAACTCGTCGGCGCCGAGCAGCGCGCCGATGGTGACATCGCGGCCGGTCTTCATCTGGCCGTCGGCCTGTACTGCCACGCGCCCGCGCAGATTGTTCAGCACCAGCGTCTGCTGGGTTTCGGCCAGGCCGATTTCCCACGGACCGCCGGCATACATGAGCGACGACAACGGACTCGCGCCCGTGCCGCCATCGTGTCCGGAGATGGTGAGGTGATCGGCGTGCGCCTTGACCACACCCGCCGCCACCGTGCCGACGCCGATTTCCGCCACCAGCTTGACGCTGATCGAGGCGCTTGGGTTCACGTTCTTGAGGTCGTGAATGAGCTGCGCCAGATCCTCGATCGAATAGATGTCGTGGTGCGGCGGCGGTGAAATGAGGCCGACACCCGGCACCGCGAAACGCAACGTGGCGATATACTCGCTGACCTTGTCGCCGGGCAACTGGCCACCTTCGCCGGGTTTCGCGCCCTGCGCCATCTTGATCTGGATCTGGTCGGCGCTCGTCAGATATTCGGCGGTGACGCCGAAGCGCCCGGAGGCCACCTGCTTGATGCGCGAACGCAGCGAATCGCCTTCGCGCAGCACCAGGTCGCGTTCGATGCGCCCCTGGCCGATGACCTGGGACAGCTTCTCGCCGCCGCGCAGCTTCTTGAAGCGGTTCGCGTCTTCGCCGCCTTCGCCGGTGTTGGATTTGCCGCCGATGCGGTTCATGGCGATCGCGAGCGTGGTGTGCGCTTCGGTCGAAATGGAGCCGAGCGACATGGCGCCGGTGACAAAGCGCTTGACGATTTCTGCGGCCGGTTCGACCTCCGCCAGCGGCACGGGCTGCGCCGCCTTCTTCAGGTCAAACAGCCCGCGCAGGGTCATCAGGCGCTCGCTCTGGTCGTTGATCAGCGCTGCATATTCTTTATAGGTCTGGAAACTGCCGGTGCGCGTGGCATTTTGCAGCTTGGCGATGGTCTGGGGCGTCCACATGTGCGCCTCGCCGCGCACGCGGTACGCGTAGTCGCCGCCGGCGTCGAGCGCATCGCGATAGATCGGCGCTTCACCGTAGGCCGTGCGGTGCCAGTACACCGCCTCTTTGGCGATCTCGGTGAGCCCCGCGCCCTCGACGCGCGTCGGCGTGCCGGTGAAATACTTGTCCACGAACACACTGTTGAGGCCGATGGCCTCGAAAATCTGCGCGCCGCAATACGACTGGTAGGTGGAGATGCCCATCTTGGACATCACCTTGAGCAGCCCCTTCGCCACCGCCTTGGTGAAGCGCTTGCAGGCTTCGGCGTGCGTCAGGTCGGCGGGCAACTGCTCCTTCATTGCCGCCAGCGTTTCAAAGGCGAGGTAGGGATGGAAGGCCTCGGCGCCGTAACCGGCCAGCATGGCGAAATGATGCACTTCGCGCGCCGAGCCGGTTTCGATCACCAGCCCGACCTTGGTGCGCAGACCGGCGCGGATCAGGTGATGGTGCACAGCGCTGGTCGCGAGCAGCGCCGGAATCGGCAGCTGCGCGGCGTCGGTCGCGCGATCGGAGAGAATCAGAATATTCGCGCCGTCGTGCACCGCGCGCTCGGCGGCGCTGCACAGCGCGGCGAGCGCGGGCGCCATGCCGGACGCACCCTGCGCCGCGGCGTAACACATGCCGAGCGTCGTGGAGCGAAACTTGTTACCGGTCAGTTTGCCGATCTTGTGGATTTTTTCCATGTCCGGCGCCGACAGCACCGGCTGGCTGACTTCGAGGCGCAGTTGCGGCTCGTTGGCATCGAGGCTCAGCAGGTTCGGGCGCGGGCCGATGATCGACACCAGCGACATCACCATTTCTTCGCGGATCGGATCGATCGGCGGATTGGTTACCTGCGCGAACAACTGCTTGAAATAGGTGTACAGCGGCTTGGCGCGGTTCGACAGCACCGCGAGCGGCGTGTCGTTGCCCATGGAGCCGACCGCTTCCTGGCCGGTTGCGGCCATGGGTGTCATCAGGAACTTGATGTCTTCCTGGGTGTAGCCGAAGGCCTGCTGACGATCGAGCAGCGCGCTGTTCGCGGCCACGGCCGGAGCGGCCACGGCCGGCAGGTCTTCGAGGTGAATCTGCGACTTGTCCAGCCAGTCGCGGTACGGACGCGATGCGGCGAGCTGGGCCTTCAGTTCGGCGTCGTCGATAATACAGCCCGCTTCCAGGTCGATGAGGAACATCTTGCCCGGCTGCAAGCGCCACTTTTTCACGATCTTGTGCTGCGGAATATCGAGCACGCCCATTTCCGAGGCCATGACCACGAAGTCGTCATCGGTGATGAGGTAGCGCGCCGGGCGCAGGCCGTTGCGATCGAGCGTGGCGCCGATCTGCCGGCCGTCGGTAAACGCCACCGCCGCCGGGCCGTCCCACGGCTCCATGAGCGCGGCGTGATATTCGTAGAACGCCTTGCGCTTCTCGTCCATGAGCTTGTTCTCGTACCAGGCCTCCGGAATGAGCAGCATCATGGCGTGCGCCAACGGATAGCCGCCGGCCACCAGCAGTTCGAGCGCATTGTCGAAGCTGGCCGAGTCCGACTGGCCTTCGGCGATCAGCGGCCAGAGCTTGTCGAGGTCCTTGCCGAGCAGCGTGGACGACATGGAATAGCGGCGCGCCGCCATCCAGTTGACGTTGCCGCGCAGGGTGTTGATTTCGCCGTTGTGCGCGATCATGCGGAACGGGTGTGCGAGGTCCCAGGTCGGGAAGGTGTTGGTCGAGAAGCGCTGGTGCACCAGCGCCAGCGCCGACGTCATGTCCGGGTCGAGCAGGTCCGGGTAATACTCGCCGACCTGATCGGCGAGCAGCATGCCCTTGTAGACGAGCGTGCGCGACGACAGCGACGGCGCGTAGAACATGTCCTTGTCCGGGAGGTCGAGGGCGCGCACGCGATGCTCGACCACCTTGCGGATGACGAACAGCTTGCGCTCAAACGCCTTGGGTGGCGTGCTGGTGCCGCGCCCAATGCACGCCTGGCGCACCACCGGTTCCACGGCCTGCACGCCTTTACCCAGGCGCGTGTTATTGGTGGGCACATCGCGCCAGCCAATGAACGTCTGGCCTTCTTCCTTCACAACCGCGGCGATGATCTGCTCGCAGGCGGCGCGGGTGTGCGCGGCGCGCGGCAGAAACAGCATGCCGAGCGCATAGTCACCGTTCTTCGGCAATTGGAGGTCTTGCCGGCCGAATTCGCGACGCAGGAATGTATCCGGCATCTGGATGAGAATACCGGCGCCGTCTCCTGCCAGCGGGTCGGCGCCCACGGCGCCGCGATGCGTGAGGTTGCGCAGAATCTGCAGGCCCTGCTCGACAATCGCATGGCTCGGCTTGCCCTTGATATGGGCAATGAAGCCGACGCCACAGGCGTCGTGCTCCTGCTCGGGGGAATAGAGGCCTTGGCGCTCTGGCAGTCCCGGATGACTCACTCTATCAACCTCTTGGTACGTTGGCGGGCGAAATCCCCGGAATGCCGCGAAAACCGCATAAATTCGGGCGAAAAGGGCCGTCTAGTCTACATACTGGGACGGGTTCCATCAACGCCGCTGATGGGAGAATTTCCGGGAAATCGGTGGTTTTGGAGCTAATTCAGGACCACTCAGGTCAATTCCGACGGGTCGTGCAGACGTTTGTGTTCGCGGATGGCGTAGCGGTCGGTCATGCCAGCGATGTAATCGGCCACCACCCGGGCGCAGCCGGCCTTGTCGTCCGGGCGGCCCCGGACTTTGTCGAGATACTGGGGCGGGAGCATGCGCGGGTCGGCCATGAACACGCCAAACAGGTCGGACACAATCAGCTCGGCCTTGCGGGTCATGCGCCGCACGCGGTAGTGGTTGTACAGCTGCTCACGCAGGAAGCGCTTCAGTTCCAGGCTTTCGGCGCGCACCGGATCGCTGAAACCAATCAGCGCCCGGCCGGCGGTTCGCACATCCTCAATCGATCCCGCGCCGGCCGCGGCCAGCAGACGGCGGCTGTTCTCCACCAGGTCCACCACCAGGTAGTTGATCATGCGTCGCACGATCTCGTGGATACGCACGCGCTCCGGAATATCCGGGTGGCGGCGCAGGACCTCGGCATACTGCTCGCCGAACAGGCGTACATCACGCAGCTGTTCGACGCGGATAAATCCGGAGCGCAGGCCGTCATCGACATCATGGTTGTTGTAGGCGATTTCATCGGCGAGGTTTGCCACCTGGGCTTCGAGATTCGGCTGTCGCTTGTCAATGAAGCGCCGTCCGATATCACCCAGTTCCGCTGCATTCTTCAATGAGCAGTGTTTGAGGATGCCCTCGCGCGTTTCAAACGTGAGATTGAGGCCGGGAAACTCCGCGTAGCGCTCTTC
>CAYHES010000211.1:0-4476 GCA_964355495.1 uncultured Acidiferrobacterales bacterium
TGCTCAATGCCCGTGGACTTGATGGAAAAGGGTGTTTATTCTTCTTATACTTAGGCTCAAGAGTAGAGTGTTTATCTCGCTATGGCGTCATGGCAGGTCTATCAATCAAGACCCTGTTCTGATGTTAGTGCCAGGAGGGAAAATACTGGAGAACGCTCAGCCTGCCGTGATCGAGGAGACGATCGTGGCAAGCTCAGTCAGATCAGAGGAGGGTCTGAACGATAATCTGGATCAAGACATGGACGTGGTTATGGAAATATGGAGATCACAACAAGGTACGAAAACATGACATCTACCAACACAAAGGAGCACCAGTGAACCACACGAAACGTAGTCTGCTGTCTGTATCCATACTGAGCGTCCTGGCGATTTCCGCCGGCACGGCCGAAGCCATTGAATTCGGCTTCTTCGACGCCAGAAGCGCTGCACTCGCCAATACTGGCGCTGCCTCGAGCAACCTTATCAACGGCGGCTTCCACAACCCGGCTTTGCTGGCCGCACAGGAGAAAGAGGAAGACTTCTCGATATTGATTCCATCAGTCGGTTTGCGCCTTGCGGACCCGAATGATCTGGTCTCCGACATCGATGCATACCAAGTCGCAGAAGCAGCAGGCAACAATGCCGGCATGCTGGCCGCCCTCAACAAGGCCAACGGCAAGGCGGTTATAGCCAACGGTTATGGCGGTGTGGCCATGAGCTTCGCCGGCGACAAATATGCCGGCGGTCTCCTCGTGAACGCCTACACGCTCAACAGCGTCCGTGTGACACCCAATTTCGTCACACCACTCAATAGCACCCTTGACACGCTCGGCATTCAAGTCAAGGAGATTGGCGTACCGCTGGCCACGAAGCTTGATGTGAGTGGGCAGAAAATTGCAGTCGGCTTCACGCCAAAATACGTGAACGTGAAGACCAACGATGCTTCCCAAGGCCTGCCAGTAGCGGATCCCACCGTCGACGGGTTCCTCGATAACCCGGCAAGCCAACTTGAGGATTCTGGATTCAACCTCGACGCCGGCGCTGTCTGGGGTAATGGAGATGGCTGGCGTGGTGGTCTCGTGGTCCGCAATCTGATATCCAAGGACTACAAGACCGTCACCGGCCGGACCATCACCATCGACCCACAGGTACGGGCCGGGGTGTCCTATAATAACAAGTGGGTGACAACTGCATTTGACCTCGACCTAACTGAGAACAAGCCGGTTGGTTATGAGTCTCCGACGCAGATGGCCGCCATTGGCATTGAGTTCAATGCGTACAATTGGGTTCAGCTTCGGGTTGGGTACATGCACAACCTCAAGGCGGCATCGAACCTTGACAAGGCGGGCGCCTACACGGCAGGTATTGGCATCAACATCTACGGAGTCCACCTCGATGCCGCGGTCATAACGAACGGCAACGAAAATGATTTGGGCGCCTATGCACAACTCGGCGTAAACTTCTGACAACATGACAAGAGAGAGGTAATCGTGCCCATCCAGGAGATTCAACGTACAGACAAAGATCTCGAACTCATGGATCGGCTTTTCTGGAAGCTTCTGGGCTCCTCGGAGCTCATCGAGCAGGCAAGAAAATCCGGGATACACATCGTCATCGAGCCAGAGACTGAGGCGTTTCTCATCAAGCGATATGGCGAAAAGGCGGAAGAGGTTGTGCAGCTTACGCGCCGTGACATTAGCCCGTGCCCGCTTTGTGCCAGGGAGGCAAAATAAAGCTAAGGATAAATCCTGATCATCGGGTATATTTGATTTATGTCCACCTGCCATAGTGGGCACCACCCAGGAACCGACCCCCTTTCGGTCCCTGGGTTTTTTTTGCCTATTTTCCGCTCCTGACAGGTCTCGGAGAGCCGGCGCCACTGGATATTATCAGGCAAGGACCAGTCTTACCGGGGCGCGCAAAGAAGGCTGCACCGCGTATCCAGTCGTTTGGCCTGATTTGGCGCTAAATCCATTGAAAACGAGTGTGTATAGCCGGCCATGGCGAACATCAGCGCACTGCGGTGTGGCTATGGTCGATGTCTGTCCGGGACCGCCCCATTCCTTATATGAAGGAATGCCGTCTCGGTATGACGCCTACAATAATCTGGCTAGTTTTCGTTGTTGCCCTGGTATGACTGCTCGTCTATCGTCAGCACAGAGTCTGGGTATTCCATAGGGGTTTAGATGAGTGAGAACGAAATGGCAGAGAGAAAGGCTGAGGTCCTGGTGGAAACCGGGTCAACGGAGGCCGCAGGAAAGGCCGACAGAAAGAAGGTCTTAGACCGGGCCACGTGGTTCGTCTACAGCGCAATCCTGATCATGGTGCTCGGTCTTTTGGATCAGTTTCATGCCAAGCTCTTCTGCCTCGGGAATTCTGGGGTGACCATCCTGCGGATGGTGGTGTTTTTGACGGCCATCAGCCTGGTGCTGACATCGATCGGGTTGGTGATCCCGAGCAAGAGGTGGCGGATCTATTTCGGCATTGTGGCATTCTTTGTTGGGTTCTGGGCGGTGATGCAGCCAACGTATTACGTCTCGATGAGGACTGATGTCGGCCAATACAGATGTATCTGGAAGGAAAAGCCAGACAACAAAGTAAGTATGTAAGGAGCTTCTATGATCAAGACTGAATTCATGAAGGCAGTTAGGAGCGGCGTGTTCAGGACAGAGCCAAAAACAAGTACACCATTGAGAGCATTGTCTGTATGGCTTCCAGTGATCGGCCTGCTCGCATGGGTGGCGTTTACTGGTGTAATGACACTCTATTGGGCGACTCGTCATCCACTCAACAGTTATAACTTCGATTTATCGAAAAAGGGGAAGCCGGAAGGGGTGCTGCTGGACGTCTCTTCTGATAAAAAAAAGGATTTTGATATCCAGACAAATGCAAAAGGACACTGGACAGTGGTTGTGTTCGCGGCACTAGCTGATGAAGTGCCTGGGTATAGTGCGCCAAAAAGTTACACAAATGAAGTGAACGCCGCCGCCGGTGAGATCGGGGATCAGATGACGGCTCTCTCAAACCTATTGAGAAATAAAGGGTTAAGGAAACAGGTGAATCTGTGGATGGTTAGGGTAGATCCAAGCACAGGCGCATCCTCAAGCTGGAGACATACGGAATTCTCAAGTAATTGCGTCCGGTGCATGGATGAGATGCTGACTGCCGCACATACTAAGGATGGGCGATACAGTAACGTCTATGACAGCGTCTATACGTGGTTATACCAAGAGTGGTATTACCGGAAAGATGTTAAAAAAAATGGGCGAATCGCGAGCACCTCACCGGAGTTTTCGCCGACGACCGTCATTCTTGATCCAGATGGAGAGATACGTACTATAACAACCGGTCTTTTGACGGCACAGACCTATGCAACATTGATGGACCTTCTCCATAAAGAAGCGAAGATTGATTTGAATGTTGCCTGGGATGGTATTCGCCCCGAGAATCAACGCGAGACGTGGCACCATGCGTTCTTTAGGGAGACATACAGCTTCGTTGTCGGAATGATTGGCCTCGTCATCGGCTTCTTCATAATTACGGGTGTTCCATCACGCTGGCATTACGTCAAAGATGATGAAGTCATCGCTGCCAAGCAGAACGGCTCTAACGTTGGAACTACCACAGAAACTGACGTTGGTTCACCAGCATCAGATGAAAGAGCGCCGGAAGGAAATCATGGAGCAATAAAAGTCATCGGATGGTTTTTGTTGATGGCCGGCCTGATGTGCTCGACTCTGTACGATGACGTTCAATATTTCACCGCTGAGCATGGTCTTGCGAAAGGCACAATCTACTGGGGTAATCTGCTCGTTATTGCAGTCTCAGTCACGGGGGTGGTCGCAGGCATATCAATGCTTCTTAAATATTCAACAGCGGCAAGAATTGTTGGCGCATTTATAGGTGTTCTGATAATTGCTAACACTGGCCCATCAGGCTTCGTGGACGAGAATTTACCGTTGCTGGCATCCCATGGAGTAGGTGATGACGACTTACGTGACATAACGTTTACGACGCTAGATAAAAGGTTGGTTCGCGACTACCATGCGATAATAAACAGGACTCCATACATTAACTGGAAAGCAACTATGGACAACTCCCATCCTCATAATCGCGGGATGCCAACGATGACCGAGAACAGCGATATGTTGTTGGAAAAAACACAGAAAGGCATAGAAAATCTACGTCGAAACATCCTGAGAACAGTAGTAAAGGAAAATGGGAAACAGGAGCAGTAATACCCGCACAGCTCGTAGTGCCGCGACCCTCAGTAAACGTCTCGGGCTATCCCGCCAGAGACGCCTTCGGTCTCGCGGCGCATTCTGGGCTAGGTCGTCGACAGTGGACACCATGAGTTGCAGCATCAGGCCGCCTGCTGCTGCCGGTAGAACTGCTGAGTAAACGCCGCCGGTGAGAGATTGCCCAGTCTCGAATGCCGCCGCTGAACCTGACAAGATTCCACGGCGTCTTTGCCCCGAACAGCCAACACCGCGCACG
>CAYHES010000212.1:0-4472 GCA_964355495.1 uncultured Acidiferrobacterales bacterium
GCAGCACGCGCTGGCCGAAGGCGGCAAAGAAGATGGCATTGATCAGCTCGGATTTGCCGCGCGAAAACTCGGCGACGAAGGCGACGTACAGTTTGTCGTCGCGCAGGGTGGACAGCACCTGGTCGAGGCGCTGGTCGACCTGCACGTCGGCAAGCTCCTGGCCCTGCAGCCAGCCGCGGAAATCACCCACGGCCTTGAACAGTTCCTGGCGCCAGGCGCTGTAGGCCTCGAAATGCTGGTCAATATTGGTCATGTTTGCCCCCGCCCTTTTATTCAAGCTAGCCCAGAATAGGCTGATTACTGGCTAGATGTTGATCCGTTCCCGGATGGACGGATAGTACGACCCGATGCTCGGTTAGTTCTGGGGCCGATCTGCAATGAAAAATCTAGTTGAATCAATGGCATTAAGCAAGTTACTTGTTGTGTAACCTTAAGTTCTGACAGGAAGTTGAAAAACTCATCGATACATCAAACTTCGTCATTCCGGCGAAAGCCGGAATCCAGGCTGTTGATGAATTCATTGATTTTAATTTCTGGACACCGGCTTTCGCCGGTGAGACGAGCCCATTTATTCAACAGCCTGTTAGGTCTGGCAGTGCGGGCAATAGAAGGCGGAACGCTGGCCGAGTTTGAGGGCGCGGATCGGCGTGCCGCACATCCGGCAGGGTTCACCTTTGCGACCATAGACGTTGAGGGTTTGCTGAAAATAGCCGGGCCGGCCATCGGCGTTCTGAAAATCGCGCAGCGTGGTGCCGCCGGCGTGAATCGCCTTCTTCAGGGTTTTACGAATCGCCTCGGCCAAGTGGTCGTAGCGCGCGCGTGGGATGCGTCCGGCGGCACGTTGCGGGCGGATGCCGGCGAGAAACAGGCACTCGTTGGCGTAAATGTTGCCGACGCCGGCAAGTACGCGCGCATTCATCAGGAAGTCGCGCGCCGCCAGCTTGCGGCCGCGCGCCGCCGCAAAAAGATAATCCCCGTCGAAATCCGGCCCGAGCGGCTCCGGGCCGAGATCCCGGAGCAGTTTGTGCCGCGCCGGATCGGCGCTGGTCCAGAGCAGCGAACCGAAGCGGCGCGGATCGCGCAGGCGCAGGCACTGGCCGTTGGCGAGCGCGATGTCGACGTGGTCGGCCTTCTGCGGCGGTGTGCGGCAGGGCAGCACGCGCAGGCTGCCGGACATGCCGAGATGCAGCAGCACGGTGCCGGCGTCGGTCTTGATGAGAATGTACTTGGCGCGGCGCTCGACCGCGCGGATGGTCTGGCCGGGCAGGGCCTTGACCAGTGCCGCCGGTACCGGCCAGCGCAGATGGCGTTGGCGCACGATCACGTCCGCGATACGCTGGCCGATCAGATGTGGGGCGATGCCACGGCGCGCGGTTTCTACTTCCGGAAGTTCCGGCATGGGTCCGGATTATTCCGGTTTGAGCCGCAGCAGACGCGTGCTGGTTTCCTCGGGGAAGCTGTATTCGAGGTTCTCGTCCTTGCGGTACAGGATGAATTCCGGCCTGTACGCGAGCACGCCGAATTCGATGACGCGTTGCCGGTCGCCGTCGGCCAGGGTGATGGTCACGCGTTCTTTCACCGGCTTGCCGCTGTACGCTGCCGCCGACAGGGCGCGCGCATGGCGCCACTCGTCCACGAAGCGGTTCACCTGGTCACTGCCGAGGCCCTTCAGCTCCGGCGTGCGCGTCCACGCGCCTTGCTCGTTCTGTTTCAGACTGAAGGCCGGGAACCTGAATGCCAGCAGCTTGGCCTTGTCCTCGATCAGGCTGGTGCTGAGAAAATCACTCAGCGGCGCGCTGACGGCCCGGAACACGGAAGTCGGAATGAGCTGCACCTGGCCGGCATGCAGCACGTATAGCTGGTTATCCAGCGGATGCATGCCACCGAAACGGATCTCGGCGTCATCCAGGAACAGCGTGGCGAGTGGCTGGTCGAGGCCGTATTTCCCGAGATCGGCGGGCGCGGCGGGAAAATGCGTGCCGACGCGCGTGGCCGCCAGGCGCAGCAGTTCGTTCACGCGAAAGCTGTTGGCACGCGCCGTGCGCGGCGCAGTCAGCCGCCAGTCCTCGCCACTTTTTTCCAGCACGATCTCCGGCTGCTTCGGGCGTACCAGGCGGATGCGCTGGATGGCATCCGCCGTGAGTGCCGTGAGCGGCGTGCCTTCCGCTTCTTTTTTGGCGCCGGGCTTGTAGAGCACGAGCAGCACCAGTGCCCCGACCAGCAGGGCGAGGCCGATGTTGAGCAGCCAGCGGTTTTTCATGGGCAGGATCCTATTTCCAATTCCATTTATTTAGCTATTTAGCTGGTGAACAACCACATCCCCTCTCCCCGCTTGCGGGGAGAGGGTTAGGGAGAGGGGTAAGGCCAGTTGGCTTCGTCATTCATTATTCTGGAGCGTATTGGACTCACCGCCCACCCTCTCCCCAACCCTCTCCCGCCCCGCGGGAGAGGGGGTGATGGTGCGCTCTTGTTCGGAATTAGCGCTTGCGGCGCCGCCACCAGATGGTGATGCCGCTGGCCAGCAGCCCGACCGGTAGCAACACGAGGAAGCCGAACACAATCGCAATCTGGGCGCTGCGCGCGAGCGTCAGGTTCAGGTCCGGCGCGGTGCGTACCGGCACGTTGATGTAGGCATCATCGCTGCCCAGCCAGTTCACGAGGTTCATGCCGAGCTCAAGATTCCCGCCATTGCCGAGATAGGTATTGGACAGGAAGTCACCGTCGCCGATCACGGCCACGCGTTGTTCGCGGCCTTCCTGTTTGCGCGTGAGCGAGACGGCGATGTTGATCGGCCCGTGGATGTCCTGGCCCTGGTCGAAGCGCAGCTTGCCGGTCGCAGCGCCGGTTTCGAGCCATGCGCCCGGTGCTGTATCCAGCATCACCTGCTGTTCCCAGTCCTTGGGCGGCTGCACGCTCAGGCCGGCAACCTCCGGGAACAGCGTCATGAGCTCGAAGCCCTGCACGGCCGGATGCGTGCCGTAGCGCGTGACGACAATAAAGTTGGCGGCCGTGCCGGTGAGCGATTGCGAGGTCGGGTCAACCACCACGCCGCGCTGCAACTCGACACCGAGTGATTCGGCGACCCGCTCCAGCCCCTGCAACGGGCCCGGCTCCGCGAGCCACAGCAGGTTGCCGCCGCGCGCCAGATATTGTTCGATCTGCTTGACTTCACCGGCCAGGAATTTCACGCGTGGGCTGGCGATCACCAGCACCGAGGTGTTCTGCGGGATGGCGTTGCGGCCGCCGAGCGCGAGCGAACGGGTTTTCAGGCCGCGTTTGGCGAGTTGTGCCGCCCAAGTGGAAAGATCGAAGTTCGCCTGGCGGTCGGGGCTGCGCTCGCCATGGCCGGAGACGAAGATCACCCAGCGCTCGCCGCTGCGTCCCAGGCGCACCAGCGTGTTGGTGAACGTCTCTTCGCTGAGTTGGCTGAGGTTCTCCTTGCGTCCGTTGTAGCCGACCACCAGTTCGCCATCGAGGCGCACGCCGGCGGCGCGCACGCGTGCCGGGTCGGTATCCGGGTTCACGTACTCCAGCACGATGTCTTGCTTGTATTTCTGATAACGCGCGACGAACTCGGCGATGTTCGCGCGCACGCCTTCGGTGTCGCGCGCATAGGCGGTGAGCTGCACCGGCTTGTCCAGGGTCTTGAGCAGCGTGCGCGACGCCTCGGACAGCGTGTTGCGCTGATTGCGCGTCCAGTCGAATTGCACGTGGACATCGCGCGACAGCCACAACAACAGGCCGACGACGGTGAGCAGCAACACCACGAAGCTGGTGCTGGCCAGGCGCAGCTGGAAACGGGATTTGCGGTTGCTCAGCATGGGTCAGCCTCCGAGCCGGTCCATGTCGAGGCGGCGCACGCTGAGCGCCAGGAAGGTGGTGATGAACAGCAGGTGATACAGGACATCGCGTGTGTCGAACAGCCCTTTCAGAAACGGCTCGGTGTGGTTGAGCAGCGACAGATAGGGCAGGGCGCCGCCGTCGATACCGATGCGTGCCCAGTCGAGCAGCCAGAAAAACAGCAGCATGCCGAACGTGCTCACCGCCGCGACCGTCTGGTGCTGGGTGAGCGTGGACATGAACAGGCCCACGGCCGCGAATCCGCCGAGCAGCAGTGCCAGGCCGAGCAGCCCGGAGGCGAGCAGACCGAAGTCGAGGCCGCCGCCGGCGAGCAGTGACAGCGGCATGAGCGCGATGAGCAGCAGCTGGATCAGCAGAAAGGTATACAGGCCGAGATACTTGCCGAGCACGATTTCAGTCATGGACAGCGGTGCGCTGAACAGCAGCGGCAGGGTTTTGTTGCGCCGCTCCTCGGTAACCAGGCGCATGCTGATGAGTGGCACCACCAGCAACAGCACAATCGCGGCGTTGCCGAACAGCGGTGTGGCTACCACCTCGGTGACACCGTATTCGCCGCTCATGCCCAACAGTTGCGACTGGATCGCGAGGAAGCTCTCGACATGCTGCAGGAA
>CAYHES010000213.1:0-4470 GCA_964355495.1 uncultured Acidiferrobacterales bacterium
GATGGACCGGCATGGACCGGAATCAGTGGCCGGCATGGACCGGAATCCGCATGCGGGCGCCGGCGAACGGATGTTCGAGGTGCAGTGCGTCGATGCGGCGCATGAGTATCAGGTCGGCTTCGCTCACCGGTTTCGGCAGGTAATACACCGAACCGCGGCTGATGTGGAGGAGTTCGCTCTGGCGGGTGACCGGCAATGGGTGGGTGCGATCGATCATCGCTTTGCGCTCAGCAAACCCGCTTTGTTGAGCGCGCCTTCCAAAAAATCGTTCTCCAGGGCCAGTTGCCCAATCTTGGCGTGCAGGGCCTTGAGGTCGACCGGCGGCTCGGTGGTCCGAGAATCCCCATCGAAGACCTCGGCGGCGCGTTCCAGCAATTGCGCCTTCCACTGCGTGATCTGGGTGGGGTGCACATCAAACTGCGTGGCCAGCTCCGACAGTGTCTTGTCACCCTTGAGGGCGGCCAGGGCAACCTTGGCCCGGAAGGCCGGTGAATGATTACGGCGGGATCGTCTGCTCATGTGGTTCTCCATGTTGCCGGGGCATATCATGCCCCGATTAAACAGGAAATCCACTTATCGGGTTGTTTAGATTGGTGGGGCCAGCTCTAATATATCTCGGGAGTCCAACTGTTTACAGAAGTGGGACGATATGCGTGTCACGCATGAATTCTGGCCACAGAGTCCCACTTTGGAAAACGGCTTTGAGTTTTTACACAGCCTCGGTCGAAGGCCGCCTCCGGCTTCACTCCCTGCTATCGTCTTCATTGCCACATCGCGGGCGCCGTGTTTGCTTCCACCAGATTCTCCACATCGTCCTGCAACGCAGAGAGGAAATCCAGCCCGGTTTTGTTTTCTACTTCATCGACGCTCGTTATGAAGGTTGGAAGCTTGCTGCTCGGGTTTTTCTCGTTCGGAAGGATGAAGGCGATGGCTTCCACGCGGACCGGATCGAAGACGACTTTATAGAAGTGTGTTGGCACTGTTACGTTACTGGAGCCGATGTGCTGTACGCTGGTTGCGGAGTAGATCGGGCCGGTGACCACGTACAGCTCGCCGCGTTCGATTGCCCACTCCCTCACCTTTGCTTCCAGCGTCTTCCAGATGCCCCGGTTGAAGCCCGCCCCGACCTGCGGCGCCATGTTGGAGAGCAGAAAGGATTCGCTCATGGCGCGCTCGCTCCATTTGAACGCACCCGCCGGCGCCATGTGGCCCCGATCGTAGCCACTGCCCTTGTAGTCTTTCAGTTCAGCGCGCTCGCCAGGCTCAAGATCGGGATCAGGGCGGAAATCGTCGCTGCGTGGCACGTTGCCGGAGATGATTTTGTCTCTCACCAAATGATAAGCCACCCAGTCGGGCACCTTGTGCGTGCTGTTGTGCGAGAGCGCATACCCGAGGCGACAAAGCAGAACAGGCGACATGCTCGGCGCGCCGTACACCAGGTGTTCGCGGCAGGCGTCGAGGGAGTCGGCCCTAACCGTACCGACGAAAATGAGTAAAAGCGCGATAAACCAGCGTGTGCGGCTCATGCATAGCCCTCCTTGGTTGGTCATTTGTGGGGTTCCATCGAGAACATTAATACCTGCTTATGAACCTATAAAACCTTTCGCCTATTAGGCTATGCTGTGTCGGTCAAATCAAGGAGGGGTGCTATGAAATCAGCAACACTCATTCTCGCCGTCGTTCTCGCATCATTCACCGTGGTCAGCTTCGCGAAGGACACCAATGTAAAGGGGCACTACCGAAGCGATGGTACCTACGTTCAGCCGCATACTCGCTCGGAACCGAATAAGTCCTACAACGACAACTGGAGCACGTCCCCCAACACCAACCCGAACACGGGGAAGCAAGGCACAAATCAGCCGACGTGGGATGACAAGGCGCCTTCGCGCCGTAAGTGAGCCTGGAGAACACGCCATGAAAAAGCTCAGTCTGGTATTTTTTGTCGCGGCGTTATCGCTGTTCGCGGTTAATTTCGGCTATGCCGCGTCGTCGGAGGATGCGGCTTCCGTGACTGCCACACAGCAATCGTGTGATGAGTTAAAACAGTCTGGCGCTTCCAATGAAGTATTGGCACAGAGGGGTTGCTGCTCGTGGCATCAAGGTGTATGCGGGTGCAACGGCGGCCGTGTGGTTTGCTGTGATAGAACCTACAGCCCAAGCTGCACCTGCAACCAGGAAGACCCGATTACTTTGCAGAACTAGATTTGATTAGGCGTTAGATGTAGAGCGAACGTGGCCGCTCGTGAATACGATGCGTGGCCAGCGCGAATGAATCGCCGCTTGGTCTGGCAACGTCGGTGTGATGGTGACCACATAGACGCGTTGCTCATCGCCCTGACGGGCCACCAAGGCTTGTACGGCGTCGCTGACTGTTAATGGATACCAGTGGCTCTTGCCTTGGTTGTCTTTCTCCATAAACGCTTCCAGATCCAAGCGCACGGCCTTTGGAAAAAAGCGGTCCCATTTCCCGGCCAGAATCGACTCGTGCCGAGCCCAGCCGCCGACCGGCAGCGACCCCGCCTCCCCTTCCCGACGGCCCCACGGCAGTAACACATGGCCACCCGATTTCAGGCACACGGGCAGGACTGCCTGCGGGCTAGGAAAATAGACCTTGAGGGTATTGCCCTCGTGTTTGAATTGAACGCCGCCGCACATCACCATAGATCGTAGCACGGCCTTTTGTTCGAATGACTCATGGCCCATCAAGCCTGACACCGTCACGTCGGCCGACACTTGCGTTCCGCAAGCGCGATCAGAAAACCGGCCGCTTTAATCACGGGCTGATGTGCTGGCCCTGAGCGCGGCGATCGCACGGCGCCGGGCTCGGCGCGCGAGCGCCTTGGCCGTATTCTCACCGTAGCGTGCCACGGAGTACTTGCGGCGCTGCGGTGGGTTGTTTGGCTTCACAACCCATTGTGCGCCCCAGAAAGCGCCCGTCACGTCACGGCCGTCGGCCGGCCAGCGATAAACGCCAGATGTGCCACTGCGGTTATTGCGCCGTCTTGTGGCCATGCGCTCAAGGCGAGGGACATTCGGAAGCCGTTTCCATTCCTCTTTGATCCATGCCACGGCCGCGCGGTAGGCTCGCCGGTGCCCGCCGTGGCGCCCGTCGCTGAACAGGCGAACCGACCTGCCGGCGCGCCGATACACGGTCGCCGTCCAGCCGTGGGTGCGGCTCGCGTCGTTGTCGATGCGACGGGTACCCTTGTGCATGGCGACTATTCTCCGCAAGGCGCAACGGCCTCACAAGAGGCCGCGTTCGGAAAAGCTCACGACGCCCTCGCCGCCAACCACGAGATGATCAAGCAACCGCACGTCAATAACTTCGAGTGCGGCCTTGAGCTTGCCGGTCAACACTTCGTCGGCGCGCGACGGCTCTGGATTGCCGGTCGGGTGATTGTGCCAGGCAATCGCAACAGCGGCGTTGTGGGTGAGGGCGGCCTTGACGATCTCGCGCGGGTAGACGGCGGTGCCGTTGATCGTGCCGCGGAACAGTTCGTCCACGGCGATGACGCGGTTGCGGTTGTCGAGCCAGATCATGCCGAACACCTCGTGCTCGAGAAGTGCCGTGCGGTGCTGCAGGTAGCGTGCGGAGTCCCGGGGGCTTTCCAGCGGCTCGCCGCATAGCAGTCGCTGGCCGATGATGTGTGTGGAGAGCTGGATAATCTCTTCGTCGCGCACGAGGCGCGTGGTGTAGTAGCCCTGTCCGTCCTTGGCGAAACCGACGTCGTAAATCTCCTGCATGTGGTGTCCTCCGTTATCGAGGCCGGCGGCCCCTTCACGGAAAGCGAAAGCCCGCCATGCAGGGTGGCGTGCCAGGTTGCGCGGATTCATGCGCGTTCTGGCACACTCCCCGCGCCGTTGGCGTGCCTGGGCGAAAGCAGAGGGGTCCGGCTCGATGGAGGGCCTGCAGAGGTATCGGTTGAAGGACGAACAGGACAACGCGACGACTCGAACGAGATCCGGCGCGAGAACTTCAAGGCGGTCATGGCTGCGTCAATGCTGCTGAGTTCCCGCCCCGCTGCGCATTCTGCCGATCGTGACCGCCACGCAGCAATCATGCGAGGAGTTAAAACAGTCTGGCGCTTCAAATGAAGTATTGGCACAGAGGGGTTGCTGCTCGTGGCATCAAGGTGTATGCGGGTGCAACGGCGGCCGTGTGGTTTGCTGTGATAGAACCTACAGCCCAAGCTGCACCTGCAACCAGGAAGACCCGAATACTTTGCAGAACTAGGCAGTTGTAACCCTGTTCCGGACGTTTTTACTTTCTGTTTCGACGTCTCTCGGCGGCCCGCCTGCGGCGACGTGCTCTCGTGCCGTGCATCGAGCCTCGTACCGAGTCTCAACCTGCCGGCATCGATCGATGGCCGGACCCCGAAACGACAAAGGCCACGATCGCTCGCGGCCTTTGGATCTGTCCAATCTATTCGGCAAACACCCACTGGACCAGGTGCTGACTCAGCCGCACCG
>CAYHES010000214.1:0-4445 GCA_964355495.1 uncultured Acidiferrobacterales bacterium
ATGGCCATCAAGAAATCCGAACTCTACTCCTCCCTCTGGTCCAGCTGCGACGAACTGCGCGGCGGGATGGACGCCAGCCAGTACAAGGATTATGTCCTCGTGTTGCTGTTCATCAAATACATCAGCGACAAGTACGCGGGGCAGCCCTACGCGCCGATCACCATTCCCAAAGGGGCGAGCTTCAAGGACATGGTTGCGCTCAAGGGCAAGCCGGATATCGGCGACCAGATCAACAAGAAGATCATTGCCCCACTGGCCAATGCCAACAAGCTGTCCGAAATGCCGGACTTCAACAGCGCAGAAAAGCTCGGCAGCGGCAAGGAGATGGTGGAGCGCCTCACCAACCTCATCGCCATCTTCGAGAATAAGGCGCTCGATTTCTCCAAGAACCGCGCCGAGGGCGATGACATCCTGGGTGATGCCTACGAATACCTCATGCGCCACTTCGCCACCGAGAGCGGCAAGAGCAAGGGTCAGTTCTATACCCCCGCCGAGGTTAGCCGCATCATCGCGCAGATCATTGGCATCCGGGGCGCGAAGACCAGCGCTGCCACCACCGTCTACGACCCCACCTGCGGCTCCGGTTCGCTGCTGCTGAAAGTGGGCGATGAGGCCGGCACCGCCGTCACTCTCTACGGGCAAGAGAAGGACGCCGCCACCAGCGGCCTGGCCCGCATGAACATGATTCTGCACAACAACCCCACCGCGCTCATTGTGCAGGGCAACACGTTGGCCGACCCCAAGTACAAGGACGGCGACTCTCTCAAGACCTTCGACTACGTCGTCGCCAATCCACCATTTTCCGACAAACGCTGGAGCACCGGCCTCGACGCGCTGCACGACCCTTACGAGCGCTTCCAGCACTTCGGCGTGCCACCCAACAAGCAGGGCGACTACGCCTACCTGCTGCACATCGTGCGCTCGCTCAAGAGCACCGGCAAGGGCGCGTGCATCCTGCCGCATGGCGTGCTGTTTCGCGGCAATGTCGAGGCGGACATCCGTCGCAACCTTGTGCGCAAGGGCTACATCAAGGGCATCATCGGCCTGCCCGCCAACCTCTTTTACGGCACTGGCATCCCCGCCTGCATCGTCGTCATCGACAAGCAAGACGCGGCCGCACGCAAGGGCATCTTCATGATCGACGCCAGCGGCGGCTTCACGAAGGACGGCCCCAAGAACCGCCTGCGCAGCATGGACATCCACAAGATCGTGGATGTCTTCACCCGGCAGTGCGACACGCCTCGCTATGCGCGCATGGTCTCGTTCGCCGAGATCAAAAAGAACGAGTTCAACCTCAACCTGCCGCGCTACATCGATAGCCAAGTGCCGGAAGACCGGCAAGACATAGAAGGCCACCTCAAGGGCGGCATTCCCGTGGCGGATGTCGAGGCGCTCAAGCCCTACTGGGAGATCTGCCCGAACCTGAGAACCGCGCTGTTTACCGGGAACGCGGGCTTCCAGCCCGCAACGCCCAAAGGCTGGCACTCGCGCGGATACTTGCCCCACTTCGACGGCACCCACGTCCCCCAATTCGTGACCTTTCGCCTTGCCGATTCGGTTCCGACGGAACAAATCGAACAGTGGAAGCACGAACTGGACTGGCACGATGGTCTCGACCCGAACAGTCCCGAGTCTATCGCACTGCGCAAAAATATCGAACGCTACGAGGATGCCGGACACGGTGCGTGCCACCTGCGCGACCCGCGCATCGCCAATCTCGTGCAGCAAGCCCTGCTGCATTTCGATGGCGAACGTTACCGGCTGATTACATGGTGCATCATGCCCAACCATGTCCATGCGTTGTTGGAAACTATCGACACCGCGTATTCACTCTCATCCATTTTGCATTCGTGGAAGTCGTTCACGGCGACGGAAGCCAACAAGATACTCGGTCGCACCGGCTCTTTCTGGATGCCGGATTATTTCGATCGCTACATTCGCAATGCGGAGCACTTCGAAACAACGCTGCACTACATACGGGAAAATCCCGTTAAGGCTGGGCTTGTTCAGCATGCTGAAGAATGGTCCTTTGCCGGAACGCGGGCTTCCAGCCCGCAAAGCGGCCAGGATGGCCGCGCTCCCAGACTCGACCTCGCCGTGGAAAAGAGCGCCATCAAGCCCGCCATCTACGAGCACCCGGAATTCGCTGCCTTCATCGCCGGCATGAACACCCACTTTGCCGCTTGGCGCGCCAAGGCATCCAAAACCCTGAAAGCGCTCAAGGTCGGTATCCACCCGAAAGAGGTCATCGCAAGCCTCTCCGAGAACTTGCTCGTCCACTACACGGACAAGCCGCTTATCGACAAATACGATGTCTACCAGCACCTCATGGACTACTGGGCCGAGACCATGCAGGACGACGCTTATCTCATCGCCGTAGATGGCTGGAAGGCCGAGACCTATCGCGTGATCGAGACCGATAAAAAGGGCAAGGAGAAAGACAAGGGTTGGGCCTGCGACCTCGTACCTAAATCCCTTATCGTTGCCCGCTACTACGCCAAGGAGCAGGTCACCCTCGACCAGCTCGCCGCCGAGTTGGAAAGCGTCACCGCCAAACTTGCCGAACTGGAGGAAGACCCTGGGAACGCGGGCTTCCAGCCCGCATGCGGCCAGGATGGCCGCGCTCCCGGTGACGACACCAACCCCTTCGCCGACCTCGACAAGGTCAACAAGGCCAACGTCGCGGCGCGGCTGAAAGAAATCAACGAAGAGATTGGAACGCGGGCTTCCAGCCCGCAAAGCGGCCAAGATGGCCGCGCTCCGGCCAGTGACGAAGCCGCCGTGCTGAACGACTGGCTCAAACTCAACTCCGATGAGACCGACCTCAAGAAGCGACTCAAGGATGCCGAGGCCGACCTCGACGCCAAGGTCTACGCTCACTATCCCAAACTCACCGAAGCCGAAATCAAAACGCTGGTGGTGGACGACAAATGGCTCGCCGCGCTGGATAGAGACATCCACGGCGAGATGGACCGTATCAGCCAAGCGTTGACGCAGCGCGTGAAGGAACTCGCCGAACGCTACGAGACTCCGCTGCCGCAGATGGTCAGCCGCGTGGCCGAACTGGAAGCGAAGGTGCACCGCCACCTGGAAAGAATGGGGTTCACCGGGAACACCGCTGGGAACGCGGCCATCCTGGCCGCAGCGGGCGAGACGCCCGCGTTCCAGTCAAAGGCGCAGTCGTGAGCGATCCATTGCGACCGGGTTACAAGCAGACCGAGGTGGGGGTGATTCCGGAGGACTGGGAAGCGAGGCAGATTGGCGATTTGCATCCCTTTGTTACCAGTGGTTCGCGTGGTTGGGCTACTTTCTATACCGATTACGGTGCACCCTTCATCCGAATTACGAATCTTACCCGTGGCTCAATTTACCTGGACCTGAGCGATCTTCGTTTTGTAAACCTTCCCGCAGGCAACAGCGAGGGTGTGCGCACACAGCTTCAGGTGGGTGATGTTCTGATTTCAATCACCGCTGATATTGGAATAATTGGATATGTCTCCACACAAGTTCCAAGGCCTGCTTACATTAACCAGCACATCGCACTAGTACGATTTTCCTCAAGTACCGACCCCAAATTCGTCAGTTACTTCTTGGCGTCGGAGAAACCGCAGAAGCTATTTCGAGCGTTCACCGACTCCGGTGCCAAAGCCGGAATGAATTTGACGACCGTAAAGCAGATCCGTCTTGCCCTCCCGCCCACCAAAGCCGAACAAGAAGCCATCGCCGAGGCGTTGAGCGATGCGGATGCCCTCATCGAGTCCCTCTCGCTGCTCCTCGCCAAAAAACGCCACCTCAAACAAGGCGCCATGCAGCAACTGCTCACCGGCAAGAAGCGCCTGCCGGGCTTCAGCGAGGAGTGGGCGGTGAAGCGGTTGGGGGAGATTGCTGAGATCGTTATGGGACAGTCTCCAAGCTCGGCACACTACAACAACAAAGGAGATGGACTACCGTTGATTCAGGGTAACGCGGACATTTCTAACCGCAAGACTATTAAACGAGTCTTCACGACTGAGGTTACAAAGCGAGGCCGACGCGGCGACATTCTCATGTCTGTTCGTGCACCAGTTGGGGAAATTTCACGCGCAGTATTCGATATTTGTCTTGGTCGTGGTGTGTGTGCAATCCGTTATCCGAACGAATTCCTTTACCACGCCCTAATCGCCAAAGAGCCTACGTGGGCAAAGCTCTCGAAGGGTTCAACTTTTGATTCTGTGAATTCAACAGACGTGAAAGCTTTTGGCATTGAAATGCCCACCGACGACACCGAACAAACCGCCATCGCCACCATCCTCTCTGACATGGATGCCGAAATCACCGCGCTGGAAGAGAAACTCGCCAAGGCTCGCGCCCTCAAGCAGGGCATGATGCAGGAGCTATTAACTGGAAGGATTCGGTTG
The DNA here is from genome assembly GCA_964355495.1 of uncultured Acidiferrobacterales bacterium. GTDB lineage: Bacteria > Pseudomonadota > Gammaproteobacteria > Acidiferrobacterales > UBA6901 > UBA6901. The sequence goes on from CAYHES010000214.1 coordinate 4,398, forward strand.
GTATGAAGTCACAGGGAATGCGCTGGGAACGCGGGTTTCCAACCCGCA
>CAYHES010000215.1:0-4441 GCA_964355495.1 uncultured Acidiferrobacterales bacterium
TTAACACAGTAGAACTAATCCGCCCTACATAAATATATCGGCGCGTGTGGGCTACAATAAATCCGGGGGAACCAATGTCCCTGCTGGAACCATAAACTAAGGAGACAGGCGTGAATCCGATCTTGGCAGGCATCGTCGTCGTACTCATCATTTTCTTCGCCGGTATCCGCATCATCCGGCCCACGCATCGCGGGCTGGTCGAGCGCCTCGGCAAATACAGGCGCTTCGCCATGCCGGGCTTTCACTGGATCATCCCGGTCATCGACCGTATGTATCAGGTGAACATCACCGAGCAGATGGTGGACGCGGCACCGCAGGAGATCATCACCAACGACAATCTGAATGCGCGCGTGGATGCGCAGATCTACTTCAAGGTGCGCGAGGATGAAGACAGCGTGAAGCGCTCGTTGTACGCGGTGAACAACTATGCATTGCAGATCGTGAACCTGACGCGCACCACCCTGCGCAACATCGTCGGTACGCTCACGCTGAAAAGCGCCAACAGCGAGCGCGATCGCATCAACAACGAGCTACGCAAGACCTTGCAGACCGAATCCTCGCACTGGGGCGTCGAGATTGCGCGCGCCGAGTTGAAGGAAATCGAGCCGCCGACAGACGTGCAGGAGACCATGAACAAGGTGGTGAAGGCCGAGAACGAGAAGGTCGCGGCCGTGGACTTCGCCACCGCCGCCGAGACCTTTGCCGATGGTGAGCGGCGCGCGCAGATCAAGAAGGCCGAGGGCATCAAGCAGGGACGCATCCTGCAGGCCGAGGGCGAGGCGCTGGCCATCAAGCTGGTGAACGAGGCGGCCAACCAGTATTTCATCGGCAACGCCCAGCTGTTGCGCAAGCTCGAAGCCGTGGAAACGGCACTCGAGAACAACGCCAAGATCGTGCTGCCGTCGGATTCCGAGCTGGTGAATGTGATTGGCGAACTGGCCGGGGTGCTGCCGATTAAACAGGCCAAGGGCAGCGAGGCCAAAACCTGATTTGTGACGCGGGGATTCCGGGCGCGTGGCGGGGCAGGCTGGATTTGTGATAATTTGGGCCGCAATGAGTCCCGGTGGTGGAGACGAACATGAGCGACAGTATCGGCGGCGGTTGCGCGGAACTCGAACCCTACGCCCTGCGCGTGACCGATGACAGCATGGCACCCGAGTTCTGGGAGGGTTGCATTATCATTATCGAGCCACGGCTCTCCGCCCAAAGCGGCCAGTATGCGGTGGTGGATTACGCCGACGACACCACCTTCCGCCAGTTCGTGGAAGAGGGTGGACGCCGGTATCTCAAGCCGCTCAATGAGAAATACGCAGCGATCGAGATCACCGGCCCGTTCACGGTGCGCGGTATCGTGATTCAGCGCGCCGGCACGCGCCGCAAGCATCACAAACACTACGAGTACGCCTGATCCGATGCAGCGGCTCTATTCCGCTGCGAATCTCCCCGAAGCGTATCTCGTGCGCGGTCTGCTCGCGGCCGCCGGTATTGAGGCGCGCGTGTTCAATGAATATGCCGGTGGTGCGCTCGGCGAGCTGCCGTTCGCCGAGGCGGCACCTTCGGTTTGGGTCGAAGAAGAACGCGACCTGCCGCGTGCCCGGCAAGTTGTTGCTACCTACGAGAATGCAGCGGCCGCGCCGGGCGTTACACGTTGCGGTGCCTGCGGAGAGGAGAACCCGCACGACTTCGCGGTCTGCTGGCAGTGTCAGCGGGCGCTGTGATTTCAACCAGTGAACCAAGCAATCCCCTCTCCCCGCTTGCGGGGAGAGGGTTAGGGAGAGGGGGAGGGAAGTTGGCGGTTAGTGTGGTGACATCGAGTGAATCAAGTTGCCGATCACCCTCACCCCAGCCCTCTCCCGCCAATGCGGGAGAGGGGGCGTTATGGAGCTGCTGGTTCTGAATTGGAATAAGGTATTCACACCAACCACCACAAGGAGGAGTTGCCATGTCCGATCATGTTTACAAAGTTGTTGAAATCGTCGGCTCGTCGAGCAAGGGCACGGACGATGCCATCCAGAATGCCATCGGACGCGCGTCCAAGACGCTGAAGAATCTCGACTGGTTCGAGGTGGTGGAGACGCGCGGCCATCTTGCCAACGGCAAGATCGGGCATTACCAGGTGACGCTCAAGATCGGTTTCCGCCTCGACTAACGGCTCCTCAGTTCGCAATACCCTCACACGTCGCGGTGACGACGTGTGAGGGTCATGTTGTCGCAGGCAAAATCGTTCTGGTCGTTCCTAGAGAAACAGCGTCAGCACGCCGGTGTAGCCGTACAGGCGGTTGTGCGAGATCTCACCGTTGCAGTAGAAACCGGTAAGCGGCAGGTCGCCCAGTTCTTCCTGAATGATGCGCAGCTCACCGGACTCGGCTCCGAACAGGTTTGGGCCGCGCCCGACGCAGCTGTAGTACACGCCGCCCTTCGGCTGCGGCGCGCGCGCCTTCAGCTCGCGCAACATGCGGCGCAGATCGGCCTCGGCGCTGGCCGGATCGCGGCGGCAGAATTGCAGCGGTTGGCCGGTGTTCAGCATCTCGCCGATCGCGAGCAGGTTGTTGTTCTCGTCCACGCCCAGGAGATTGCGCACCAGGTAATCGCCGGTGTCGCTGCCGCGCACCGGCAGGGCCACGCCGATGGTCTGGGCGGCGTGCCCCAGGTTGCGCGCCAGCACCTCGCCGACTTCTTCGCGGAACACATCCAGTGCCGGGCGGTCGTCGAGGCGGATCGCGATATTGCGCTGGCACTGGGTGATGATGTGTTTGCCGCCGAACGGCGCGCAGCTTTGGGTGAGGGCGGTGGCGACCGGCACCTCGGCATCGAACAGAATGCCGGACAGCGCAGCTTCCACCATGCCGTCGGCGATCTGTGGATAGCTGGAGCGCGAGGACGTCAGCCCGCCGACCAGAAAACCGCCGCGCACCGTCTCGCCCAGTTCGCCGAGGAGTTTCGGCACCTGCATCGCGCGCGGGTCGCCGTGCACGATGCCGAAGTGGTGGTCGTGGCGCGCGAGCCAGGCGCGCTCGGCGCGCACGAATGGATCCGGCTTGTCGGTCAGCGGCGGCAGGATGCGGATCCGGTCCTCGGAGAAGCTTCCAACCAGCAGGCTGATGGCCGGCTCATCGTGGTACTCGCGGCCGTTGCCGCAGATGCCCGTGCCCACCGTGCCGATCCAGTGGGCGACCGCGGTGCGTTCCTTGAGATAGGTGAATATTTCCGGCAGTACGCCGGCGAACGCATCCGTGGCATACAGAAACCCGACATTCGCCTCAGCAGGAATGCGGCCAAGTCCGGCGAGACAAGCGTCGGCGGCCTCTTGCCAGCGGCTGGCGGTGGCATGCGCGGCGAGAAAATGGCTATTTTTGTGCAAGCCTGCTTTCCCTGAATACTTTCACGATCATGCCCTCAACGACGGCGGGGTTATGCGATACACTGGCTGCGCAGTATCGCACGGAATGGTGATGCCTCTGAGTCCATGAAGTTCGCGGGGGCTCGGCGTCGTCAGGGCAAGACTTTCAAAAGTGGCTGGCGCGCGACATGTTCGAGCTGCTGTTTGACACCTTTCTGATTCTGTTCGTGGTAATCGATCCGGTTGGGCTCGCGCCGATTTTCGCCGCGCTCACGCACGGCGAACCGGAACCGTATCGGCGGCGCATGGCGCTGCGCGGCACGGCGCTCGCCGCGCTGGTGCTGGTCGTGTTCACGCTGCTGGGCGACAGCCTGCTCGCCGCGCTCAACATCGGCCTGCCGGCATTTCGCATTGCCGGCGGGGCACTGCTGTTCCTGCTTGCCATCGACATGGTGTTCGCGCGCCACTCCGGCGTGCGCGCGCCAACCCAGCGCGAGCAGGCCGAGGCCGAGCACAAGAAGGACATCTCGGTGTTTCCCTTGGCCATTCCGCTGATCGCCGGCCCGGGCGCGATCACCACCGTGTTGCTCACCGCCGGCGGCCGGCATGAATCGTTCGCGGCCGTCGGCGCGTTGCTTGCCATGCTCGCTGTAGTGCTGGGGCTCACGCTCATTTCGCTGCTGTTTTCCGCGCGCATCATGAAGCTGCTGGGCGAGACCGGCGCGAATGTCGTCGGCCGGGTGCTCGGCATACTGCTTGCGGCGCTGGCCGTGCAATTCGTGCTGGACGGCCTGCAGGCGAGTTTTGGACACGGTTACGCAGCGTTGCCGTCCTGAGCGAGAGCGGGTTCTGGGCCTTTCCAGCGGGACGGCGCGACGGGTAGAATCCACCGATTTATTGGAAAGCAAGCCTGCACAAAATTAGCCATTTAAGGAAAGCAAGCCTGCACAAAATTAGCCATTTAAGGAAAGCAAGCCTGCACAAAGTCCATTGCGCCAATAACGGCGCCTGGAAAAATAGCCGTCTTAGCGGAGAACAAAACGTGAACATCGCACACGGCACCACCATTCTTTCCGTGCGCCGCGGCAACGACGTCGTGAT
>CAYHES010000216.1:0-4441 GCA_964355495.1 uncultured Acidiferrobacterales bacterium
CTGCGGCCGCATACCCCGTTTCTCGAGCTCGCCCATCGCCTGGACCGTGATACCTCCGGCTGCCTGCTGATCGCCAAATCCCGGCCCGCGCTAATGCACCTGCATGACCTGCTGCGCGCAGGCGGCCTGGACAAGCGTTATCTGGCGCTCGTAGCCGGTCCATGGCACGGCGGAACCCGCCACGTGGACGCCGCGCTGGAGGCCACCCGGCCGCAGTCCGGCGAGCGCCGGGTGGAAGTGGACGAGGAGGGCAAGGAGTCGGCCAGCGATTTCACGCCGCGCGAAAAATTTACCGACACGGCGCTGGTCGAGGTGCGCCTGCTCACCGGTCGCATGCACCAGGCGCGCGTGCATGCGGCGCACATCGGCCACCCGATTGCCGGCGACGATAAGTACGGCGATCGCGACTTCAATCAACGCATGAAGCGCCAGGGCCTCACGCGCCTATTTCTGCATGCCGCGCGTCTTGAGTTCCGGCACCCGCTGGGTGGCCGTAAAATGCGTATCGAGGCGCCGCTGCCGGTCGAACTCGAACGTGTGCTGGAGAAGTTGCGCACTCCCTCCGACGTTTCCGTGCCTGCATGAACCGGCAATTCGACCTGATTGTTTTCGACTGGGACGGTACCCTCATGGATTCCGAGGCCAAGATCGTGCGCTGCTTGCAGGCGGCGGCCGTGGATACCGGTATTCCCGACCCGGGTAGCGCGGCCATCCGTGACATCATCGGCCTCGGCCTCAGCGAAGCCATGCAGGTACTTTTTCCGGAACAGACGCAGGGACGCCGGGCCGAGCTTGTGGAACGTTACCGCCGGCACTTTCTGGAACTCGACGCCACCGGCATGCCGCTTTTTCCGGGCGTGCCACAGGGTCTCACGCAACTCGCACAACAGGGTTACCTGCTGGCCATTGCCACCGGCAAGGCGCGCCGCGGCCTGGACCGGGTGCTGGACGACACCGGCATGCGCCACCTGTTTGTGAGTTCGCGCTGCGCGGACGAGGCCTTCTCCAAGCCGCACCCGCAGATGCTCGAAGACATCCTCGACCACACCGGTGTCGAGGCCAGGCGCGCACTCATGGTCGGCGACACGGTGTACGACATGGAGATGGCGCGCAGCGCGCAGGTCGCGGGGCTCGCCGTGAGCTACGGCGTGCATGCACGCGAACGCCTGCTCGACTGCGGTGCACTGGCCTGCCTGGATTCCTTCCCCGAGGTGTGTGCATGGGTCAGATGACGGCACAACCACAAAATCAGTGGAACTGCGCCTGGGTGACACGGTCTGTACCAGTCACCCGCACCTTCTCGTGTGCGCCACACACACGGTGCATTGTATGATCCGGCCACGATGTCGGCGTGGGTGGCCTTGGCGCGGTGCAGTGCTGATGGCTGTCCCGGTACGCGAGGCGGACGGGGCGGAGTGGCTCGCCGGAACATCGGTGATTGTGGTCAAATGACCTGGCGTTAAAAAATACAGGCTCGCGGAAACAGGCATGGAAAACGGACAACAGGACAGGAAAGAAGGCTGGGAGCGCGAACTGCTCGAGAAGCTCGCGTTCGCTTCGCTCGAAGAGAGCCGCAAGGCGCGTCGCTGGGGCATTTTTTTTAAAATTTTCATCGCCGTCTATCTCGTCATCGTGCTGCTCATCATGCAGTCCGGCAGCTGGGGTGAAAAGGCGCTCGCCAGCCGCTACACCGCGCTCGTGGAGCTGGACGGCGAGATCTCAGCCGACAGCAACGCAAACGCCGACAGCATCATCAAGGGCCTGCGTGACGCGTTCGAGGCCAAGGCGGCGGTAGGTGTGATTCTGCACGCCAACAGCCCGGGCGGCAGCCCGGTGCAATCGGCGTACATCTACGACGAGATACTGCGCCTGCGCGAGAAATATCCGGACAAGTCGCTGTACGCCGTGATTGGCGACGTATGCGCCTCCGGTTGCTACTACGCCGTCGCGGCCGCCGACAAGATCTATGCGAGCCCGGCGAGCATCGTCGGCTCGATCGGTGTGCTCATGGACGGTTTTGGTTTCGTGGACGGCATGAAGAAGCTGGGCGTCGAGCGACGCCTGCTGACGGCCGGCGAGAACAAGGGCATGCTCGATCCGTTTTCGCCGCTCGATTCGAGGGCCCGCCGCCATGCCCAGAAGATGCTGGATGATATCCACGCACAGTTCATCGATGCCGTGAAACAGGGGCGCGGCGCTGCGCTCAAGCCGAACAAGGAAATCTTCAGCGGCCTGTTCTGGTCGGGGACCAAGGCAAAAGAACTCGGGCTCGTCGATGAGTACGGCAGTGCCGGCTCCGTCGCGCGCGACGTGATCGGTGCTGAAGAGATCGTGGATTACACCGTGCGCGAGAATCTCTTTCACCGCCTGGCCGAGCGTTTCGGCATGGCCATGGGCCGTTCCGTTGCCTCCGAGCTGCGCTTGTCGGGCCGCGGGCTGCGTTGACCTCACACGCCATAGCGCAGGCGCGTGCCGTGCAACAGCGAAAGCGTAATTTCCTCGGGGGTTAAATCCCTGGGGAAGAGCGTGCCGGAGATTTTCGCGCCGTTGATGCTCGCGCCTTCAAGTCTGGTTTCCGACAAATCCAGGCCACGCAGATCGGCCTGACGGAAGTAACAGCCGCTGAAGTCGAGCCCAGTCACATCCAGGCCGCGCAGGTCGAGCCCACGGAAGTCGCAGTCCCGCAAGTCAATTTTCTCGCCGAGCTTCTTGCGCTCGTTGAAGTCCTTGATGCGTCCTTCGCGCAGCAGCTTGTAAAGCGGATCGCTGCTGTTGCTGACTGGTTTCAGTGCCATACCCGCCTCCGAATCACCACGGCAACATTGCCGGCCTTCCTCGTCCAAGTATAGGCGGGATAGATGGGGGCGAGAATCAGATGACTGCCAGGCCCTCGTTTTCCAGCATGCGGATCAGGCGAATCAACGGCAGGCCGATGAGCGTGGCCGGATCCTCGCCGTCAAAGCGTTCCAGCAGCGCCACCCCCAGACCCTCGGATTTCACGCTGCCGGCGCAATGATAGGGCTGTTCCTTGCGCAGATAGGCCTCAATCTGTGCATCGGTCAGCTCCCGGAACGTTACCCCGTACGGCACCACCTCGCTCTGCACCCGGCCGGAAGAACTGTTGACGAGCGCGAGTCCGGTATAAAGCATGACTGTTTTCCCAGAGGCTGACTTTAACTGATCGACGGCACGTTCATGGGTCAGCGGCTTGCCGACGATCTCGCCGTTGTGCACGGCCACCTGGTCGGAGCCGATCACGAGCGCACTGCGGTGTTTCGAGGCAACGGTCTGCGCCTTGAGGATTGCGAGCCGCTCGACCAGCGCCTGTGGCGATTCATGCTGGCGTGGCGTCTCATCCACGTCCGGCACCACCACCTCAAAGGGGATCATCAGACGCGACAAGAGTTCGCGCCGGAACGTGGAGGAGGAGGCGAGGATGAGCTTCATATGATTTTCTGCCGCAAAGGCGCAAAGAACGCAAAGAACAACAATTCAACAAAAACAGAATCAGCGTAGGCAGTTTGATTCGAGATTCTCTTTGCGTTCTTTGCGACTTTGCGGCGGATTTACTTTATTCAATCTCAACCAGTGCCTCATCCGGATTGACGCTATCACCCTTGACGACATTCACGGCCTTGACCGTGCCGGCAATCGGGGCTGGCACCTCGTTCTCCATTTTCATGGCTTCGATGACGAGTACCGCATCGCCGGCCTTGACCTTGGCGCCGACCTTGACGACCACGTCCACGATCGTGCCCGGCATGGAGCTGGTGACATGGCCTTCCTTGCTGGCCTTGGGGCGGCGCGACGCCTTGGTGACGCGCTGGCTGTCCAGCACGCCGCTCTCGGTCGGCACCATTTCACTCAGGGTCTCGACCAGGATTTCTTCCGGTACGCCGTCCAGCGACACATAGAAAGGCCGGCGCTCGGCCGCGTGATGGCCGGCGCCGGTGATCTTGATGTGGTAGGTCTCGCCATGCACCGTGACGTTGAAATCGGTCGGAGCGAGCGACGGCGCGGCGGCGGCCGCCTGTGTGCCTGGCAAGGGCAGCAGTTCCTCGGGCCGCAAGGTTCCGGCGGCCCGTTCCTCCAGAAACTTGCGACCGATCTCCGGGAACATGGCGTAGGTCAACACATCTTCTTCGTTCTTGGCGACCTCGCCGATGTCGTGGCGCAGGCGATCCATCTCCGGCTGCATGCGGTCGGCCGGACGGCAGGTGATGACCTCATCGTCGCCGATCGCCATTCGGCGCACCGCGTCGTTGACCGTGCCCGGCGCCTGGCCGTAGCGGCCCTGCAGGTAGAGTTTCACTTCGTTGGTGATGCTCTTGTAGCGCTTGCCGGTCAGCACGTTGAGTACCGCCTGCGTGCCGACGATCTGCGAGGTCGGCGTGACCAGCGGCGGGAACCCGAGGTCCTCGCGCACCCGCGGGATCTCGGC
>CAYHES010000217.1:0-4434 GCA_964355495.1 uncultured Acidiferrobacterales bacterium
CGCCAGGCCATGGCGATGCCGTCGCCGGTCGAGGTGTCCGGGTTGCTGGTATAGAGATACACCTTGGAGGCGCCGCCGGTGGCGAGCACCACAAAACGGCTGGCGTGTACTTCCACGTTACCGGTTTGCTTGTTGAGGGCGTACAGGCCCAGGCAACGGTTCTCATGGTTTTGGCCGAGTTTGCGGCGCGTGATCAGGTCAACGGCGATGGTGTGTTCCAGTACCCGGATGTTCGGGTGGGCGCGCGCACGCGCGGCGAGCGTGGTCTCGATGGCCTTGCCGGTGGCGTCGGCCGCATGGATAACCCGCCGCTGGCTGTGGCCGCCTTCGCGGGTCAGGTGGTGGTGCGTTTTCCCGTCCGTCCCGGCTTCGCGCGTGAAGCTCACGCCTTGGTCGATGAGCCAGCGAATCGCCGCCGGGCCGCGCTGCACGGTGAATTCCACGGTATCGGGGTGACAGAGTCCGCCCCCGGCCTGCAGCGTGTCTTGAATGTGCGCACCGAACGAATCGGTGTCATTCAGGACCGCAGCCACTCCCCCCTGGGCATACAGACTCGATCCCTGCGTGAGATCGGCCTTGGCCAAAACAGTGACTTTGGCGCTATCGGCCAGGCGCAGGGCCAGGCTCAGGCCGGCCACGCCACTGCCCACGATCAGGACGTCCGTGGCGTGGGAGGGTTGGGTTGTGGTCATGTTAAGAAGGCGACGGGCGGCGCAGGTGAAATATGGGGTATTATTCAGCCGGTTGAATAGTCCGGTTGTGACGTTGTCCGTATGAATAACAATCAACGACAACTATAACCACGGTCAACGCGGCAGGGCGAACTTTATTTTCCTGCCGTGGTCTTTATATCCGGTAACGCACCGTTGCCGGGCAGGGGAAGGGGACGGGCCCGGATGGTCGGCGAGCGCGGTATTGATCAAGAATTGGTAGTGCGGGTCCAGAAGGGCGACAAGTCGGCCTTCGACCTGCTGGTGCGCAAATACCAGCACCGCATCGCCAAGCTTGTGTCGCGGTATGTGTACGACCGGTCGGAGGTCGAGGATGTCACCCAGGAGGCCTTTATCAAGGCTTACCGGGCCATCAAAGGATTTCGCGGCGAGAGCGCCTTCTATACCTGGCTCTATCGCATCGCGATCAACACGGCCAAGAATTACCTGGTGGCGCAGGGCCGCCGGCCGCCGATCGCCGATGTCGAAACGGAAGATGCCGAGGCGAGCGACATCGGCACCAACCTGCGCGATGCCACGACGCCGGAGCGCCAGATGCTGGCCGACGAGATCGGCCGCACCGTGGAGCGGGTGTTGGCGGCGCTGCCCGAGGATCTGCGCACCGCCGTGACACTGCGCGAGATCGATGGATTGAGTTACGAAGAGATTGCTGAAGTGATGGATTGTCCGATCGGCACGGTCCGTTCGCGCATCTTCCGGGCGCGCGAGGCGATCGACAAGGAATTGGAGCCGCTCCTGGAAGGCTAGGGACCTTACACCAACGAATTTCAGCCAGGACTGAACGAGCATGAAAGAAAATATTTCGGCTTTGCTGGATGGCGAAGGCAACGATCTGGAGCGTGAGCGCGCGTTGCGCGCGCTGGGCACCGACCCGGCGCTGCGCGGGGCCTGGGAGCGCTATCACCTGGCGAGCGCGGCCATACGCCGCGAACTCCATGTCATGGTCAGCCCGGACCTGGCCGATCGTATTCACCAGCGCCTGCAGCATGAGGCGCAAAACGACGAGCGTCGCCGCCCCTTCACCCCGCGGGTCCTGAAATTTACCGCCGGCCTCGCCATCGCCGCCTCAGTCGCCACCGTCGCCATCCTGAATCTCCCGCCGCTCGTTTCCCCTTCCGCAACCCCCGTCGCCCGCCATGCCACCGGCAAGAGCACCGTGGCGGATGCGCGCCAGACGCCGCCCGAGCAGCAGAGCGCCCTGAACCCGTACCTGGTGCAGCATGGTGAGTTCACGCCGACGGCGGGCATGAACGGCATGCTGTCGTATGTGCGCGTGATCGGACGCGATAGCGCCGCCACGGACAACGCGAACGCGGAATGACCGGATTGTTCCTGCACCGTTTTACCCTTGCGGTTCTGCTGGGCCTGGCGGCCCCGTTGGCGCAGGCCGCCGACGCGCAGGCGTTGTTCGCGCGCATGCATCAGGCCGGGCGCAGCCTCGATTATGAAGGCACGTTCGTCTATCAACACGGCGATCAACTGGAAAGCCTGCGCATCGTTCACAAGACCGGCGCGGGCAAGGTGCGCGAGCGGCTGGTGTCGCTGAACGGCGCGCCGCGCGAAATCATCCGCACCGGCAGCGAGGTGCGTTGTTACCTTCCGGACGAGAACGCGGTGCTCATCGAGCACCGCCGCGCCGACAACCGCAACTTCCCGGCGCTCCTGCCCGATTCGCTCGCGCAACTGAAAGGCCATTACAAGATCCGTGTCGGCAAGGAAGGGCGCGTGGCCGCGCGCAAGGCCGTCTCGGTGCGCATCAAGCCGCGCGATGCCTATCGCTACGGTTACCTGCTGTGGGCGGACGAAGCGAGCGGCCTGCTGCTCAAGGCCAGCCTGCTCGATGAACACGGAGGCGTGGTCGAACAATACATGTTCACGCAGGTGTCGATCGGCAAACCGATAGCCGAATCCGAGCTCAAACCGCAATACCCGACCAAGGGAATCGTCTGGCAACGAGCGGACGAAGGGACGCCGACACCGTCCGCCGGGCGGTGGACGGCCGCGCACCTGCCAACCGGCTTCAGCCTTAGCGCACGCATGATGCGCATGCTGCCGGCGCGCAAGCAGCCGGTCGAGCACCTGGTGTACTCGGATGGTCTCGCCGTGGTCTCGGTGTTTGTCGAAAAGGTTGGCGATGAAGCCAAACCCAATGTGCTTTCCGGTTTGACGCACATGGGCGCGGTGCACGCCTTCGGTAAGGTCGTCGACGGCCATCAGGTCACCGTCGTTGGGGAGACGCCCGCCCTGACGGTGGACATGATTGGCGAATCGGTGAGGCCTGAACCGTGAGCACAGGCTATCGACGCACCTCCGTTGCCCTGTTCTTCGGCCTGTGGGCGCTGCTGCTGGCCATTCCCGTGCCGGCCGCACCGCTGGTGCGTGCGTTGCCGGATTTCACACCGCTCGTGGAAAGCAATGCCCCGGCGGTGGTGAACATCAGCACCACCCAGATGGTCAAGCGTCCGGCTGGGCCGGGCGCCGAGATACCGGAGGCCCCGGAGGGCAATGGCCCCTTCAATGATTTCCTGCGCCGTTATTTCGGCGAAGATGAGCTGCCCCCCGAATTCTTTGACAACAAATCGCTTGGTTCGGGTTTCCTGGTCTCGGCAGACGGTTACATTCTCACCTGCGCGCACGTAGTGGAAAATGCCACCGAGATCCTGGTGCGCCTGACCGACCGGCGCGAATTCACCGCCAAGGTGATCGGCGCCGACCGGCGCAGCGACGTGGCCCTGCTCAAGATTGACGCCACCGGCCTGCCGCAGGTGCGCATCGGCGACCCGGAAAAGGTGCGGGTCGGCGAATGGGTGCTCGCGATCGGTTCACCGTTCGGTTTTGAAAGCTCCGCGACCGCCGGCATTGTCTCGGCCAAGGGCCGCAGCCTGCCGCGCGAAAACTACGTGCCGTTCATCCAGACCGACGTCGCCATCAATCCCGGCAATTCCGGCGGGCCGCTGTTCAACCTGAAGGGCGAGGTGATCGGCATCAATTCGCAGATCTACAGCCGCACCGGCGGTTTCATGGGGTTGTCGTTCGCGGTGCCGATCGACATCGCCATGCAGGTGTCGAAACAGCTCAAGGCCAGCGGACATGTGAAGCGCGGCTGGATCGGCGTGACCATTCAGGATGTCACGCGCGAGCTGGCCGAATCGTTTGGCATGAAGCGTCCGTCCGGCGCCCTGATCGCCGATGTCCTGCCGGATGGTCCGGCGGCCAAGTCCGACCTGCGCGTGGGCGACGTGGTGGTGGAGTACGAAGGCCATCGTATCGACCTGTCGGCCGACCTGCCACCGCTCGTCGGCCAGACCGCGCCCGGTACGCGCGCCAGGCTCGGGATCATCCGCAATGGTCAGACCCAGACGGCGTCGGTCACCATTGCCGAACTCCCGGAAGAAATCGCCGATACCCGCCCCGCACTACCGTCCGGCCCGGAGCGGCCAGGTGTGCTCGGCATGCAGCTCAAGGACCTCACGCCTGCGCAGCGCAAACAGTTGGGCGTCAGCCAGGGTGTGCTGGTGGAGAGGGTGGTCGAGGGGCCGGCGCTCAAGGCCGGAGTACGGCCGGGTGATGTGATCCAGCAGGTGCAGGGCCGGCCGATGCGTTCGGCCGCCGAGCTGCGCGATCTGGCGCCACAGTTGCCGCGCAACAAACCGGTGCCGGTGCTGGTGCGGCGCGGGGCCGCGGCCCTGTTCCTGGCGCTGCG
>CAYHES010000218.1:0-4427 GCA_964355495.1 uncultured Acidiferrobacterales bacterium
CCGGGCGTCGCCTTTGCGATGGTAAAAAAACTTCTGGCTCTCAATGATCGCAAACCCGAGCGGGAGCGGGTGGAAGTCATCCTGATCTCGCGCAACAGCGCCGACACCGGCATGCGGGTGTTCAACTCGGTACGTCATCACGATCTTGCCATCACGCGCGCCGCCTTCGCCGGTGGTGGCAGCCCATTCCGCTACGTGAAACCATTCGGCGCCCATCTGTTTCTCTCGTCTGATCCCGAGGATGTGCGCAAGGCGTTGGTTGAGGGCTTCGCGGCGGCAGTCATTCTGCCCAGCAAGGCAATTCTTAATGGGGAGGGACCACTGCGAATTGCCTTCGACGGCGACGCCGTGATTTTTTCCGACGAAGCCGAGCGTGTGTACAAACGGGATGGCTTGGCGGCGTTCAACAGCTCAGAGAAGGAATCGGCCGGCAAGCCGCTTCCCGGCGGTCCTTTCCGGGGCTTTCTTGCCGCGCTGCATCAGATTCAGGGTGAATTCCCGCCCGAGCAGTCACCCATCCGCACCGCGCTGGTCACGGCGCGTGGCGCACCGGCGCACGAGCGGGTTATCCGCACGCTGCGCGCTTGGGGAATCCGCATTGACGAGGCCTTGTTCCTCGGTGGCCTCGACAAGGGCCCATTTCTTGAGGCCTTCCAGGCCGATATCTTCTTCGATGACCAGCAGCGCCATTGCCAGTCGGCCAGTCAGCACGTACCAACAGGGCATGTGCCGTATGGGGTGGCGAACAGGCAAACCTGACGAGTGCATGGGGAGACATGCAAAGATACTCAAGACAATGGGGTCTGCAGCCTGCAGAACAACAGAAGTGGTATGGAGGGCGTGGTTGTCGGGTGGGTGATGTTTAGGCAACGGTTAAATATATCTGAGCAGCCTCTGATTTTTGTACAGCAAATGACATCAAGAAAGGAGAACAAAATGGCGAAGATCTTTGTTGTGAATCAGGATTATCAGGCCACCATCAAGGCTTATAAGGTTGATCAGGAATATCAGGCAGACCTGCTCGTCTATGTAGTCAATCAGGATTACCAGGCGTCTGATGACGCTCATTGGTTCTATGTTGATCAGGATTATCAGGCCACCACGAAACTATTTTGGGTCAGTCAAGACTACCAGGCCGATCTCAAGGTATTTTTTGTGAGCCAGGAATATCAGGCGAAGTGGGCGCATGGGCACAAGCTGCAAGGGCGCCTTTGATTCAGAAGCGATGAAATCTGTCTGCCCAAGCTTTGACCCGGGAACCAGCTAGGTGCGATGAAATGAAAAAATACTACTACGCAAAGATTGGTACAGGAAACAATAGGGCAGAAGCATCCTTGCGAGGAGAGAATGAGATTGGCATGCCTGCAATACCGATATATTTTGAAAGCGAACCACGAACCAAGGCAGAGTTCCTGAGTATATATAGACCAAGATCGAACAAGGACGTGCAGGACTACTTTGCGTGCGGCGAGAACAATGAAGGAAAGCATATTGTTGTTATCCACGATGGCCAGGTGCATTTCCTGGAACCAAGTGGGGACGTTGACTTTAAAGAGTCGAATGACCCGACGTGGGCAGGATATGTAAAACTTCTTCCTGTCAGATATACCGATCCACCAAAGAAATTATCTATCACAAAGGTGCCGGCAATTCTTGCAGGAATGGCTGCCAGTCAGTGGCTTGCTCGCGGAACATTTCGCGAAATTAGAAATGAAGGGAATATTATTGCAATTCAGGCGATGCTTAAGCAGCAGATCAATGTTCCAGACAATGCTTCAATCAAGCATGCTCTGAACTGTCTCAGTAGCGTCGAGTTTGAGACTCTGATTGCCAAGTTATTTGAAGAGGCGGGGTGTTTCGTTCCGGCTTATCGAGGAGGAAACATTCAGGGCGTTGATATTTTTGCCATTAATAAATCCACAAGCCTGATAAACCTTGCAGGCCTGACGATTGAACCAGCGATGGCTATGTCAATACAAGTTAAGTTATCGACCCCGCTAACAGCGCCGCCTCAAGGTGTCGATATACTTGTTGGCATGGGTATTACAGAATCCACGAATTGCCTGGGCGAGAACTGGTTGGCATTAGCGCTCGCAGAAAGGCCAAAGACAAGGCGATGGCTGGTACAATCATTGGAATGGCTGCCACCAGAATATCAGGCTATCACCACTCTGTTTTGACATTGGCAGAAAAGTGAGCAACTAAATAAATCTGTCCCAGATTTCGCAGTCCCAGATTTCGGTCCCAGATTTCGGGTAGTTCTGGAATTCTTGATTGCTTCGTATGTCAGGCGAATGGGATGCCGGGCGTCTGGATCAAGGTTGCTCGCTGAGCAGAGAAGACGCAGCACCACTTGGATTGCTACCACCAAGGCAACCCACTATAAATAAATGATATGGCGTGTATGGTTGTCAGGCAGTGGTATTCAAGAAGTGACTAAAGCCGGATACTACTGGCATATGCTAGCGGTCTAGCAGGAGGTGGTGACGATGGACGTGAGGCTCAACTGGCAGGTAGCCACAAATGGCCAAGGTCTCGATGGGCACAGGAAGTTTTTGGACTCACAAGGCGGCCTGTATGTCTGGATATGGAATGGTAAGCCCCCTCGTGTGATTTACATCGGGGAAGCCATTAACTTTTCAAACAGATTCAAGACCCACATGTCCAAACTGCTTGGCGGTGAATACACGGTCTTTCACATGGCGCGTGACGATGACTTCATCGAGTTCGTCAAGACAAACTATGCGGGGAAAACATTCGAAGAAATGAATGACCAGCGTGCTATCTACATCCCAACAACCGAGAAGCGCGAGACACTATCCTTCTCACGGGCCTTTTTTGATCAAGAGGAATGCAATCAGAGGGTGGTGTACATGCAAAACCATACCTATGCGTTCGCTACTGTCGAGGGCGATTGTCCACCGAAGCAGATCGAAGGTGCGCTAATTGCCATGCTATTCAAGGAGTACGAAAAATCCACCGGGGTAAGCCTAAGACGTAAAGGCGGCAAGTCGAATGCGACTCCGATTGGAAATATTAATAAGCATCCGGTCACTTCATTGACGATTGAACACACAGGCGAGGCCGTTTCCAGATTGCCAGCCGAATTCCGGGCGATCACTCGTTGTGATATTCAGTAATTTCCCTAAGTAAGTGTCGCTCAGTCCCGTATTCTTTATGTTGTTGTCACCGAACGGGGGATGTTTGTGAGAAAGTCCGGCGACACATTGCTCCGCCAATGGCAACTGCTTCGCCTCTTGCCGCGCTACCCGCACAAGATCACGGCCGGAGACTTGCAGAAACGGTTGACAGGCGAAGGCCACAACACCACCAAGCGCTCGGTCGAACGCGACCTGCAAACGCTCTCGGAAATCTTTCCCATTTCAGTGGACGAGCGCGAGAAGCCCTACGGCTGGAGCTGGCTGAAGAGCGCACCGATTCTCGATGTGCCGGGCCTGACCGTTCCCCAGGCGCTCACATTTGCCCTGGTGCAGCGCTTTCTCGCGCCACTCCTGCCGGCATCATTACTGAGTGAAATTGACCCTTATTTCAAAACCGCCGAGCGACAACTGGCCGCATTGCCAAAACGGCGCGGGATACCCTCCTGGGGTGACAAGATACGGGTGGTGCAGCCTGCACAAACGTTGTTGCCGCCGAAGATCAAGCTTGATGCGCAACGCGCGGTCTATGAGGCGCTGTTGCATAGCCGCCAGCTCAAGATTGTCTATCACAAGCGCGGTGCGACGGAGCCGGTGGAATACACGGTTCATCCCCTGGGGCTCGTGCAGCGCGGGCCGGTGTTTTACCTCGTCTGCACCCTGTTCCATTATCAGGATGTGCTGTTGCTGACCGTGCACCGAATACTCTCCGCAATTGCGCTGGACGATGCCGCAAGCTATCCAAAAGGCTTTGATCTCGACGCCTACATCGCCTCCGGCGCCATGGACTTCGGCAACGGCGAGAAAATCCGGCTGGAGGTGCTGTTCACGGCCGAGGCGGCGGCACATCTCGACGAAACATCGCTCAGCGCCGACCAGACTGTCCGTCCTGAAAGAGAGGGTTGGGTCAAGGTCACGGCGACCGTGAACGATACCTCGCAACTCGGCTGGTGGCTGTCCGCGTTTGGCGACGGGGTCGAGGTGCTCAAGCCTGCAAGGCTCCGTGAGAGCATGGCCGCAATGGTCATCGCCACGGCCGGGCTCTACAGCAAGAAACCCCGCTAGTTCGATTGGCACTTACTTAAGCCCACACAAGCAGGAAACTACGTCATGCCAGCGAAAGCTGGCATCCAGAATCGGCCTGTCGACCAATGTTATTCAAACCCTGGATTCCGGCTTCCGCCGGAATGACGGCGTAAACAGAGTTTTCCCCTTTAAGTAAGTGCCATGTGCGCCGTGCAAACGCGCGCGCTCCCTGCGGGTGAAAGA
>CAYHES010000219.1:0-4409 GCA_964355495.1 uncultured Acidiferrobacterales bacterium
CGCGGCGCCGTCCGACAACAACGAGGGCTCAGACCATGGCGAACAATCAAGAAAACGAAACCGTACCGGTAATGCAGCGTGTGCTCGACAATCCGTTTCTGCTGCTGTTCCTGGGGGTCACCATGCCAACGGTGTTCTACATCCTCTGGGGTGTGATGGAAATTGTCACCATTCCCCTGGCCAAGTAATCGAACTCCGAGGAGACAGTCATGAGCGCAATACTCCCGCCCGGTAGGGCAATCTGGTGGAAACAGCCGTTGGACCGCGTGGAAGGCACGTGGATCATCATCGCCCTGCTGTGGTGCCTGTTCATGTTCTTCATGATGCCGTATTGGCACGTGTACGGTAAGCAGAACATATCCAACGAGGCCTATCGCATCACCCCGGCGGCGTTTCAGGCGAAGGCGCAGGCGGTGGTGGACAAATACACGGTCCGCACCGAGGGCGACGGCCAGTTCCCGGTGGTCAAGCCGCCGGCCGGCAGCGACATCTACCTGGTCGGGCGCCTGTGGCAGTGGTGGCCGATCTACGAGCTGGAGAAGAATCAGACCTACCGCCTGCACATCTCGTCGCTGGACTGGCAGCACGGTTTCTCGCTGCAGCCGGACAACATCAACCTGCAGATCAACCCGGGCTACGACATGGTCGTGACGGTGAAGCCGGACAAGGGCGGCACCTACGCCATCATCTGTAACGAATACTGCGGCATCGGCCACCACACCATGGTCGGCAGAATCTACATCAAATAATAGGGGAGCAGAACATGGCAAACACCACTGAATACCGTATCTGCCCGGACAGCGGCCTGCAGTTCCACAAGCCGGCCGAGACCTTGATGAAGGCGAACGCGGTCGCCGCGGTCGTGTTCCTGCTGATTGGCGGCATACTCGCGCTGCTGGTCACACTCACCCGCTGGCCGGCCATACATTTGCTTCCGGCCGACTCGTTCTACCAGGCGCTGACCGCGCACGGCCTCGACATGCTGATCTTCTGGATCATCTTCTTCGAGATCGCGGTACTGTACTTCTGCTCGTCGACGCTGCTGCGCTGCCGGTTGGCGACGCCGCGCTGGGCGTGGCTCGGGTTCGCGCTCATGCTGATCGGCGCGGTCGGGACCAACATTGCGATCCTGCGCGGCCGCTCGAGTGTGATGATGACCTCGTATGTGCCGATGCCGGCCGAACCGGTGTTTTATCTTTGCCTGATCCTGTTCGCGGTCGGCGCCCTGATCGGCTGCTTCGTGTTTTTCGGCACGCTGGTCATTGCCAAGGCAGAGCGTACCTACGAGGGCTCGATTCCGCTCGTGACCTTCGGCGCGCTCACCGCCGCCATTATCGCGATTTTCACCATCGCCTCGGGTGCGATTATTCTGATTCCGACCTTCCTGTGGTCGGTCGGCTATATCAGCTACATCGATCCGCTCATGTACCGCACCATCTGGTGGGCGTTCGGCCACTCGTCGCAGCAGATCAACGTCGCCGCGCACGTGGCGGTGTGGTACGCGATTGCCGCCATCGTATTCGGCGCCAAGCCGATGTCGGAGAAGGTCAGCCGCGGGGCGTTCCTGCTGTACATCCTGTTCCTGCAACTGGCCTCGGCGCACCACCTGCTGGTGGACCCGGGCATCAGCTCCGAATGGAAGATCTTCAACACCAGCTACGCCATGTACCTGGCGGTGCTCGCCAGCATGATTCACGGCCTGACCGTGCCGGGGTCGATCGAAGTGGCGCAGCGCCTGAAGGGCTACAACAAGGGCCTGTTCGAGTGGATCCGCAAGGCGCCGTGGGGCAACCCGGTGTTCTCGGGCATGTTCATGTCGCTCATCGGGTTCGGCGTGCTGGGCGGCATCTCCGGGGTGGTGATGGGCACCGAGCAGATCAGCATCATTATCCACAACACCATCTACGTGCCCGGTCACTTCCATGCCACGGTCGTCATCGGCACCACGCTGGCGTTCATGGCGCTGACCTACTTCCTGATCCCGGTACTGTTCCGGCGCGACATGATCATGAAGGGCCTGGCCAGGTGGCAGCCGTACATTTTCGGCATCGGCATGGTGGGGGTGGCGTTGTTCCTGATGGGCGCCGGCACGCTCGGTGTGCCGCGCCGTCACTGGGACATGGGTCTCACCGGCAACGTGCTCGGATATGAATTTCCGGGCTCGGCCTACCTGCTGATGGGTCTGGCCGGCATCACCGGCGTGCTGGCGGTCATCGGTGGTGGCGCCTACATCCTGATCACGGTCGGCTCGATCCTGTGGGGCAAGAAACTGCCGGGCCGGGAGTACAACGCCAAGCCGACCGTGCTCAAGATGCCGATCGCCTCGGCCATCGAAAGCCACGGCGGCATCGGTGTCGGCGGCTTCGCGGCGCCGGGCACGCTGATCTTCGCCTTCATTTTCCTGGCACTGTTCGTGGTGTATTACTTCATCAACTGGAAGTATCTGTCCTCAGTCTGGCCGCTCAGCTGAGGCCGTCGGACCCGGGGCGGTTGTTCCGCCCCGGGCCATCGGTTGGTTCGAGACTCGCCTGAAACACAACCGCCGGTACGGAGTCTTCCATGCACACCGCTCGTCTTGAATCCGCCGACAGCATTACGCGCACTTCATTCATGAGCCTGTTGCGGCAATTGCCGAATGTCCTCAAGCTGCGCATCGGCGTTTCGATCGCGTTCGCGGCGCTCGCCGGTTATGCGGTGGCGCCCGGCCCGGCGCTGGCCGTGTGGCAGGTCGTGGTGCTGGGCCTTGCCGTGTTCCTGTCTTCGGCCGCGGCCGGCGGGTTCAACCAGTACGTCGAGCGCGACCTCGACCAACGCATGCAGCGCACCCGCCGCCGGCCGTTCGCCACCGGCGCGCTCAAGGCGCATCGCGGCTGGCTGGTGTTTCTGTACGCGCTGCTGGCGCTGGCGGTGGGCGCCGCGGCTTGGGCGCTGAACAGCGTGGCGGCGTTGTATGTGTTTCTCGGCGCGTTCGTGTACGCCATTGTCTACACCGTCTGGCTCAAGCGCCGCAGCTGGCTCAACATCGTGGTCGGCGGTCTGGCCGGCAGCTTCGCGGTGCTGGCCGGGGCGGCGGCGGTGGATCCGCACATCGGCGCGCGCGCCGCGTGGTTCGCGGTCGCGCTGTTCCTGTGGACACCGTCGCACTTCTGGAGTCTGTCCATCGCCCTGCGCGACGACTACGCCGCTGCCGGCGTACCCATGCTGCCGGTGGTGGTGGGTGCGCGCGCCGCCGCTTGGGCCGTGCTCGGCAACAGCGTGCTGCTGGTCGCGGCCTCGCTCGTGCCGCTGTTCTACGGGCTCGGCTGGATCTATGCGCTCGGCGCGCTCGCCGGCGGCCTGTGGTTTCTGCGCGAAAACATCCGCATGCTGGGCGATCAGTCGCGCGCGGTGGCGATGCGCAATTTCCATGTGTCGCTGGTGCAACTGACGCTGATGCTGGTCGCGGCGATGCTGGATGTGCAGCTGCTTTCCGCCGCCGCGCCGTGATCTCGCGGGTGCAGATGGCCGCGCTGGCCGGTTTCGCCAGCCTGTTCTTCCTCGCCACGTCTGTATCGGCAGCCACTTCCCATACAGCGCCGGCCGATCACGCGAATCATGCGCCGTCGGATGCGTCGGCCGATCACGCGAACCACGCGCGCGCTCCTGACTTCGACGAGAAGGTGGCGTTGGCCACCAGTCAGGCCGCGATCGGACGCATGCTGGAAGACGTCACGCTGCGCGACCGTACCGGCAAGGCCGTGCGGCTCGCCGATTATCGCGGCAAGCCGCTGGTCATCAGCGTCATCTACACGAGTTGCTACCACATCTGTCCGACCACGACCCAGCACCTGGCGAAAGTGGTGCAGACGGCGCGCGCCGCGCTCGGCGAGGACAGTTTCCGGGTGGTGACCATCGGTTTCGACACGGCCAAGGACAACCCCGAGGCGATGCGCTCGTTCGCGCGGCAGCAGGGCGTGGATCTGCCTGGCTGGGAATTTCTGAGCACCGACGCGGCCAGCATGGCGCGGTTGGCGAAGAACATCGGCTTTCTGTACTTCGCCTCGCCCAAGGGTTTCGACCACCTCATGCAGGCGACGCTGGTGGATGCCAACGGCAAGATCTACCGCCAGGTGTATGGCATGACCTTCGACACGCCGCTGCTGGTCGAGCCGCTCAAGGAACTGGTGTTCGGCGAACAGCCGGGCGAGAGCATGTTCACCGGCCTGTGGAGCAAGGTGAAGCTGTTCTGCACCACCTACGATCCGGCCAACGACCGTTACCGCTTCGACTACTCGCTGTTCATCGGCATGTTCATCGGATTTCTGATTATCGCCTCGGGGGTGTTCTACCTGGTGCGCGAGTTGCGTCGCGGGCGCGCCGCCTGAACGGCTTGATCAAACGTAGTGACATGAACAATCCCGCGCTTGTAG
>CAYHES010000220.1:0-4397 GCA_964355495.1 uncultured Acidiferrobacterales bacterium
ATGCAGGAGGTAGAGCAACGCCGGGAGCAGTTGCCGAGGGATGGCCTGCTTGCGGCTTTAGCCCGACATGTCGGCCTGAAGGCCGACCTACACGAGCAAGCCGAGCACCGCAATCCTGGAAGCACCATCCATGCATGACATGCCTGAAATAAAGCCCGGCCAATCCATTGAGCTGCTGAAAGAACTGCACATTCTCACGCGCGACGGCAAGCTGAACCAGGACAGCCGGCGCAAGCTCAAGCAGATTTATCACCTCTACCAGTTCATCGAACCGCTACTTAAGGAAGTCCAACAGGATCATCCCACGATTCACCTTGTTGACCACGGTGCCGGCAAATCGTACCTGGGTTTCATTCTTTACGATCTGTTCTTCAAGGCGCTGAACAACGAATCCCATATCTACGGGATCGAAGCACGCGCAGAGCTGGTGAACAAATCCCGCAATTTGGCCGCGAAGCTGAATTTCCCCGGCATGTCCTTCCTGCACCTGTCGGTGGCGGAGTCCATCGCCTCCGACCGGTTTCCAGAAAAGATTGATGTGGTGACCGCACTGCATGCCTGCGACACCGCCACCGACGACGCCATTCAGTTTGGTTTGAAGAAGCAGGCGCAGTTCATGGTGCTGGTGCCCTGTTGCCAGGCGGAAGTGGCCGCGGTGCTCAGAAAGCACAAGGGCCAGGCCCTGGCGAAAAGCGCCCTTACCGAACTCTGGCGCCACCCGCTGCACACCCGGGAATTCGGCAGTCACGTCACCAATGTGCTGCGCTGCCTGCAGCTGGAGGCGCATGGGTACCACGTCAACGTGACCGAGCTTGTGGGCTGGGAGCACTCGATGAAAAACGAACTCATCATCGCAAGCTACAAAAACCTGCCGCGCCAGCGCCCGACCGAGCGCTTGCAGGAGGTGCTGCAGACACTGGGGCTGGAAGAAATGCGCCAGCGGTTTTTTACCTCGCCGTAGCGCCAGCAGGCTGGTAGCACCAACACCGGGCCGCCCGGTTTTGGGTCGGTCCGGTTTACGCATCAATCGCCGGTATATGATCCCGCCTAATCGGCCACGATCGGCTCGATGACGATCTCCACGCGACGGTTCAACTGGCGGCCCTCGGCAGTGGCGTTGCTGGCACGCGGTGCGCTCTCGCCCAGGCCGTGTGACTCGAGTCGTTGCGACACCACACCTTTCTGCGAGAAGTAATTCTCCACTGCCTGGGCGCGGCGCTCGGACAGCGCCTGGTTGTGCTGCATGGATCCGGTGCTGTCGGTGTGACCGACAATGGTCAACTCGGTCTTGCCGTAACGAACGAGGACGGTGGAGATTTTATCCATGGTGCCGTAGAAACGCGGCTTGATCTCGGCCGAATCCACCGTGAAGGCTGTCTGCTCGGTCATGGTCACGCGCAAGGCATTCTGCGGCAGCTTCTCAACCTGTATCGCACCGGCGTCCCGCTCCGGGGCGAGCGCCTTCTCGAGATCCTTCTTCTGGCTGTCCATGTAGGTGCCCACCGCGCCACCGGCGAGGCCACCGCCAACCGCGCCGATCAGCACGCCCTTGGTCCGGTTCTTTTTCTTCGACACTACTCCACCCAGTACCGCGCCGCTGGCGGCGCCAATGAGCGCGCCTTTCTCGGCATCGGTAAGCGGGCGGCGGTTACCGAATTCATCGGTCGCACAGGCGACAAGACCAAATACGGCGATCATGCTCAGGGTAATGGTGCTGCGCAGGTTTTTCATGTCAGTTCTCATGTTAGTAGTGAAGGCCGGGCCGGGCAACTGGCGACATTACACAACCGAGTTGGCATCGAGGGACATTGATCTCGACTGTTGCCTTGAAATTCGCAGCCAGTATACCGGTGTGACGAGGTTGATGGTTGTGTTGCCCTGCTCCAATGCTTCTGTAACGCCTCGGTTTGGCGCGGCAACAGCTGGCGGTAGTGCATTACGGAGAGTATCTCGATGCGCGTGTCGGTGATGCGGTAGATGATCCGGTAGGGTCGTTCCAGCAGTTCACGCAGGTCCTCGCGGGGATACTCGGGAACGGGCCCGGCCGCTGAGTGGTGCGGTCTCCAACTGGCGGGATCGCCCCAAGAGACGAGCGATGACCTCTTTGGCAACAATGGGCGCATCATTGGCGATATAGGCTTCGATGGCTTCGAGACGCGCGATCGCTTCGGGCGTCCAGTAAACCGGTGTCATCGCGTAATGCCGAACTTCTTCTCCACGTTCTCTTGCGGGATGAGTCGGCCGGCCTCGGCATCGGCAAGCCCGCGTTCGATCGAGGCGCGCACCTCGATCTCGTAGGCGAGCTCGTCCCAGGTTACGCTCTCGGGGAGTTTGTCGATCAGCTGGTGGGCAGCTTGCTTCGGATTCGCCTTAGCCATTGTGGGAACCTCGTCATTCTCCAAACCGGATTGGAAGAAAGTATATCAGGGTTCGTTCCTTCGGGCGGGGGCCTCAAGCAGTCGCGGCCACAGGGTCGCTCCGACGTGGGTCGAAGGTAAGAGTTGGTGGGCTACGGCGCACCCCTCACCCCTTGCCCTCTCCCGCTTGCGCGGGAGAGGGGGAGTTGGCGATACGGCGATATGAATATCGGCGCCTGGCCCACCCTACATGAGAGGCCTTGGTCAGGCGGATTGTTCGATGCCGAGGAAGCCGGCGTCGGCCTGCGATTCGTAGCTGAGGATCTTGGTGATCTGCTCCACCCGGTTCTCGAGCGCCTTCTCCTGCTCGCGGATGCCTTCGCGCACGTGTTCGAGTTCCTTCATGCGGTCTTCGAGGGTGTCGCTGGCCTTGTGGATGCGCTTGATGGATTCGAGGCGGCGGCGCAGCTGTATCTGGTGCTCGCGCACCTGCGATTCCATCGGCGACATGATGGTCTTGAGCCAGTTGTCGGCGTCGCGGTTGGTCATGGCGTAGATGGCGCGCACCTTGCCGACCGCCGAGTCGAAGAACTTGCGGATCACGGTCTTCTGCTCGGTCATGACCAGTGACATGCCGCTCAGCATCTGCATGTGCTTCTCTTCCAGGCGCTTGAGCTCGCGCGAGTACTTCATTACCGAAAACGCCTTGGGCTTGACGTTCGTCAGGCCGTGTTCTGCCTGGAACTTTTTGTACACGCCTTCCATCAGCTCCTTGATCTCCTGCGCCTGTTTCGCCACTTCGTCCATCGTGGACTGCGACTGCTTGAAGAAGTTGGTCATGCAGCTCTTGAGGCCGGCGGTCGTGAGGCTGACCTGCATGTCCTTCTTGGTGGCTGCGATGAGTGTGTCGAGATTCTTCAGGTTCAGATGGGTGTACAGCACGTTGGTCTGCTGCGAGAAGATCGAGCGCGTCGCCTGGAAGCGCATCAGGCTTTTCTCGAAGTGCTCCTTGTCGACCCGTACCTTGTTCATCATGTGGTCGATGACGTCACTGTTCTTGCCGTTGAGCGAGCCGAGCTCCTCGATGTGCTCGTACACGCCCTTGAGGCGCTGCATGATGAGCAGGCGCATGGCCTTGATGATGTCGGCCATGTCGCCGCTGATGTTGTCGCGCACGATGTCGCGCTTGTGCGGGATCATCTCCTGGCCGAGCGCGTCCTCGAGTTCGAGGATGCGGCTGCGCTCCAGAACCTTCTTGTCACCCTTGATCTTGCCGAGCAGCGCCTTCTGCGCCGACACCGGGTAGACGTTGTGCGGGTCGATGTTGAGATGCCGGGCGGTCTCTTTGACCTGCCGGTCGATTTCGGCCTGGACGGCGTCCGGGGTCTTGAGTTCATCCCACAGGCCGTCGATCTTGTTGAGCACGGCAATGCGGCCCTTGTTGGCGCCGTGCTTCGGGTTGGCGATGAAGTCGTGCCACACCTGGATGTCGGACTTGGTGACGCCGGTATCGGCCGCGAGAATGAACAGCACCGCGTGCGCGCTTGGCAGCAGCGACAGGGTCAGCTCCGGTTCGGTGCCGAGGGCATTCAGGCCCGGGGTGTCGAGGATCACCAGACCCTGGTCGAGCAGCGGGTGCGGGAAGTTGATGACGGCGTGCCGCCACCGCGGCACTTCGACCATGCCGTCCTCGGAGAGGTGCATGCCGTTCTGGGTTTCTTCCTCGGCGATGTGCAGGCCCAGGGTCTGCGCGGTTTCTTTCGATACTTTCTTGATCTCGGCGATGTGTTGCAGGGCCTGGGCGACCTTGTCCGGCGACTCGATGTCGAGCGGGATGGTGGTCCATTCTTCGGCGAAGCCGCGCAGCTCGGCCACGCCGGTGCCGCTGGCGCGCGTCTCGATCGGCAGCAGGCGGATGCACGGCGCGCTGCCTTTTTCGTACATCAGTTCGGTTGGGCACATGGTGGTGCGCCCGGCGCTCGACGGCAGCACGCGCTGGCCGAAGGCGGCAAAGAAGATGGCATTGATCAGCTCGGATTT
>CAYHES010000221.1:0-4363 GCA_964355495.1 uncultured Acidiferrobacterales bacterium
ATTGGCGCAATGGACTTTGTGCAGGCCTGCCTTCCCTAGCAGCCTGTCGGACTTAACAAAAAATCTTCGTACGATTCCACAGGTGGCACGAACGATGAATTTGCACACAGTTGTCTGTTCGGTGTCAAAGAAAACGCACACAGGCCACCCTGATACGTTTAATCATCTATGTCGGACACTTTCGCATAGAATAATTCATCATTTCTCGATCGGTTCAGGCTAAGTCCGACAGGCTGCTAGACACCGGCCAGGGTGCGCAGGTGCTGGATATCCAGGAGTCGCACATGCCGGCTGCGCACCGCCAGGATGCCATCCTCCTGCAACCGGCTGAACAGCCGGCTCACGGTTTCCACGGCCAGGCCCAGATAGTTGCCGATATCGTTGCGTGACATGCTGAGGTTGAATTCATTTGGCGAGTAGCCGCGCAGGCCGAAGCGCTGCGACAGGCTGAAAAGAAATGCCGCCAGGCGTTCATCGGCGCTGCGTTTGCCGAGCAGCAGGAGCAGCAGTTGGTCATGGTGCATCTCGCGGCTCATGATGCGCAGCAGTTGGCGCGGAAGGCTCGGGATACGCGCGCCGATGGTCTCAAGCTCGTCGTACGGAATTTCGCACACGCCGGTGGTTTCCAGCGCCCGCGCGGCGCAGGTGTGTTCGCCGGTACCGATGGCATCGAGCCCGACAATCTCACCCGGCAGAAAGAATCCGGTCACCTGCTCGCGTCCGTCCTCGGTGAGCACGGAAGTTTTGAGTGAGCCGGAACGCACGGCGTAGATGGAGCGGAACTTGTCGCCGGTGACGAACAACTGATCGCCGCGCCGGATCGGCCGGCGGCGCTTGATAATGCGGTCGACCTCGGCCAGGTCGTTCTGGTCGATACCCACCGGCAGGCACAACTGGAACAGGCTGCAATCCTGACAAGCCACCTTGCCCGGCTGCAGGATGGTCAAGGCTGCGGAACTGGCGATATTCGAGACGGGCTCATTCATGGCAGCATGGAATTCCATTAATACTACTAACACCGGCACGACCACTGAAGTGGTCTGGAATTGGGCTAAGATGTCGACGCGTCCGGCCACGTGAATTGCCAAGTTATTATGGCATAACTAAGCGCCGCCCACGGCCAAGCCGATGCAGGCACGACCGCCCCCTGCTCTGGCATGCAATGCTAACCTGATGAATACACAGTCACTTTCCGCCCTGCCGCATTCCAGCAGCGACGCCTGCGCCTGCTATCACTGCGGCCAGCCGGTGCCGCGCGGCGTGGAATTGCAGGTGGAAATCGATGGCGCCGCGCAGCCGCTGTGCTGCCGCGGCTGCCAGGCCGTGGCGGAGGCCATTGTCGCCGGCGGCCTCGCCGATTATTACCGCTACCGCACCGACGCCGTGCCAACCGCGCGCGAACTGGTGCCGGCGTTCCTGCGCCAGACCGCGGTTTACGACAACCCGGCCGTGCAAAAAACATTCGTGCAGAACGTGGACGGAAACGTGCGCGAGGCGTCGCTCATTCTCGAAGGCATGGTGTGCGCCGCCTGTGTCTGGCTGAACGAGCAGCATCTCGCGAAGCTGCCCGGGGTGCTGGCCGTTTCCGTCAATTACGCCACGCACCGCGCGCGCATTCGCTGGGACGATGGGCAGATTCACCTCAGCCGTATCTTGCAGGCAGTGAGCGAGATCGGCTATCTCGCCCACCCCTACGATCCGGGTCGCGCCCAGGAAATCCTGGAACGCGAACGCCGCCTGCAGTTGCGGCGGCTGGCGGTGGCGGCGGCCTTCGGCATGCAGGTGATGATCCTGGCGGTGGCGCTGTATGCCGGCGCCTTCACCGGTATCGAAACCGAATTCGAGAATCTATTTCACTGGCTCAGCCTGCTCCTCACCCTGCCGGTGCTCGGCTACTCGGCGCAACCGTTCTTTCGCAGTGCCTTCCGCGACCTGCGGCGCCAACGCGCCGGCATGGATGTGCCGGTGTCGCTCGGCCTCGTCATCGCCTTTGCCGGCAGCGTGTGGGCGACGCTCAGCGGCCATGGCGAGGTGTATTACGACTCGGTGGTGATGTTCGTATTCTTCCTGCTCACCGGCCGCACCTTCGAACTGGCCGGCCGCAAGCGCGCCGCCGAGGTCTCCGAGGCGCTGGTGCACATGCTGCCGGTGACGGCCACGCGCCTTATTTTTGATCCCCTCTCCCCCGCGAGCGGGGGAGAGGGCGAGGGTGAGGGGGTCAAACCGAAGCCCTCACCCTCATTCCCTCTCCCGCAAGCGGGAGAGGGAGGCGAGCCGACAACATCTACTTATAAGACCGAAGCGGTGCCGGCCAGCGAGCTGAACAGCGGCGATCTGGTGCTGGTGCGTCCGGGCGAGAGCATCCCGGCCGACGGGCACGTGCACGAAGGCCGCTCGAGCGTGGATGAATCGCTGCTCACCGGCGAGAGCCTGCCGCTGGCCAAAGCGCCGGGCGCGGTGCTGATCGGCGGCAGCATCAATATCGAAAGCCCGTTGACGATGCGCGTGGACAAAACCGGCGAAGCCACGGTGCTGTCCGCCATCCTGCGGCTGCTGGATCGCGCGCAGACCGAGAAACCGGCCATCGCCGCGGCCGCCGACCGCGCCGCCGCCTGGTTCGTGGCGCGCGTGCTGCTGCTCGCCGCCGGCGTCGCGCTGTTCTGGTACCTCTACGACCCCGCTCGCTGGCTGCCCATCACGATTGCCGTGCTGGTCGTGACCTGCCCGTGCGCCCTGTCGCTCGCCACGCCGGTGTCCATTACCGCCGCCACCGGCCGCCTCATGCGCCGCGGCCTGGTCACGACGCGCGGGCACGCACTCGAAACGCTGGCACGCGCCCACACCTTCATCTTCGATAAAACCGGCACGCTCACCTACGGCCGCCTGCACCTGCTCGACACACACACCTACACGCAGCTTGGCGCCAGCGACTGCCTGGCCCTGGCCGCGGCGCTGGAACAGCATTCCGAACACCCGATCGCGCGCGCCTTGCGCGCGACGGTGGATGAACTTCGCCATACCGCGACGGACGTGGCCAGCACACCGGGTGCGGGACTGAGCGGCGCGATCGATGGCCAGCGTTATTTCCTCGGCACGGCGGCGTTCTTGCGCGAAGCGGCCGGCATTCCCGTGAACGATGCTGCGCTCGCAACTTTGCGCGCCAGCGGCAACACCCAGGTGCTGTTGAGCGACGCCCGCCATCTGCTCGCCACTTTCGTGATCGGCGACGAGGTGCGCGCCGGTGCCAGGACGCTCGTCGCCGAACTCCAGCGTCACGGCAAGCGCGTGCTGCTGCTCACCGGTGATCATCTCGGCGCGGCCTGGCGCGTGGCGCGCGAGACCGGCATCACCGAGGTCGAGGCCGATCTGCGCCCGCAAGACAAACTCGCGCGCGTGCACGCGCTCGCCAGTCAGGGCGCCATCGTGGCCATGGTGGGTGACGGCGTGAACGACGCCGCGGCGCTGGCCGCCGCGCATGTGTCCGTGGCCATGGGCGGCGGCACGCAGATCGCCGCCGCCTCGGCCGACATGATCCTGCTTTCCGAACAGCTGCCGCATCTGGCCGAGGCCGTGCTGGTGGCCGGCAAGACGTTGCGCGTCATCCGCCAGAACATGGCCTGGGCGGTCGGGTACAATCTCGTCGCCGTGCCGTTCGCCGCCGCAGGTTGGGTCGCGCCGTGGATGGCGGCGATCGGCATGTCGGCCAGTTCACTGATCGTGGTGGCGAATGCCCTGCGCCTGAACGAACGCACGGCGCGGTCATAATATGGAAATCCTCTACCTGCTCATCCCCATCGCCATCCTGCTGGTGGCGGCCATGGTGGCCGGTTTTATCTGGGCATCAAAATCCGGCCAGTTCGACGACCTGGAAGGACCGGCGCACCGCATACTCATGGACAAGGACGAGCCACAGGAACCCGTGCCGCGAACACGCGCACCCCGCAAGCGCCGCAGCCGGCACTGACCCCGTCATACCGGCGCAGACGGGTGCCTTGGCATCGGTAAAACCGCTACAATCGCCAGAACAGATAGTTACTGAGGAGAACAGTAAATAGTGCGCACCCCGATATGCCTTGGGTCCCTTCTCCCCGCGGGAGAAGGACAGGATGAGGGCCGGCTTTGTGCTGATTTGCCCTCACCCCAGCCCTCTCCCACAGGGAGAGGGAGAAAAGTGACACGCACTATTTGGCGACCGGATCAGTAACTGACCCCCGGCAAAGCCGGGGGCTTATTCGGTGAGCGCCTCAAAAGCGCCGAATAACACCGTGAGCCGCCTGAAGGCGGCACACATCACTCCTTCCCCCTTTCAGGCTAATCTATGCACACATCTTTCATAGCCAATTTCCAGCCCTGGCAGATGACC
>CAYHES010000222.1:0-4295 GCA_964355495.1 uncultured Acidiferrobacterales bacterium
CCGCGCTCAGCACGATCACCGGCTACACCCGTGACGAGCTTCTGGTCCTGACGGCCTGGGAAGGAATCATCCACCCCGACGACCGGGAGCGCGTGCGCGCCAACGGCCGGGCGCGTCTGCGCGGGGAAAGCGTGCCCCGGAACTATGAATTCCGCATCCGCACCAAGAGCGGTGTGGAGCGTTGGGTGGATTTCACCGCCGGTGCCATTCGCTACAACGGCGAACCGGCGGTGCTGGGTACGGCATTCGACGTTACGGATCGCAAGCGCGCCGAGCAGGCGTTGCGCGAAAGCGAGGAGAACCTGCGCACGCTTGCGAGCAATGCCCATGACGGCATTCTGGTGCATGTTCAGGGCCGGGTTGTGTTTGCGAATCGTTGCCTCGGCGAGATCATCGGTTACGAAGCGGCGGACCTGCCGGGCCGCAATATCAGGGAATTTTTCCGTCCCGACGAGTACACCAAGATCAATCAGCGTTACCAGAACCGGCTGCAAGGCGCCAATGTTCCCAATCAGTACGAAACTATTCTTCTGCGGAAGGATGGAACGGAGGTGCCGGTTGAAATCACGGTCGCGGTCTCCGCCTGGCAGGGGCAGCCCGCGATCATCGTGATCGTGCGCGATATCACCAGCCGCAAGCGTGCCGAGGCCGAATTGTTCCGGGAGAAGGAGCGTGCCCAGGTCACACTGGAATCCATCGGCGATGGCGTCATCACCACGGATGTCGCGGGGCACATCGACTATCTCAATCCGGTTGCCGAGGAGCTGACCGGCTGGAGCAATGCCCAGGCGAGCGGCCAGCCTTTGGCCGGTGTTTTCCAGGTCAAGGACGAGAATACCCACAAGCCGTTGCCGGACCCGGTGCAGCGCTGCCTGAACGAACGGCGCAGCATCCATTTCCCGGACAATGCCCTGCTCATGCACCGCGGCGGCTACCGGGAATTCTCCATCGAAATCACCGCCTCGCCGATCCGCAATCACGCCGACAAGGTGATCGGCGCGGTGTTGGTGCTGCACGATGTCACCACCCTGCGTAATATGGCGCGGCAGATGGCATGGCAGGCGCGGCACGATCCGCTCACCGGCCTTATCAACCGCGGCGAGTTCGAGGTGCGGCTGGAACAGGCGATCGAAAGCGCGCGCAGCGGCCACGCCCAGCACGCGCTCTGCTATCTGGATCTCGACCAGTTCAAGATCGTGAACGACACCTGCGGGCATATCGCCGGCGATGAACTGCTCAAGCAGTTGACCGCACACCTGCAGGCACGCGTGCGTGAGACGGATACCCTGGCGCGCCTCGGTGGCGATGAGTTCGGCATACTGCTTGAACACTGCCCGATCGAGGAGGCGAGCGAAACCGCCGAGATGCTGCGCGAGGTGGTGAAGAAATTCCGCTTCGCCTGGGATGACAAGGTCTTCGAGATCGGCGCGAGCATCGGCGTCGTGCCGATTACCACCGGCAGCGGCAGCATCGTGGACGTCCTGAGCGCCGCCGACTCGGCCTGTTATGTGGCCAAGGACCATGGCCGTAATCGCATCCACGTCTACCAGCAAGAAGACAGCGCGCTCACCAAGCGTCACGGCGAGATGCAGTGGGTGCATCGCGTCACCAGCGCACTCGGCGAGAACCGCTTCCGCCTGTTCTT
This sequence comes from uncultured Acidiferrobacterales bacterium, assembly GCA_964355495.1. Taxonomy (GTDB): domain Bacteria; phylum Pseudomonadota; class Gammaproteobacteria; order Acidiferrobacterales; family UBA6901; genus UBA6901. The sequence goes on from CAYHES010000222.1 coordinate 1,646, forward strand.
TCAGAAGGTTCTGCCGCTGTCCCCGGACGAACACGAGCACTACGGCGAAATCCTGGTACGCCTGGTGGATGAACAGGGTAAGCTGGTGTTGCCCATGGCGTTCATTCCGGCGGCGGAACGTTACCAGATGATGCCGGCCATCGATCGTTGGGTGTTGAGCGCGACCTTGACGGCGCTGCGTGAAAGGGTGCCGGTTCTGGGCGAGATCAGTATTTGCGCCATCAACCTCTCCGGGCAGTCGCTGTGCGACGACCACTTCCTGGCGTCGGTGGTGGATATTCTGGAGGCGTCATCGGTCAACCCGGCGCATATTTGTTTCGAGATCACCGAGACCGCGGCCATCGCGAATCTCACGCGGGCCATGCGTTTCATTACCGTGCTCAAGGGCATGGGCTGCCGTTTCGCGCTGGATGATTTCGGCAGCGGTCTGATATCGTTCATGCACCTCAAGCATCTGCCGGTGGACTTTCTCAAGATCGACGGCAGCTTCGTGCGCGACATGGTGAAGGATCCGGTGGACGCGGCCATGGTCGAGGCGATCAACCGCATCGGGCATGTCATGGGCATCCGCACCATCGCCGAAGCGGTCGAGAACCAGGCGACGCTCGAACGCCTGCGCGATCTCGGCGTCAACTATGCGCAAGGCACCGTCATCGCCCGGCCCGAACCCTTCGAGATCGGCAGCCCGCTGCTTGCGCCGGGCGGGCTGGCGTTTGAAAACCGGCGCTGAATCATCAATCACCCAGGCAGAACGACCGACCATGGAATTCAAGAACGTCACCGTCAAACACAAGGCCAACGTCTACCACGCCGGCAAGGTCACCAGCCGCACCATTATTACCCCGGAAGGCGAGATGAAAACCCTCGGCGTGATGCTGCCCGGCACCTACCGCTTCAGCACCCAGGCGCCGGAACGCATGGACGTGACCCAGGGCAAGTGTCGCGTGAAGCTCGCCGACCAGCAGGCCTGGAGCAGCTATCAGGCGGGTGAGAGCTTCAACGTTCCCGGCAACTCACACTTCGAGATCGAGGTGGATGACCTGCTCGATTATGTGTGTCACTTCGAGTAGGCAGCGGGTATCGCAAGCAGGTGTAGGGTGGGCACGCTGTTTGTGCCCACGCGTTTTGATTCGGAACTGAGGAGACTACCAAATAGTGCGTGGTACATGAGAAGCCGGCTCTACGCCCCTTGCCGTGATTCTTCGTAGGGTGCGCTTGCGCACCGAGCCGCGGCGTATTGAGGTTAACGGTGCGCAAGCGCACCCTACACCATTCCTTTGAGTGCCCAGCCTACGGGACTGATCTGGCGATTGTGCGCGAGAGCCGCACGCCATCCACGCCGGGCGCGTAGTAGTCGCGCAGCAACCCGGCTTCCCGGAATCCACAGCCTGCATACAGCCAGCGTGCCGCGCCGTTGTCGGCCTTCACTTCGGCGCGGCAGGCGGTCAGGCCTTGCGTGTGCATCCAGACGAGGCCGGCCTCGATCAGGCGTTTCCCCCAGCCCTGACCGCGCAGCGCCGGATGCACGGCGAGCGAGTACAGCCGTGCCCACTGGGCGCGGCCGTTGCCCACCTTCAGCCAGCAGCCCATGGCCTTGCCGTCCAGGCTCAGGAGCCAGTAGGCATTCGGATTGTTCAGCAGGTTGCGCAGCTGGCGCGGTGAGAACACACCGTCCGCCGCCCCGAAGCACGCCGCCTCGAGGGCGGCGATGCGGTCGAGGTCAGCAGGGCCGGCCTTTCTCAGGCCGGTGATCGCAAGATCGGTCATTCCGGCAACAGACGGCGCAGGATGATTTTTTCGCCGAACATCGCCGGTCGGTAGCTCATTTTCACGCGCCGCAGGTTTTCAAACCCGAGGTCGTCACCGACGTTGATGTAGGTGCAATCGGCGAATACCTTGCTGAACTCGCGAAACAGGTACTGGGCGGCGCCCTGGATGTTGAAGTTGGTCTTCTCGATCAGCACGTTCGCCACGTCGCGGTTCAGGCGCTCGCCGAAGGTGAAGCCCTCCAGCTTGCCGTCGATGAACAGGCTCAGGCCCTCCAGCTTGAGTTCGTCGTACAGGGTGATGGCGCGCTGGATGGCCTTGCGTTCCATTTCGATGTTGTACACGAAATCCTCGAACGAGCCATCCGGGATGGTCTGGAGGCGTTGCTGCATCCAGGCGTTGACCAACGCCCGCGCCTCGATCTCGTGTTCGCGGCTGAACGGCACCAGCGCATGGTTGGGGTGGGCGCGCCGGAACTGGTTGATCTCGTTGCGCTTGGTCTTGTACGAGTTGCCCTTGAGATCGATCAGGTCTTGGGTGCGGTAGATATAGTCGGGATTGGTGACTTCGAAATGCCACAGTTCGCCGTTCACCAGCGGTGCGCCGGTCAGGATGTCGGTGTCCAGCACCTTGAGGAAGTCGTGGTAGACGAAATCAACCCGCGCCTGCGCCGGGGAAGGGTTGTACAGGTCCATGATCTTGAGGCAGATGCGCAGCGCCCGCTCCTGACGCGACGGCTCGCCGAGCGGCGGCAGCAGCATGGTCAGGCCGTTGCCGTTGAGCGCGAACAGGCAATAGCAGCCCTCGATGATCTGGTAGAAGCCGCTTGCCTGCGCCAGCCAGATGACGTTGTTGGCGAAGCTGTAGTCGGACAGCGCCACGT
>CAYHES010000223.1:0-4250 GCA_964355495.1 uncultured Acidiferrobacterales bacterium
TTCTCGATGAGCCACGCCGAAATCTGCTCCAAATCCATGTCCTTGGAGTCGGCGATCTCGCAACCCGCCAGCGCGAAGCGCATGGCCGCCTCGGACACGAGCGAACCGGCGTAGAGGATCGCGCCGGCGCGCGCAATCAGGTCGCGCCCCTTGAGCGTCAACAGCTCCGGATCGCCCGGCCCGGCGCCGACGAACCACACCTTGCCCATGTTCAGCGTGCCAGCGTGATCGTCTTCACCGCAAAACAGGTGTCGATCAGCGGCTTGTGCTCGTAGCGTTTCAGAAGCCGAATAACGCCGTAGGTGAACAGCGGTTCGATGGCCACGATCGCGAGATACGACGTGGCGAAGGCCGCCCAGGCGGCGAACGGCGTAGCCACCTCAGAGACCAGCAACCAGAAACCGACCATGCCGGTGACACCGCTGTAGTACATGGCGTCGAGCTTCAGGATCGTGCGCCAGTCGATGTGGTGTCCGTTGGTCGTCTCACGCAACTTGCGGCCGAGTGTGAAATGCACCGCAATCAACGGCACTACCAGCGACAGCGAGTTCACCGCGAGATGCACCAGGTCCGTCGGCTCGAACAGCAGGCCTTGCAGCAACAATCCGAGGGCAAAGCCGAACAACGTCGGGAGGAAGCCGAGCGTCAGATACATCGCCATGGCACCGACAAAGTGCAGCTCCGATGGCCCGACACTCATGTGGAATGCCTGCATGAAGAGCGAGAAGAATCCTGCCGCGAGCAGCGTACGCAGAATGTCCGCCGGTCGCCGCAGCAGATCCTTCGCGTACCAGCCCAGTACGCTTATGGCGCCGGCATTGGCCAGCATGATTTTTGTTTGGGCGATAAAGCCGGGTTCGATGTGCATGGTGTCCTCCTTCTGTGGGTTGACCGGGATCACGGCGCAAACAGGCGCGCCGCCACCTCGGGGTTCGACGGGAAATAAAGATGCAGATAGGCCGCGTGCAGCCGTCCGAGACGGTACACTGGCTCGCCGCGCCGGCCGGCGCGCGCGCCTTCGCTCCAGGTGACGGGTGCGAGCGGGCTCTCCATGCGCGAGTAGTGATACGTGTGGCCGCGCATTGTCCCTTCCGGCAGCGTGGCGCCGTGCATTCCGAGGTTGGCGAGCCGTTCCTGCATGACGGCGTTACCCGGCAGCAAGCCAAGCAGCAGCGCGCGCCGGCCCTGCGCATCGGTGAGTGAGTCCAGTAAATAGAGCATGCCGCCGCACTCGGCGACGATGGGCTTGCCCGCTGCATGGTGAGCGTGGATGGCAGCCTTCATGGACTGGTTGGCGGCAAGCGCGTCGAGGTGCAGCTCCGGGTAGCCGCCGGGCAAATAGAGCGCATCGGCTTCGGGCAACGCGCTATCGTGGAGTGGCGAAAAGAATGCGAGCTCTGCGCCCTGCGCCCTGAGCAGATCGAGATTGGCGCGATAGAGAAATGCAAAGGCGGCGTCCCGCGCGATGGCGATGCGAACGTTTTTCAGCGGCGCGTTGCGGGATGCTGTCACCGGCGGAGCGAACGCCACCGGCGGCGGCAGGGTGTCGTCCATACCCTTGAGCGCCGCTGCGGCCTGCGCGATGCGCGCGCCAAGATCGCCGATCTCGGCTGCCTGCACCAGACCAAGGTGACGCTCCGGCAGGGCGATATCCGCGTTGCGCGCCAGCCAGCCGAACGAAGCCAAACCCGGCGGCAAGCTCTCGGCGAGCATCTGGTAGTGTCGCTCGCCCGCCACGCGGTTGGCGAACACCCCGACAAGGGAGAGCCCCGCGCGGTAGGTCGCAAGCCCGTGCGCCACGGCGCCGAAGGTCTGGGCCATCGCCGAGCCGTCGATCACGGCGAGCACCGGGATGCCGAACAGCGCGGCAAGATCGGCGCTTGAGAGATCGCCGTCGAACAGCCCCATCACGCCCTCGATCAGGATCAGGTCGGCCTTGCCAGCCGCTTCATATAAAAGGTGTCGGCAGTGGTCTTCGCCGCCCATCCACAGATCGAGCTGATAGACGGGATTGCCGGAGGCGTGCTCCAGGATCATCGGGTCCAGGAAATCCGGCCCGGTCTTGAACACGCGCACACGCCGGCCGCTGTCACGGTAGCGGCGAGCCAGCGCCGCTGTAACCGTGGTTTTGCCCTGACCCGAGGCCGGCGCCGAGACGAGCAGAGCATGACAGTAACGGGGTACGCTCATAGCTCGACCCACTTTAGCACGAGGTGGAGTTCCGAGCGCGTCGTTTTGTCCACGGGCCTAACCCGTCTTCATATCGAGCGCATCGGCACTGTTTCGCGTCAGGCCCAGCAGCGCGTGTACGGTTGCGGCGATGCCGACATAGAACGCGAGCGATCCGAGGTAGGACGGGAAGTACTTCGCCATGCGTGCGCCAAACTCCGCCACCGTGGGCTCGGCAAAGCGGCCGGAGAAGAAGTAAAAACCACCGCTCGAGAACAACTCGCACACCGCAGCGCCGATCACGGCGGCGACGGCGAGCGGCGCAAGCGTCGCCCAGGCGAAGCGATAGCGTGCGGCATACCAGCGACCGGCGAGCCAGAGCGACGTATACGCCGGCAGCAGGAACACATAGGCCGGCGTGAGGCAGAAGCCGCTCGCGTTGCCCCAAGTGAACGCGGCGAAGTCCAGGAACCAAGTCAGTGCCAAGAGCGCTGGCAGCGCCCACAACGGTCGCAGGTAGATGCCGGCGAGGAAGAACACCGCCCACGAGGCGCCGGGCAGGCTGTGCAGGGTGGCAAAGTGTTGGCCGCGCGTGAGCGTGAGCAGGGCAGCGAGCGCGAGACCGACGACGATTTGGTTGCGGGTGGTCAGGGTCAACATGGTGGTTTCCTCCTTGGTTGGACGGCTCAGGGTCGGTAACGCAGCGTCACGAAGAAGCCGCGCCCCGGCTGGTTGTAAAACGCGGCGGTCTGGTAATCCTTGTCGAACAGGTTCTCGATGCGCGCCTGCACGCGCCAGGCCTTGGCGAGCGCGTACTCACCGCGCAGATTGAGGATCGCGTAACCGCTGAGCTCGCGTGTATTGGCGAGATCGTCGTAACGCCGACCCACGGCCTGCAGCGCGGCGCCGAGGCGGTAGGATCCGAAGGCACGGTCGAGATCGAGGTTCAGCGCTTCCTGGGCGCGCCGCGGCAGCACCTTGCCGTAGTTGGCGCCGGTGGCTCGGTTTTCGGGATCGAGCAGCGTGAGGTTGGCGCGCACCTCCCACTCCGCGACCCGTGCCGCAGCGGTTGCCTCCAAGCCGCGGATGCGCGCCGAGTCGATGTTGGCGGGTGCAGACGTTGCGGCGTCGAATGCGATCAGGTCGTTGACCTCGGTCTGGTAGGCGTTGAGCGACCAGCGGCCCCAGGCACCCTTGCCGCGCAGGCCGAGCTCGTAGCTCTGCGACTCCTCGGGCCGCAGGTTGGGGTTGCCGAAGCCGGGAAAGTACAGCTCGTTGAAGGTCGGCGCCTTGAACGCCGTCCCATAGGAGGCGGTCAGCCGGAGATCGCCGTTCAAGTCGTAGCCCCAGGCGAGGCCGCCCGTGGTGCGGCGCCCGAACTGCTCGTTGTCGTCGCCGCGCACGGCGAGTTGCACGTTCTGCGGGCCGAACGTGCCCTGGTACTGCGTGAAGACCCCAGTGTCGCGGCGCGAGGTAACGGCGTAGGCGGTGGTGCTGTCCACCCGGTCGTTCTGGTAATCGAGGCCGAGGGTAAGCAGATGTGCCGCGCCGAGCGTGACGTCGTTCTGGAGCGAGGCGGTATCGCGCGTGGTGTCGAACCGGCTCTTGAAGACGCCATCCTTGAAGTTGTCGGATTCGTCGCGGCTGCGGCCGGCGGCGAGCGCGACGTGCCAGGGGGTGGCGGGCGAGAACCGCAGCCGGCCACCCGCGACCTGCTGCACGGATTGCGACTCATTCGTCGTGGTGCCGTCGTATTTGTTCTTGCCCTCGGCGCGCAGCACCTGCGCATCGGCCTCGATGCCGCCGTCGAAGCGATATCCCGCGCGCACGGAACCGGAGACGTTGCGGTAGCCGTCCTTGTCAGGTTCGTAAGTAAAGCAGCCGGCCCCGCCCGGCGAAGGCTTGCCGTTGCAGGCGTTAAAGCCTTCCGTGCTGATGCCGCTGGTGCTCACGTTGAACCAGCCTCGCTCGCCGCCGCCCGAGACGCCGGCCGAGGCGTTGTAGGTCTTGTAGCTCCCGCCGCCGAGGCTCAAATAGGGCTTGAGCGGACCACCGCCCTTGCGCGTAAAGATCTGGATCAC
>CAYHES010000224.1:0-4213 GCA_964355495.1 uncultured Acidiferrobacterales bacterium
TCATGAACGGCATGATCGGCCTGACCTTCTCGTGCGACGGTTCGCACTACATGTCAGTCGCGGAATTTCTTCGGCACGACATCGGATTCTGGCTGGGTACCGGCACCGGCGCCCAGCCGGCGGCGCGCGCCGCTAACTGAACGGCGTTCGCGCTACACGCAACAAACACCAACGAAGATTTTCAATAGCCAGTGTTCGAAGAAAAAATCTGCCTACTTATTAGCGGCCTTCGCTTCCAGCCGGGTGGCACGCACGATGTTGCCGTCGAGACCGGCGTTCCGTGACTGCGCCGAGTCAACACACGTTACGCTGCTTTTCCAACTTCGACCACCAGCCGTTTGCCCAATACGGCGAGCGCGTCTTCGACTTGGCCGATGTGTGAACGGTGGTCAAGGTCAATCAACCGCCGCACCGCGGCCTCCGTGATCTTCAGGCGTCTGCCGAGCGCCACATTGGTCAACTTGGCGTCGCGCATCGCTTGATACAGCGCGAGCTTGGCCGCCGGCAGCGGTGGCAGAAACACCAGGCGCTGTCTACGCTTGGCCTTTGCCGGCGGGGGAATTGCGCGGCGTTCGTTGATGTATCCCCCCAAGGCGGCAACCAGGGCGTCATGTGCTTCAGTCAGCGCCTCGTTTACCGATTCGCCCTCGGTCAGCGCCTCGGGCACATCGGGAAACGTCGCCAGAATTGCGCCATCTTTCTGACGTTTGAGATTTACCGGATAGGCCATGATCATATTTCACCTCTCGCTATCGTGCCGTGTCAGACCGAGCTGTTTCAGCATGGCGTGCAACAGGCCTTTGCCTAGCTCTTTCTTGCGGTCTTTGACGGTGGTAAAGCGGTCGCCGTAATAAAGTCGCCCGTGACTGCCTTTGCCGTGGCGCGCCTCGAAACGAACCGGCACACCGCGTTCCTTGCCGAGTTGCGTAATTCTCCGGATAAATTCCGCGCCGTTCACAGAAGCACAGAATCGTACATAAGTGTACGATTGTCAAGACTGACGCGGTAAGCCGCGACAACCAGCTGCTCGGTTTTATCGCCGCCGACTTCGCCATCAAGGATGTGCTGCGTAACGCGCAGCTCGCCGCCACCCAGGAGGTCCGCTGGAAGCAGTTCCGCGGCGACCCGTCGGTGCGCGGCACGGTGTTCATGCAGACACGCGCGCACAGCCTGTTCGACCAGCACATCGACGCGGCGATCGAACAGATCGGCCGGTTGATGCGCGAACACGGCGTGTTCCACAGCAAGATTCACTTTTCGAGCGGGCGCTGCTCGTTCTGGCTGTACGACGATCCGTACAATTACCGCCTGCACGGCGTCGAGGAGATCATCGACCCGGAGCTGTGTCTCGCCTACCCGGTGCGGGCCTATCCGGAGAAGGCCGTCACGCCGGCCGCAGATATCATCAAAGTGCTGGAGCAGTTCAAGGCACTGCGTTTTGCCGACGAAACGCTCTACCTGCGTTCCGGCTCGCTCAACATCATGAACGGGATGGTGGGGCTGACCTTCTCCTGCGACGGTTCGCACTACATGTCGGTCGAGGAATTTCTGGTCCATGACCTCGGATTCTGGCTGGGTACGGCCACCGGCGCCCAGCCGGCGCGTGTTGCCAACTGAACGGCATACGCGCCAGGGAAGCCCTGAACAAGTACAGTTTCTCCCTGTTCGTCATTCCGGCGAAGCTTGCCCCGGCATGCTTGAAGCCGGGGGCCGGAATCCAGCGGTTCCAATAGGCCTTCCGGATGCCGGCTGTCGCCGGCCTGACGGCAAAAGAACTTGTTCATAACTTCCTTCCGCCCGTGGCATGCCCGTTCGACGGCGCGAGCGTCCTGTCCGACTCATGCCCTTTTCTGGTCAGAACCTATAGTTAACGCCGAGGCCAAAACCGGTTGTCCACACGTCGGGAGTAGCCGTAATTGTCCCGTCGTTAAACGTGGCGGAACCGTCGTGGTAAGCCGTGTAATCCAGGGAAATCTTGAGCTTCTTGGTGACGAGGAACTGCACACCGAAGCCATAGGCCAAGCCATCCAAGGTTGCCTCGAAGACCGGCGGGCAACTCAGCACGCAGTCGATCGTCGCCTCGGCCCTTGCATAGCCGAGCAGGCCGTACAAATCGACCCGCCTGAACGTGACATGCGGTTTGGCGAAAAGCCCCAGCGTGGTACCGGTACCGTACTTGCCGGAGCCAAAATCTTCTGTTGCGGTATCGTCGGCGCTGCTTAATAGCTGAGCCTCCACCGCCAGCCATTTCGTGACGTTCACACCCCCCTTGAGCCTCAGATGCTGCGTGCGGAACGTCAACGCGTCGACCAACCCATCCGGGTCTACATCGGTAGTCATCTGAACAAGATCCGCACCGGCATAAAAATCCACGCCCGCGGCCCGCGACAGTCCTGGTGTTGCCGCCAGACCCATCATGGACAACATCGCTACGGCTTTGGTGAATAACACTTTGTAGTTCATGTCATATCCTCCTTTCATTACTGATCCGGTCGCTAAATAGTGCATGTCGCTTTTCACCCTCTCCCTGCGGGAGAGGGCCGGGGTGAGGGCCAAGCAATGCAACAACGGCCCTCATCCTGTCCTTCTCCCGCGGGGAGAAGGGATCCAGGGCTTGTCGGGGTGCGCACTATTTACCGTTCTCCTCAGTAACATGCCGTTCAAGCCCGGTTACCTGAGGGGATTGGTCGCCCACGTCGCAAACGGACTGCCCGCCATGGCGGTCAAGGCGCCGGTCGTGGCGTCGATGGTGTAGGCCGAGACGTTGCTGGAGAATTTATTCGCCACGTAGGCGAACCTGCCCGAGGGGTCGACGGTGACGGAGGCGGGTCTGGTCCCCGACGTAAACGGACTGCCCGCCATGGTGGTGAGCGCCCCGGTGATAGCGTCGAGGGTGTAGGCCGAGACATTGTGGGAGCCATAATTCGCCACGTAGGCGAACCTGCCCGAGGGATCGACGGTGACGGAGCTGGGACCGGTCCCCGCCGCCACGGCCAGGCCGACACTGGTGAGTGCCCCGGTGCTGGCGTTGATGGTGTAGGCCGAGACGTTGTTGGGGCCGGCATTCGCCACATAGGCGAACCTGCCCAAGGGGTCGACGGTGACCGAGGCGGGACTGGTTCCCGCCGTAAACGGACTGCCGGCCACCGCACCCAAAGCGCCAGTCGTGGCGTCGATGGTGTAAGCCGAGACGTTGCTGGAGTCTTCATTCGCCACGTAGACGAACCTGCCCGAGGGGTCGACGGTGACGGAGGTGGGACCGGTACCCGCCGTAAACGGACTGCCCGCCACGGCGGTCAGGACGCCAGTCGTAGCGTCGAGGGTGTAAGCCGAGACGTTGTGGGAGAATTCATTCGCCACGTAGGCGAACCTGCCCAAGGGGTCGACGGTGACGGAGGCGGGTCTGGTCCCAGCCGTAAACGGACTGCCCGCGATGGGAGTCAAGGCGCCGGTGGTGGCGTTGAGGGTGTAGACCGAGACGTTGTTGGACAATAGATTCGCCACGTAGGCGAACCTGCCCGAGGGGTCGACGGTGACCGAGGCGGGTCTGGTACCCGCCGTAAACGGACTGCCCGCCACGGCGGTCAAGACGCCGGTCGTGGCGTCGAGGGTGTAGGCCGAGACGTTGTCGGTGCCTTCCTTCGCCACGTAGGCGAACCTGCCCGAGGGGTCGACGGTGACGGAGGCGGGTCTGGTGTCCACCGTGCCATCGCCGCAGGCGAAGAGGGGGTGGGCCAAATGACAATCGCCGCAGGCGGTGAGCCCGAGGAGGCTTAAGGACACAACGATCGCTGCTATCAGTTTGCGTTTCATGGTGCTTGCCTCAACTTGTTGGTGCAACGCATGGCGATGCGGTGAGTACAAAGTGTTCATGACGCAGTTCTCCTCTTCGGTGGTGTACGGCGTCGACGCGGATCAATTCCCGAGCGTCGCGCTGCATCCGCCCGCCGGCGTGCCGACGACCCACTTGTTGCCCACGGCCGTACCGAAGTTGCAACCCGATCCACCGCTGACGCTGTTGCTGGTGCCGCTGGCGGTGTTGCCATTGCCGCCGCTTACGCTGGCGACGCTGCCGCTGGCGGTATTGCTTCCGCCTCCGCTCACGCTGGCTGCGGTGCCGCTGGCGGTGTTGCTATTGCCTCCGCTCACGCTGGCTGAGACGCCGCTGGCGGTGTTGCTGGCGCCTCCGCTGACGCTGGCAACAGGACCGTTG
>CAYHES010000225.1:0-4195 GCA_964355495.1 uncultured Acidiferrobacterales bacterium
TAAGCGCCCATCACCGTCGCGTAGGCGCCGCCGCGCCCGGCGGTACGCGCGGGGGAACTGGCCTGGAGCTTGTAGTCTTCCGGATTCGCACCGCCGGCGTTGACGAACAGGGGATCGGAGGTTATCGAGTTCGCATCGAAGCCGGTGGCGGCGGTCCAGAATGCGAGCGAGGTGTAGTTGGTGGCGTAGTTGCGGTTCCAGACATTCCCGGCGGCGCGGTAGAAGTTGTTGTAGTTGGAGTAGGACACCACGCCGTCGTAGTAGCGCAGAGAGGGCGAGAGGTTTGCCAGGATGTTGTTGTACACCTGGGCGCCGGTCAGCGCCCCGCCCAGGTATATGCCGTCGTCGGTGTTGTTCGGCGAGTAGATCGTGTTGTTGTAGACATGAAGCCCCGGCGTGGCGATGCTGTCCGGGTTGGATACGACGGCCATCTGATAGCCGACGATGACATTCCGGTAGACGTTGCGCTCGTTCGGCGTGACGCCGCCTTCGAGTTGCCGGTTGAAATACACCGCGTCCATGCAGGTGTTCGAGCCGCAATACATGAAGTTGTTGTGCACGGTCACGTTCTGCGGGTTGCCCTTGCCGTAGACACCGCCTTCGCAGTTCTCGAAGGTGTTGTTGCGCACCGTGATCTGGTTTTCCAGGTTGTGGATGCCGATGACCCAGATGGCCGTCGTATTCACGGCGCTGGCCGATACGGAGATCAGGTCGCGAAAATAGTTGTTCTCGATCAGCGCATTGCTGGCGGTCTCCGCGCGGACGAACGACGTGTTGTAAGGCCGCGATCCCACGTCCACTCCATAGAATCGGCTGTTCCTGAGTGTGCAGTGGTCGCCCGCGGCCCTGAACACCGCGGTCTCGCGCGTACCACTATTCACGATCATGGTGGCGCTGAAACCGTCCCAGCTGATGTAGTCGCGATTCGCAGTCTCATTCCCGCAACCGAACCACGCTTCTTGCGATGTAGCCGTGACAGTTCCTGTCAACGCAGGAGTCTCGCCGGGGTAGGCGGCAAACGTGATGGGGTGTCCCGCCGTGCCTGAGTTGGCGGGATACATTCTTGTGTAAAGCATGCTGGGCTGACTGGCAAAAACACCCAAGTCATACGTCCCGCCCCGGAACAACACCACGTCATCGGCCACCGCATTCGCCATCGCCGTCTGCCACGAGCACGGCGTGGCGATGTTCGTGCATTCGGACCAGGCGGCCGTGCCGGCCGGCGAGACGTAGTAGTCGGCCGCACACACCGCGCTCGTAGCGCAGATGAGGCCGATGAACAACATCGATGGAAGAAGTGGCGGGGTTCTCATCTTTGACTCTCCGACATAGGGGGGAACGGCTGTTCGCATGGCATCCTCTACTGCACGCTCAGGTTCGTGGGCGCGGCGGGCGCGAGGGTGTCCGCAACATACGTCGGCGAATAGCCGATCACTTCATCGCCGGTGATGTAAGCGCCCATCACCGTCGCGTAGACGCCGCCGCGGCCGTCTTGAGTATACGAGGTCCTCTTGTAGTCCGCGGCTGTGTTCCCGCCGGGATTCACAAAATTGGGAATTGCAGTAATGGAGTATGCGTCAAAACCTGCGGCTGTTTGCCATGCGGAAAGGGAGGTGTAGATGTTCGTGGAATACACACCCGGCGATACCGCCAGCCGCCAATTTGCAGTGCCCTGTGTGTAGTAGTTATTGAAATCAGAATAGATCGGCGTTCCCGCACCTGTGTCATAGCGCGCAAAAAGGGTCGTCCCGGCCTCGCCGCAAACAATATTGTTCCACACGGAGAGGTTGTGCGTATTTGCATTCCCTTGCAAGAAACCGGTGCAATCTGCGGGGCAATACACTGTATTGTTGTAAACCTGCGTATTGTAGTAGATGTCGGAAGGATCGAAGGCGAAAAGAAATGTTCCACCCGAAGGCAGATACGCAATGTTGTTATGCACGAAGAAATCGGTAACACCGGCAAATTGTTGCTGCCAGTGAATCGGTTTCTTCACATTGCGGAAAAAATTGTTATATACCCAGATATAACTGAATGTGCTCTTGGTTTGAACGCCGTTGCTGCTGTCATAGAAGTCGTTGTTGTAGATGTAGGCGTGATGGTCCTCGAATATCCACATGGCCCCCGTATTAACATCGCTCCCGCCGGTGAAGTCGCGGAAGATATTGTTCCGGATGGTGGTCTCGGTGCAATGGTTGACGATGATTCCCACCTGGTTGGCAGAGTCGGCGGCGACGTTGCCGATGAATTCGCTGTTTTGGATGACGTTGTGATCGCCGGAATAGCATCGGTAAAGGGAGTTCGCGCCTGTCGTCGCCGTTTTGTGAAGGATAAACCCGTCCCAGGTCACGTAATCGTGTTGCGCCGAACCGATCATTGACGACCCGCTTGCCGGCTGATGAATGTTGGGCGTCTCTCCGGGATAAGCCTTAATCACGATGGGACTCGCCGGCGTGCCAGAGGATCTTGGATACCACGCGGGAAATGAACCGTCGGCCACTCCGGGAGGATAATAATTCCCTCCCCGGAAATACACCGTATCCCCGGCGGCCGCGTTGGTCATCGCGGTATCAGGCGCGCAGGGCGTTGCGATGTTCGTGCAATCGGCCCACGCCGCGGTGCCGGTCGGGGAGACGTAGTAGTCGGCCGCGTGCGCTGCTGCTGCGCCGAGCGTAATGCCGAGTCCCGTCAGAACCGCGATCACCTTTTCGGTTGTGCGCATTGGTGCTCCTTGTTATTGCACCGTGAGATTCGTGGGCGCGGTGGGGGCTAGGGTGTCGGAGACGATCGCGCCGAGGCAGGCGCCGGCGCTGGCCGTGGAGAGCGCGGCGCTGCGCGGGCCTTCGAGGCCGGAGAGGGCGAGCGCGCCGGCAGCGTAGCTGTGCGGGCCCGAGAGGGCGGCGTCCACGTCGACGTAGAACGTCCCGCCGCGCGGCGAGATGGGGAGCTTCGCCCCGTCACGGTAGACGACGTACTCGAACACGTCTGGCTCGGGATTCGCGTTCCAGGTGAGGACGTAGGAGTTGAGGCAGCGCGCGAGCGCGAGGCCCGAGGGCGAAGCGAGCGCGCTTGAGGGCGGGATCGTCAACGGCGTGTTGTTGGTAAACGTCAGGTTGGCCACCCGCTCCGGAGTGAGGCTCACGGCGTCGTCCGTAAGGTAACGGTTGGCGTCGCAGGCGACCGACTCGGCGACATCCCATTTGAAGACGGTGCTCCGGCCTGGCGGTGCCGTACCCTTGCGCACGATCGTGACGTTCTGGCGGATGGCGATGTCGTGCATGAACGGATCGGCCGTATCGCTGCCGACGTACCAGCCCCAGACGGGACTGCCGTTGCCGCTCGTCACCAGCACGGTGTTGCCTTGAATCGTGTTCTCGCCGCTCTCGTAGCGGTCGCGGATGCCGTAGCTCTCGTGGTTCGGATAGCACCCGCCGATGGTCGCTGCGCTCGAGTACTGCACGTCGACACGGTTGTCGGTCACCAGGTTGCCGCTCGCGCCGCCCCTCCCGCTCTGGCTCCACCCATCGAGGATAATGCCACGGCCGTCGTCGCTCACGATCTCGTTGTGGTGCACGCTGACGTGGTGCGTCTGCGCGAACAGCGCGATGCCGTAGGGCGCCTTGCAGTCGATGACGCGCGCCTGCTGGACGCGGTTGCGGTAAACCTGCGACGGGAGGCTTCCCACGGCCGTGCCCACGTAGGCGAGCGCGATGCCGCGGTGCGCGCCCACGACGATGTTGTCGTACACCTCCACGCCACCGCGCTCTTGCGCCATTACGTTGATGCCCTGCGGGCCGCCGCAACCCGCGGTGCAGGTCGCGTCGTGGGTCTCGATGTAGTTGTGATGGATCCTTGATTCGTTGAACGCGTAGGTGTCGAAGCCGGCGTGGATGGCGGTGGTGTACGGGCCGTGTACCCGGATGACCAGATGGTCGAGCTCGTTGTGCCCGTCGGTGCCGCCGCGGAAGAGGATCGCCGAGGAGTCGGCCGACTTGCCCGCGCCCTGGATGAGGGTGCCGTTGCGGATCGCGACTCGGGCCACGAAGTAGTTGACCGAGACGCCGTATACCGGCGTCGAGCTCGGCGCAGTGTTGTAGACCACCGTATGCCCGCCCAGATCGAGCGTGATATTGCTCGCGGCGATGGTGAAGGCCGTGCCGGGGGCGCTGATGTCCTGCGTCACGACATAGGTCTC
>CAYHES010000226.1:0-4163 GCA_964355495.1 uncultured Acidiferrobacterales bacterium
CGCGCATCGGCATTGCACCCCCACCCTCGCCCTCCCCCTGAAAGGGGGAGGGAAACAAATCTCGACCGCGCTAACGGTCGAACCGTTGTGGGTTCCCCGGCAGAGCCGGGGGTTTACCTCAAGCTGAATTATGTCGCTAACCAACCGCCCCTCGGCAACCGCTCCCGGCGTTGCTCTACCTCCCGCATCCCTGCGGTCGTCTCCCTGGCCCTCTCCCCGCAAGCGGGGAGAGGGGATATGTTTATTGCTGATTGAAATAGAATTGAAGTTATTCTTCTTCCAGCCGGCCGGTACGCGCGGTGGCGCTGGCCTTGCGGCCGAACAATCTGTCCCGGGTCCAAAGCCAGAACAGGCTCTTGATGCCGGACAGGGCGGCGCGCAGATCGTTGCGGTTGCGCAACCGGAACAGTTGGCGCACCAGAAACCCCGGCCGCGAGTAGAAGCGTCGGAAGGCCAGCTGGCGCAACGCGTGGATCTGTTCGCGCGTCATGCTGTACGGCACGAACGCCGCGCCCTGGTAGGTGTAGTCGCGCAGGTCGCGCGAGATCGTGCCGTACTTCGCGACGTTCTCGTACAGATCGGTCCCGGGGAACGGCGTGAGCGCGTGAAAGTTGGCGAGATCGGGATTGAGTTCGGTCGCGAACTCGATGGTCTTCAGACCGTCCTCATAGGTCTCGCCCGGAATCCCGAACAGAAACGGCGTGCTGACGCGCAGCCCCACGGCCTGGGCCGCGCGCACCGCCGTGCGGATCTGGCCGAGCGTCGAGCCCTTGCGCAGGGTGTTCAAGTTCTTCTGCACGCCGCTCTCGGCGCCGAGCAGGATGGCCCAGCAGCCCGCGTCCTTGAACGCTTGCAACAGCGGCTCGTCCACCTGGCTCACGCAGGCCGAAGCGAACCAGGTGAAATCGAGCGAGCGCGCCTTGATCCCGTGCGCCAGCCGCAACGCACGGTCGTAATCGGCCGCGAACGTGTCGTCCAGGAACTTGATCTCGCGGTAGCCCTGGCCGAGGCAATGCTCGATCTCATCCAGCACGTTCTCGATGCTGCGGTAACGCACGCCGCGCACGCCGGCGCGCCGGCGCTTGTCGATCTGGAAGCAGTACAGGCAATTGCGGTCGCAGCCGCGCGCGGTCAGCAGCGCCGCGACCGGCTTGCGCCGGTAGGTGCCGGGCGGCGGCAGGTAGGATTCGCGATCAGGCAGAAGCTCGCGTGCCGGGAACGGCAGCGCGTCCAGATCCTCGATGAGCGGGCGCGGCGGGTTCTTGACGATCTCGGCGCCGCGCCGGAATGCTACCCCGAGCACGCCTTCGAGGCTGCGGCCTGACTCCAGCCGATCGAGCATCTCGGGAACAGTGAGTTCGCCTTCGCCGGTGCCCACCGCATCGAAGTGCGCGCAGTCGCGCAGGCATTGCTCCTGCAGCGCGATCGGATACGGGCCGCCGGCACAGGTGAAGATCTCCGGGTTCAGCCGCTTCAATGCCTCGGCAGTCTGCATCGCCTTGTTCCAGCCGAAGGTCGTCGCGTAGATGCCGGCGAAACGCGGATCGAACTCGCCGACACGCCGCAGAATTTCCTCCTGCGTGAGGAACGCGCCGTTGAAGAAACGCACCTCGTGCCCGGCCTTGAGCAGCACCGCCGCGATGTAGAGCATGCCCAGCGGCTGCCAGTAATTGATCTGCGAACCGGCCGTCTGGCGCGGAAACAGCTCCTGCGGCATCCACGCGGGAATGATGAGCGCGCACCTCACGGCACGCCCCCCGCCGCGACGGCGGCACGCGTCTGCGTGTCACGCCCCAGCAGCGCTTCCGCCGCCGCGAGCCCGGAGGCGATGGCCTGATCCATGTTGTAATAGCGGAACCGCCCGCCACGGCCCGCGACCTGCAGGTTCTCGAACCGCTCCAGGTAATCGCAGAGGACCCGGCTGCGTTCCTGGTAACCCACCTCGAACAGCGGATAGGCCGCGGGAATTCTCACCACCATGCCGTCACGCACCTCGGGCCGGCGGATGAACCCGAGTTGTTCGAGATGCTGCACGGTCGTTTCAATCAATTCGGCATCGGTCGCGTTCCACGTGGCGTCGCCGCGAAAACAGAAGTGTTCGGTCACCAGCAGCGTGCGCCCCGGCGGCGCCATCGCGGCGCTCCAGTTGGTCGGCTCGTGCAGCCGGCCGAAGGGAATGTCCTTGCCGGGAAAGTAGATCCAGGTCTGGTCGGTCGCCCGCTCGCGATCGAACATCACCGTCACGATCACGAGATCGCGATAGCGCAGCTGCGCCGCCGCGGCACGCACAGTGGCCGGTGCGTGCGGATGCAGCGCGTGGACGAGCTGCGTGAGCGGGATGCTGGAGAGGAAGGCGTCGGCCGCGAACTCGCGCGTCCCGTCGCCGTGGTGCGCGCTGACACCCTCGATGCGCCGACCGTTGTGATGAACGCGCGCGACCCGGGTATCCGTGAGCACCTCGCCTGACGGCTCGATGGACTGTCGCAACCGCTCGGCGATGCGGCCGATCCCGAGCCGCGGGTACAGAAACCGATCCACGAGCGTCGGCAGCGCGGGGCCGCGCTTCAGAAACGCACGCTGGATGGCGGCGCCCAGAGACAGGCCCTGGACACGTTGCGCCATCCACTCGGCGCTGATGTCGCGGCAGCCGATGCCCCAGACCTTCTCGCTGTAGTCGCGGAAATAAAGCTCGAACAGCGGCCGGCCGAATTGCGCCACGACCCAGTCTTCCAGCGACACCAGCGGCGCGGGCCGCATGTGGCGCGCCACCCTCGCCGCGGCATACCCAAGCAGTATCGCCGCGCTGGTGCGCAGGCCGAGCCCAAACAGCGCGCTCAGGGGCCGGAGCGGATACTCGATCCATTTGCCGCGCAGGTAGATGCGGCTGGCGCGCGGCACCGTGACGAGCTCGTCGCCGAGCAGCTCGCGCACGAACCGCTCGACCTGCGCGTCATGCGTGAAGAAACGATGCCCGCCGAGATCGAAGCGGAAACCGTCGCGCACCACGGTGCGCGCCAGCCCGCCGACGGCATCTCCGCCTTCCAGCACGCGCACGCGCCGGCCGGCCTGTGTGAGTGCGTGGGCACCCGCGAGACCGGCAAGCCCGCCGCCCAGGACGAGGCAATCGGTTCCGGGCTTCATGGACACGTCCCAGGGCGTTCTAAAAGCGACCGCGTTCCGCCGCCCTGCCCGGACGACGGCGGCGAACGCCGTTCACGCCGGTGTGCTCATTTTCCGTACCCGCCCGCGCCCGCGCTTTCCGCCGCGGGCGCTCCCTCGGCGGCCGGCTTGGCGCCGCCGGTATGCGACGACACGGCGTAGCCCATCAGGAACCCGATCCAGGTCACGGTGACGACAACGACGATCCAAAGGCTGGTCTTGTTCATAGGTCTTTTCCTCAGGCCGCCGCTTTTTTGATCTTCCAGGTATATTTGCCGCTCTGGCCGGCTTTTTCGACAACCTCGTTCCCGGTGGTATCGCACATGGCGGCGATGGATTCCCCGGAGGAGGGATTATCGAACACCAGCTCCAGTGTTTCCCCCGCCTTCATTTTCTCCAGCGCCTTCTTGGTGTAGAGCTGGGGATGGGGGCAGACATACCCGCAGCAGTCCAGCACGTATACGCCTTCGCCCTTCTTCTCGAATTTCATTGGTTAACACACCTCCTGTTATGCACGCATTACACTTCGAAGGCGGCCATTTCCTTGGCCATCTTTCTCTCGGTCCACCAGTTGAAAAATTTTACGCCGATATAGGCGCCGCCGACCATGCCGGCTCCGAACATCCACCCCGAGACATCGCCCTGGGAAACGCGCACGAAAAACGCGCCCACGTTGCACCCCAAGCCGAGCCGCGAGCCGATGCCCATCAAGGTGCCGCCGATGATGGCCCACATGGCGAGCTCCCGGGTCGTGCCCTTCCACTTGAACTCGTTGCTCAGCAGCGCCATCACCGCGGCGCCAAAGATCAGGGCGAGCGACATCCAGTCGGCCGGGTTGATGAGCGGATTGGGCAGGCCATTCTCCAGGCCGAAATAGATGTTGTCCATGTTGTCCGCGCCGAGCTTGTTGAACACCCAGCCGACCCACTGCGCCTCCTGGGTGGTGACATACCAGTAGCCGGGGTCGAAGACCGTGCCCTTGGCGGACAGCCCGGAGGTGATGC
>CAYHES010000227.1:0-4154 GCA_964355495.1 uncultured Acidiferrobacterales bacterium
GCGGCCCTGGGCCGGGCCGCGCCTCGCTGGGCCGCTCGGCCCTAACCCCGGCTCGGCCCCGACTGCACGTCGGGGCCTACCCCCGCTTGCCCTGAAGCGTTTTTTCTTCTCTCGGGCGCGCAAGTCTTTTCGTGGGGGCGGTGGTGGCTTCAGGGCGGCGCGCACAGGCAGGCGAAAACCGCAGGTTGAGCCACGAGCACGCTGACGGCGGCGCTCTACCGTGTTACGAGAAACATGCTACTCGCTAATCGGATACCTCTTTGAGAATCTCCAATATCTCAGGTAGAAATGCCATTTGCTTTGGGTCCGTTGCTTCTCGAAAGCGAAGCGGAATGAACTCACGGAATTCCTCGGAAGATGTTGGACGGTTTCTGAGGAAGGCTTCGAGCATTTCCCTTCGCAAGATCGCTCTCTCGTGGTTCGGGAATTTTGGAAGTATCTTGTTCTTGTACAGCTCAAGCAGTTTCTGTCTGGCTTCGGTGCCCGACAAAGACAATTTCTTCTGCTGAATCGTAGTTTGCACAGAAATAGGAGGCGCGGGCTGCCTGCTCGAATCGGTCACGGTACCGACGGTGCTCTTGACAGTAGTTTCCTCAGGTGTGGACCAGAGCGGTTGTATCGCACCACCAGACTCGCGAACACACTGTTCGACTCTCTGAAGTACGCGCTTGATCTCGGCCTCGCGATTATTAAACCAGTCAGTGGACCAGATACGGTGAATCTTCCAGCCACGACTCTCCAAGACATCCTGACGCAGTCTGTCTCGGTCTCTTGCGGAGAATGCAGAATGGTACATCGCACCATCGCATTCCACGCCAAGAATGAATTCACCCGGCCGTGTTGGATGCGCTACACCGATGTCAATGAAATATCCAGCTACGCCAATTTGTGGCACTGCCGTATAACCGGCCTGCCTTAGCACATGCGCAACGGATTCCTCGAAGGGGGAATCCGCTTCTTTGCCTGTCAGCACAGCCTTGGCGGTGACCACTCCACCTTTTTCTGCGTACTCAAGGTAACTACGCAAAGCACGGACGCCTGGCGAGCTGGAACTTGTCACGAGGACGTCGCTGGCGGTCATTGAGGAAAACACTTCCATGCGCTTCTTCGCGCGCGTCACAATCACATTCAGTCGCCGCCATCCGCCCTGCGAATTGATCGGGCCAAACCGCTGCATTATCTTTCCCGATGCGCTGTCAGGGCCGTAAGTCGTGGAAATGAAGATAACGTCACGCTCATCCCCTTGGATGTTCTCCAGATTCTTTACAAAGAATGGTGCGCTGTTGGCGTTGTGATGCTGGATAAACTCATCGAGCACGGGATTCGCCGTGCGGAACCGCTCGATATAATCTTCGATCAGCTCTTTTTGCTGGATGTTGAATGTTCCAACACCGAGGCTCATCTGCTTATGATGTTGGGCATGCGCCATGACGGCGCGTGCGACCGTTTCGGCTTCCACCTTGTTCCGGCGGCTGTCATACACCGCACCCTTGATGTAATGGAATCGGACCCCAAGGCCGTGCCCAATGCCCACAGGCGAAGGGAAGAGGATCAGGTCCTTGTCGTAGAATTCATGGTTCGAGAAGTTGATCAATGACTCATGTTCGCTGCGGTAATGCCAGCATAAGCGCCGAGCAGGACGATAAGCTTGCATGCAGATGTCGAGTATGGATTCTGAATCATCCAGGGCAAGCTCCTCTTCCTCGTCAATTTCTGCTTCGCCAAACCTATCGAAAAAGCTTGTTGGAGGAAGCTGCTTTGGATCACCAACGATGATGATCTGTTTTCCTCGCGCAATTGCGCCCAAGGCTTCCTCTGGTTTGACCTGTGATGCCTCGTCCATGATGATCAAGTCGAATTCAAGCAAGCCGGGTGGAACGTACTGAGCTACTGACAGGGGACCCATCATGAAACAGGGTTTGATCGCCTGCAGCGCTTTCCCGGCCCTGGTCATCAGCTGTCTGATCGGTACGTGACGTTTCTTCTTGTTGGTTTCATGGTATAGAAGGCCCATTTCTGTGTATCGCTTTACAGGTCCGGTAGATATACCGGCTGACGGCTTCCGAGTGCTAGCTTGGTGGGCTATCAGTTCGCGGTTGAGCCGCAGGATTTGTCTATCAATCTCGGCGAATCTGGCGCGGATTCGTTCGTGACCTATGCGAGTGAAATCGCGGAGCAGCGGGTGCTCGCGGATTATTGTACGCGATAACGAGTTATACAGCGCAAACTCGAATGCCTTGGGCAGATGTTCAGCCGAGAGATCGCCCGCCTCAAATCGTTCAAGGAGAGGATGCAGGCCGATCTTCTTTGTATGTTGGACGGCACGACAGTACTCAGCCCATTTTCCGGCGGATGGCAGGTTGGCGACCCAAGAGGAGAGTCTTTCGTCTATCTTTTGCAGCGGTGAATCAAGCACCCCTGCATTGAATATGCTCAGTTCATCATATTCCCCAAACCTTCGAATCTGTTTGAGGTCTTCGTTCATGCTGGTGGCATGCGGCCGAATCGCGTCTGCGATCTTGCTCAGAATTTTTGCGCGTCCTAACGTATCGGCATCAAGCAGCCATCGCTCAATAGCGACAGGCAATCCACAGGCATGAAGCGACGCTATCCAGTCGCTCGACAGGCGTATCTGTCGAAGAGCATCCGCAGCGCTCGACGCAAAACCGGCAGTAGCCGCCATAAGGCGCTGATGTTCACTCCCGAGCGCGAAAATTACGCGCTCATCACGTGACAACAGAATGCTCAACAACGCCCTGTTCGAGATAGTCTGTCCAACCTCACCAGCCCAGGACAGAAGACGCCGGAGTCTTGACCAATCTGTATCGATGCCTAAAAACAGAGCACCGAATCTGTCGCGGTACTCTTGATTGCCTGCAAAAGCGCCCTTTGCGTCAATGTAACGAACCAATTCGCCTACGTTCTGTGTCCAGCTACCGCGCGTCAGGGCCTTCGGGTCTTTTACAAAACCTAGGAATTTCGCCTTCGCCTGTCTAAATTCGGACGATAGGAATCGCAGTAGACTCCGCTCATGTGTTTGCAGGGCGCGAAGGATGCTATTGAGGGACTCGCGATCGGGGAGCGACGCAAGGTTAAATTTCTCTTGTAACTCGATGGCCTTGATGGAGAGTTTGCTTGCCAACTGCTCAGCTTTATCCAGGATAATCTGCCGTATCTTGAGACAGCATTGACGGCTTAGCATGGTTTACGAGATCGCCAGGTGCCTTGGAGGCCAATCGAGCCACTTCGCATATTTCACGTATCTCGCGCAAGCTCGCTGGGTGAGAAACTTTGGCAACATCCGCAACTCCCTTGCACATCTGCTCAAGGGTCTTGAGCTTGCTCGTCATGCTCTTACACCATGCGCTTACGCGATCCACGGTTGCACTTGTTGTGCTAGCCGACAAGGCTAGTTGCGTAAGTTCCTCGATGGCTTGATAGAGCGAGTGAAGATCGCCATCTCCTTCGAAGTCTTGTGGCGAGTGCCCGCCCGTCGCCGGCGAGATCACTGCGCTTGCCGATTCGATGAATTTGATAAGCTGAGCAGTGCGCGGCAATGCGAGAACTGTGACGAGCGATTGGTCTAACCCGTTCGGGACATTTCGCAGGGTATCGAGTGATGATACGAGCTTGTTTGCACCGCCTATCGTCAGAATGTTTGACCCGGCAGCTGCGTGAGGCAAATTGCGACAGACGTCGGCAATCGTTGAACAACACCCAAGCAACCTTCTCAGGACTTCTTCAAAGTCCGATGCATCAGGATGGTAATACGTGTGTAACGAGAAACCCCGCCATGCCGTGATAGTGTCGGGCTCAAGTCCAACCCAGTGCTCTTTCACTTCGGCCAGGGCTTCAAGACGTACCTTGATGTCGTTGGCAGTGGTATTCGTTGGGTTTGTGATCTGAATTCTTGGTGGTGCGGAGAACGCGCTTCTCGCACGTTCGGCGCGCCACAGAATTTCGTGCACGGTCAAGTCGGTCTTGCCATACTTTTCGTTGATTACATCAACGTAGTTCTGCAGGGACTTCTTGAGGTTGGTCAGCTCGGCGAGAGTCTCAGTGTGGCGTTCGACTTTGTTGTATTTCTTGTTGAGCCGCGCTTCGATGTCTTTCAGCAGCTTTTGTTTCTGGGTCTTGTGGCTGTGAAGTTCGAG
>CAYHES010000228.1:0-4153 GCA_964355495.1 uncultured Acidiferrobacterales bacterium
ACCGCGGCATCGTCGTGACCATGATCCACAAGTTCCGCGACATGCCGGCGAACCTCAACACGCGCAAGAACATCTTCGTACTCATTGACGAGGCGCACCGCACCACCGGCGGCGATCTCGGCAACTACCTGATGGCCGGCCTGCCGAATGCGAGCTACATCGGCTTTACCGGCACGCCGGTGGACAAGACGGCCTATGGTAGGGGTACGTTCAAGACCTTCGGCTGCGAGGACGATCAGGGCTACCTGCACAAGTATTCCATCAGCGAGAGCATCGAGGACGGCACGACGCTGCCGCTCTACTACAACCTCGCGCCGAACGAGATGTTGGTGCCGCACGAGATCATGGAGAAGGAGTTCCTCGCACTTGCCGAAACCGAGGGCATCGCCGACATCGAGGAGCTGAACAAGATTCTCGAACGGGCGGTGAACCTGAAGAACTTCCTCAAGGGCAAGGACCGGGTGCCGAAGGTGGCGCAGTTCGTGGCGGATCATTTTCGTCAGAACGTAGAGCCGTTGGGTTACAAGGCGTTCCTGGTTGCCGTGGACCGTGAGGCCTGCGCCTTCTACAAGGAGGCCTTGGATAAGATTCTACCGCCGGAGTATTCCGAGATCGTCTTCACCGGCAGCAACAACGACCCGGCGCACTTGAAGAAGTGGCACCTCGACGATAAGAAAGAGAAGCAGATTCGCAAGAACTTCACCAAGGTCGGTGAGTGGCCGAAAATTCTGATTGTGACCGAGAAACTGCTGACCGGCTTCGACGCGCCGATCCTCTACGCCATGTACCTCGACAAGCCGATGCGCGATCACACCCTGCTCCAGGCCATCGCGCGGGTGAACCGGCCCTATGAGAACGAGGCGGCCGAGATGGTGAAGCCGCACGGCTTCGTGCTCGATTTCGTGGGCATCTTCGACAAATTGGAGAAGGCGCTGGCCTTCGACAGCGACGAGATCAATGCCATCGTCAAAGACCTTGGCTTACTCAAGCAGTTGTTCAAGGCGAAGATGGAAACCAAGGCCCCAGCGTATCTGGCGCTGGTGACGCAGAAGTTCAACGACAAGGACGTGGACAACCTGATCGAACACTTCCGCGACAAGGAGCGGCGCAAGGAGTTTTTCAAGGAGTACAAGGAAATCGAGATGCTTTACGAGATTATCTCGCCGGATGCGTTCCTGCGGCCGTTCATCGACGACTACACGACGCTATCCTCCATCTACGCCGTGGTGCGCAATGCCTATGCCAAGAAGGTCTATGTAGACAGGGCGTTCCAGAAGAAAACCAACGAGCTGGTGCAGTCGATGATCGGTGTGAAATATATCGAGCCGGTTTTCCAATACATCGAGGTGAACGAGGAAACCATAGAGCAGATAAAGAGCAAGCACGAAAACGACAACACGAAGGTCATCAATCTCGTCAAATCCATTGAGAAGAAGGCGGAAGAGAACAGCGATGCCCCTTTCCTTGTCGCTCTGGCGGAGCGGGCCAAGGCGGTGCAGGAGAGCTTCGAGGAACGGCAAACGACCACCGCCGAGGCGCTGGCCGAGCTGCTCAAGGCAATCGACAAGAACGAACAGCGCAAGAAGGAGCAGGCCGCGAGAGGATTGGACGGGCTGACCTACTTCGTGCTCTGCAAGCTGACAGACGATGGCATCCCGAACCCCGAAGCTGCCAGCCGCAAAGTGGCCGCAGCATTTGCCAAACACCCCAACTGGCAGCGCAGCGAAGCCGAGTTGCGCGAGGTGCGAAAGCAGGTGACATTCGCCCTCTATGCAGAGGAGGACGACATTGAGAAGGTAACCGCCACCGTCGAGGCATTGTTCATGCTGCTTCGAAAGAGCTTCCGGCCATGAGTGCCTGGCGCGACAAGGGAGAGTTCAAGGCCCGGGTTTTCGAATGGGCCGACAAGCTGGACATCAAGGTGCGTTCGCTGGCCATCCGCCCCATGCGTAACAAGTGGGCCTCATGCTCCACCAACGGCAATCTCAATTTCAATGCCGAGTTGTTGGCATTAGACAAAAAGCTGGGCGAGTATGTGATCGTCCATGAACTCCTGCATTTCAGTGTCCCGAACCACGGCAAGCTCTGGAAGAGCTTAATGACGGCCCATCTGGGTGATTTCGGCTTGCTGGAGCGTAGGCTAAAGAGTACGCAGGCAAAAACTTGGTCCGCTAACTAACGAAGGTGAAAGGGCCCGCCGACAGGCGCAATCATGGTTTACCAACACCGAAATGCCCTTACTGAGAAGAACGGTAAATAGTGCGCACCCCGACATGTCTTGGGTTCCTTCTCCCTGCGGGAGAAGGACAGGATGAGGGCCGTTTTTTTGCGCTGCTTGGCCCTCACCCCGGCCCTCTCCCGCAGGGAGAGGGAGAAGAACGACACGCACTATTTAGCGACCGGATCAGTAATTACACGGTTCTTCCGCCGTTCGAGAATTGGAGGGCATTTATTGAGAAAGCGGAATCCAAGTATGCGTATGAGATACCGCTGTACAGTGATTCGACACTTGGAATATTTGATGAATTGCGTGCGGGTCCGTATCAATTCTTCCGGACCGCCACTTCTAATGCTAGCGAGAAACCATTCAGATGACAGCCGCCGGAAGGCCGCGTGGCTGGTGCTAGATGCGCCGCTGCAAGTTGGCCTTCTGCAGAATGGTGGTGGCGATTTCCTCGATGGAGACGGCGCTGGTGTCGAGGAAGGGGATTTGTTCCCGCCGGTACATGGCCTCGGCGGCTTGCACTTCGAAGCGGCACTGTTCGGCACTGGCATACGGGCTGTTGGGGCGGCGCTCCGTGCGGATCTGCTGCAGACGGCCGGGGTCGATGGTCAATCCGTAGAGTTTGTTGTGGTAGGGCGCGAGCGTTTCGGGAAGGCGATTCGCACCGAAGTCGTCTTCGGTCAGCGGGTAGTTGGCGGCGAGGATGCCGTAGTGCAGCGCCAGATACAGGCAGGTGGGTGTCTTGCCGGAGCGTGACACGCCAATCAGGAGAATGTCGGCATCGGGATAGTGGCGCGCGCTGGCGCCGTCATCGTTGGCGAGCACGAAATTCACCGCATCGATGCGGGTCTTGTACGTGGCATAGACGCCCATGCCATGCGAGCGCCCCACGGCGCGCGATGATCGGATACCGAGTTCAGTCTCCAGCGGATTGATGAAGGCGTCGAACAAATCGAACAACACCCCGGCGCACTGACCCACCTGTTCCCGCAATGCCGGATCGACCAGGGAACTGAACACCAACGGGCGTCCTTCGCCACGTTCGGCGGCGCGATTGATCTGCCCCACCACCGCGGCGACCTTTTCGGCATTGTCGACAAACGGGCAATTGATGCGCTCGAACTCCACGTCTTCGAACTGGGTCAGGAGGGTGTGGCCGAGCGTTTCAATCGTAATACCGGTGCGATCGGAAATGAAGAATACCGGACGTTTCATCGCCGGACTGACCAGTCCGCGCGGCATGCCGTTATTCATCCGCAGCTACCATTGAGCGTTTGGGATTACGCTCGGCCGTCTTTTGCGCAAGCTGGTCGGCGAGAAACAGCCAGGTTTCAACCACGCTATCGGGGTTGAGGGATATGCTGTCGATTCCCTCCTCCAGCAGCCACAGCGCAAGATCCGGGTGATCGGAAGGCCCCTGGCCGCAGATGCCGACGTATTTTCCCTGCTCGCGGCAGGCCTGGATGGCCATGCGTAACAGCGCCTTGACCGCAGCATTGCGTTCATCGAACGATGCGGCGACCAGGCCGGAGTCGCGGTCCAGGCCGAGGGTGAGCTGGGTGAGGTCGTTGGAGCCGATCGAGAAACCGTCGAAGTGTTGCAGGAAGTCCCCGGCCAGCAGGGCGTTGGATGGAATCTCGCACATCATGATCACGCGCAAGCCGTTCTGGCCGCGCTTCAGCCCGTTCGCCGCCAGCAGCTCCACGACCTGCCGCGCTTCCTCCACGGTGCGCGTGAAGGGCACCATGATCTCGACGTTGGTGAAGCCCATGTCGTCACGCACCCTCTTGAGGGCGCGGCATTCCAGCTCGAAGCATGGACGGAAACTTTCGGCGACGTAACGTGCGGCCCCGCGGAAACCGATCATCGGGTTTTCTTCGTGCGGTTCAAAGCGGTCACCGGCCAGCAGATTGGCATACTCGTTCGACT
>CAYHES010000229.1:0-4146 GCA_964355495.1 uncultured Acidiferrobacterales bacterium
AGCGATAACACAGCGCACTGCGATCGCGGTACGGACCCTCGCGGAAGAAGCGCGGGTTGAGCCCGCGCTCGCCGGCGCGTTGCGGCAGGCAGCTCATCGGCACATCGTGGCAGGTGATGCAGCTGATGGTGCCGCGCGCGCGGGTCACGGCCTCGCGGAACGGCTTCGACAGGCGCGCCTGCATGTCCTTCGGCACCGGCATGCCGGTCGGATGGATGTAGCCGTGATCGGAGATCGCGCCGTGGCAGGTATTGCACAGGCGGCTCACGTCGGCGTCGCGCAGCTTGGGGCTGGCGCGCGTGGGCGTGCCGCTGTGGCAGGCCTGGCAGGCGTCGCGCCGCCAGTGCGGGTTCGGCACCTGCGCGAGCGCGAGCTCGCCGTCCGCCACCAGCTTCGGAATGCGCTGCGGCGCGTTCAACAGTTGCTGTTCGTTCACCTTGGGCATGGCCTTCTGCCGTTGTTGTTCTTGCGGAGACGCGGCACCGGCCGCCATGGCCGCGGCCAGCAGGCCGGCTCCAATTATCCTTTCCACCCTGAACAGGCGTTGCATGGTGCGTGTCCCAAGCTCCCGTTCCGGCACCCTGCTGCGATGCGTGCCATCTATTGAAAAAAATATTACCGCCCCATCCCCATTTCAATAATGATCGATATCAAAAAACCGTCGCCTTGCAAAAAAAACCACCGCCTCACATGCCACCGCCCATCCCGCCGCACCCGTTACCGGCAGCGCCATAGCTGCACGGGTTGTGGTTCTTCCCGTGACAGGAGAGATAACAGCGGCCGGAGAAAGTCCCGGCGGACTCGAACCGCAGGATGCCCGCCGAATTCGGGCCGACCACCGCGGTATTGAAGTTAATCAGCTTGCTATTGCTGAGGCTGTTGCCCTGGGTGATGCTGATGCCGTGCGGATCGTGGCAGGTGTTGCAGGGCGCATTGACCCCGCCCATGCCACCACCCCCGCCACCGCCGCCGATGTGCAAACTGTGGCGCGGGAAACTCTGGTTGCCGAGGATGCTGGTGCGGTTGTGGCAGTTGTAGCAGAGCGCATACGACGAGGCGCTTTCGGTATTCGGATCCTGGGTGATGTATTGACGTACCAGTATGGGCGCATAGTTCGAGCCATGCGGCCCATTCGGACCGACGCCACCGGCCTTCGGCCCGCTGTCGTTGTTGTGGCAGTCGCTGCAGCCGATGGTGCTGGAGGTGGTGAGACCGGCCGGAGCACCGCTCAGGCTCGGCACATTCGCATTCTTGCCCGGCCCTTCGACCGGATGGTAGGACGGATTGGCGGTATCGAATTCGAGCCGCACGTTGGTCTGGGCGATCTGGCGCGTGGTGCGCGGCGCTGGCTTGTTGGGGCTGTCGGCATGGCAGCGGAAGCATATCTCGTACTCGCGCGTGGCCGGATTGACCTCACTGCCGCTGGCGCCGACCCCGCGCGCCCCGGCGAGCGGACCGGGCGGTGTGCCAGCACCGCTGCGCGCGGCATGCGGATTGTGGCAGTCGTAGCATTCAACGTGGCGCGCGCTCACCACCGCCGGTTCTTTCGGGTCGTGCACGCCGGTGGTGCTGGTGACCGGATGGCGCGAGAACTTGTTGAACTCGGCCATGATATCTTTCTGCGCCACGTGTGCGTTATGGCAGGCCGAGCAGTTGCTCTCCTCGGCGGCATAGTTGAGCAGGCGCTGGCGGCCGCCGGCGGTGTGCGGCTTGTGGCAATTGAGACAGGCGTTGTTCGCCACCGTGGTCAGGGTGCTGGTCGGCCAGGGATCGGGGGCCAGGCCGCTCCAGGTGGCATTCGACGTGCTGTGCGCCGACTGGGCCCAGTAATTCTTCACATGGCAGGTCTGGCACAGCGCCGAGCGCGTGTTCGCCACCGCCAGGAACTTGCCGTTGCTGTCGTCGTGGGCGTTGTGGCAGGCGGTGCACTGCATCTGGCCGTTGCGATCGAGCTTCACGGCACCGGTGAGCGCGGCCGGGTTCACCAGCTCGCCGCGCTGACTGGCGAGGGTCGCGGTGTAATTGAATGAAATCGGATGATCGTCGGACAGATCGGTGCCCAGACGCCCCGGGCCGGTCGGCATGGTGGTCACGCCGCCGGCCATGTTGATGCGGCTGGAGGAGCTCAGGATTTCGCCGAGCGCGATGGTGCCGTCGTGGCAACTGAGACAAAGTATCGACGCACCGGTCGGCTGGCCCGGCGTGGCGAACGCGGTTGAACTCGTATACGGCGTGTAAACGCCGCCGGGGCTGCGCCGGTTCCACAGCGGACTGCTGGGCGCGGCGCTGTGCGGCGTGTGGCAGAACACGCAGATCTGCGGTTCGCTGGTGGCCTTGATCGTGCCGGACCCGCTGACCGAGAGATTATGCTTGGTGGTGCTGACCGCGGCCAGCGCCACGTTCGCCGTCAGCGCCAGCAACAGCGCGGCGAGCGAGCGGGACATGTGGCGGTTCATGGCTGGCCTCCGATGTAGCGCAACACCTGCACGCGCTGATTGTGCGAGTCGGCGATATAGATGGTGTCATTGTCACTGACGAACAGCCCGGTCGGCAACCAGAACTCGCCCGCCGCCCGGCCCTGCCCGCCGACCGCGAGCAGAAACGCACCATTGCGGTCGAACACTTGCAGGGCATGGAACATCGAGTCGATCACATAGACATGACCAAGACGGTCGGTGGCCACGCCCTTCGGCCGCGACAGATCGCCGCTGGCGTCGCCGTGCCGTCCGAAACGGCCGAGGAACCGGCCCTGCGCGTCGAACATCTGGATGCGAAAGTTGAGTGAGTCGGTCACGTACAACCGGCCCGCGGCGTCGCGCCAGATCATGGTGGGAAAATTGAACTCGCCATCGCCCGTGCCGCGCCGGCCGAACGCCTTGCGCAGCGCACCATCGGCCGCGAACACCTTGATGTCGTGCGCGGCCGTGTCCACGACATACAACTGCTGGCTGACCGGGTCGAAGGCCAGGCCGGTGGGCTGCCGGATTTCAGACTGGAGCGCCCATGGCGTGGCCTGCCGCGCGCCGGGCTCGATGACCAGGACCTGGCGGAGCGCCGAATCGGCCACATACACTTCGCCGCGCGCGCCTACGGCCAGCCCCACCGGGCTCGGCAGCGGCGCATCGTCGACGCCCTGGACCAGACGATAGCGGCCGCGCTTCGCATCGAAACACTGCACGCCCTTGGCGCCGGGATCGGCCACACACAGCGTGGCGTCGCCGGTTTCGACCACCGCCATCGGACGGATGAGGCGCGCGTCGGAGGCGCCCACGAAAAACTCACCGAGACGCTCGAAGAACGATTTTTTGATGCCGAGATCCGCCGGTCGCGAAAACGAGCGCACGTAGCCGATGCGCGGCGCGGCCGGCGGCTCCGGCCACACCTGCGCCGTGGCGGGTGCCTCGTTGTCCGTCGCCGGCGCGCTCGTGGCGCAACCGCCCGCCAGCAAACCCGCGCACAGCACGATGCTCCCGTACCAGGCCTGCATGGCGATTTGTCTTCGTTTCATCAGAAATTCCGCCGTGCCGTGATCCGGATCACCGTCCGGTCGCGTTCGTAGGTGCCCTGCTCCTCGCGCGTGTACTGCGCCTCGCCGCGCACCGCCAACTGCCGGATGCGCCACTCCGCACTGAGCGTGTCGCGCCAGATGGCGCGCCGCAAGGTGCCGCCGGTGTCTTCCTCGTACGCGGCCTCGGCGGTCAGGGTGGTGTAGGCCCAGGGAACGGAACGCAGTTGCAACGCCCAGCCGGTCAGGTTCACATCCTCCGGCGAGTTGAGATAATCCGCGAGCACGCGCCGTCCCGACAGTCGCAGATTGACACGCCACAACGGTGGCATCTGCAGATAGGCGTCGTAGCTCTCGCGACGGTACGGCGCAATCTCTTCGTCCTGGCGTTCGAACATCGCTTCGCCGCCCAGCATGTAGTCCTGCAGGAACGGCTGGTCGACACGCAGGCCGTACAGGGTATTGCGCAGCGAGTTGAGCGGCAACGTGGGTGCGCCCGCGGTCAGGCGATAGCTGGAATCGTGATGACGAACGTAGGCGGTGTAATAGCGGTACAGGGTCAGGCTCGCCTGATAACTCTGATCGAGGACGTTGAAGCCAGCCGTGCCGCCGGTCTGGAAGGCGTAATCCACCAGCACCTC
>CAYHES010000230.1:0-4134 GCA_964355495.1 uncultured Acidiferrobacterales bacterium
TGACGTCGCTGCGCTTGAAGTCGTTGAGCCACATGATGTGGCAGGTGGCGCATTCACGGTTCTCCGCCACGTCGGCGGGCTCGGCCGCCGCCGGCACGGCCCCCAGCAGCGCCACCAGCGGCACGGCCCACGCGCACACGGGCAACAGCGCGCGGCGGATCATGGCGGCAACTCGAATACCGTGACGCGGTGCTTGAGCATCTCGGCGACGTACAGGCGATTGTCGTGATCGATGGCGATACCGGCGGCCGAGGTCAGCGCTTGCGGCTTGCCGCCCGCGCCCAGCACGTGCAGGAATTGATAAGCGCTGCTGAACACCTGCACCACGTCGAGATAGCTGTCGCTCACGTACACCCGGCCGTGCCGGTCGAGCGCCACGCCCTTGGGCCGGAACAACTGGCCGGGCAGCACGCCCCACTCGCCAACCGTATAGAACGAACCATTCGGGTCGCGCACCTGCACGCGCGTGTTGAGCACGTCCACGACATACACCCGCCCGTCGGCGCCAACCGCGATCGTGGCCGGATAGCGGAACTCGCCGCGGTTCACGCCCTCGCCGCCCCACTGCTGCAGCAGGCGTCCATCGGGGCTGAAGGCCATGACTTTGTGGTTGTTGTTGCCGGTGACGTATACGTTCTTGCCGGCCGCGTCCACGGCCACGTCTACCGGCGCCACGTCCTTTCCGCCGGCCTTTACCGCCAGGGCGCGCACATAGGCGCCATCGGCGGCGAAGATTTGAATGCGGTGATTGCCCTTGTCGGCGACATACACCTGGCCGGACGGCGCGATACCGATACCGACCGGATCGCGCAACTGGCCCGGACCGCCGCCACGTTGTCCGAAAGTAAACAGGCGCTTGCCGCCACGTTCAAACACCGCGATGCGGTGATTGCCGCTGTCCACCACATAGATGCGGCCGTCGCGCCCGACCGCGACATCGGACGGCAGCGCCAACCCCTCGGACAGGACAAACAGCGGGCGCAGTTCCGCGACCGGGATGGCGGCAGACACGCCGGCCACGCCGAGTGCCGCGGCCAGCAGTACGACGATCCACGACCGGCCGGCGGCAGGCCTACTTCTTGTTGTCACCCTTGGGCGCATCGTAGGTCTCCTTCCACCAGGTGCGCGGATCCTTGCGGATGTCGGAGCCGCCCTTGGCGGCCGGGCGCTCCGAGCCGGTCAGGATCTCGGTCGACGGCAGCGACTTGTCGGAACGCATGAGACTCGGCATGTAGAAATTCTTGTATTTCTGCACCAGGCCGATGATGTTGAGGTTGGTCAGGTCGCGGATGCGCCGGTCGGAGAAACCGAGCTTGCGGAACGGCACGTAACCGCGATTCTCCTCGGCGTGACAGCGGCTGCAAAACCGGCCCTTGGGGCTGACCAACTTGTGGAAGGTCTTCTTCACCGCCTCGCGGTCGTGGTCCGACAGCTTGTGCTGGATCTTGGCGAATTCCCTTGCCTCCGGGTCGTCCAGCGTGATCTCAAGCAGCTTGTCCTGTCCGTCGACACGGGTGTAGGGCACGATCTTGGAATAGACGTCATCGGTCGCCAGCAGGTAGCCGGTATCGCGTTCGAGATCGGTGCCGAACGGCTTGCCCGTGACCGCGATGCCGGAGAAATTCAGCCAGCGCAGCGTGAGGGTCGACTCCGGCACCTTGCGGTCGTCCGCGTGGCAGGTCATGCAGCCGATGAACTGGGTGTGCATGTTGAGCAGGGTGCGGATCATCGGCTCCTTGGAATGCGGGAAGTCGCCGTGGCAGGTGAAGCACACGTTCTTGGCGCCGAGCGTGGTGACATCCTGCGCCGGCAGGTTGTGGAAGTGGCGCAGACGCTCCGCGGTGCGGCCCTCGCTCAACCGGCTCAGCAGGCCCGGCGGCTTGGCCGGCTTGAAGATGTCGAAGTAGCCGGTGACGGTGGCGATCATCGCCAGCATCAGGCTGCCGATGATGCCGAACAGGATGATGGTGGTCAGGAACGCGATCACCGGGTGATCGCGGCGCATGCCGACCACGCTGAACGGGTTGGCCGTGAAGCCGCCCGGCAGCTTGGCCTTGTGGTCCATGATGACCATGATCGCGATGCCGAGAAAGAAGAACAGCAGCACCGCGATGACGATCAGGGTAGTGTTGGCGGTCGACAGGTCATGCATACGCAGCCTCCAGCATCATCCACGCGGGTCGGTCAACATCGCCCAGATGGCAAACAGCCCCCACAGCGTCCACAGCCCGACCAGCGCCAGCGCCGAGTAGGCGACGAGCTTCTGCCAGCGGGTCAACGGCGTCATCATGATTTACCGCCTTTGCGGCCCGCGGTCTCGCCCGCCAGCTCGCGGCTGTCGAGCACGTCCTGCAGGGCCTTGCGCTCCGCCGGCAGTTCCACCAGGTTGCGCAGGTATTCGAGGAAGTGTTCCTCCATCTGGTGCTCGCGCGTGATCTTGCCGGTCAGGAAGGTCCACTGCATCGGAAAGCGGCCGGGCGCGAGGTGCACGTTGTACCAGTGCCAGAACGCGATCACCAGCAGCGCCAGCAGCGCCTCGTGCGGGTGCGACAGGCGCATCAGCTCCTGCCAGTGCGCGACCATGCTGGTGGGCAGGATCATCGCCCACAGCTCCGGAAACAGGAATGTCGAGCCCGACAGTATCATCACGCCGTTGCCGAAGGCGGCGGCGAAATAGTGGATCTTCGACTTGTAGTTGAACTTGTCCATCTCCGGGCGCTGTTTGCGTTGGCCGGCGAAGTACTGCAGGTCCTCGCGGAAGTCGCGCACGTCCTTCCACAACGGGATGATGGTGCGGCGGATGTCGAAGGTCCCGGCGCGGATGCGCCACCAGCTGCCGAGCGTGATGGTGAGCAGGTGATAGACCATCGAGACGATCATGATCACGGCGATGGTGCGGTGGATGACGCGCGTGATGCCCACCCCGCCGAGCAGCGCATTGAACGGCTCGGCCCAGAACGACTCGAAGAAATGGATCGGCAGGCCGGTGAACGCCAGCGTCAGGAAGGTGACAAAGGTCAGCATGTGCTGGATACGGATGTGGACCGAATAGCGATACAGGTCACCGAGCGGGTTCGACACCACGTTCTTGTAGAGCAGCACCCGATCCTCGGGCAGCATCGCCACGATGGCCTCGATCTCCTCGCGCTCCTGCGCGCTCGTGCGGTTCTGCCGCATGGAGGTTTCCAGGACGTCGTGCGCTTCTTTGGACAGCTTCATTCTTCTCGACCTCTCATTGTTTCATGTCCATCGCCGGGCATTGGTGTCAGACGATGCGATCGCGACCACGCTTGCTCTTGCGCCACCATGACGACCCGTGCATCAGACGCCAGCCGACACCGTCGCGCCGCCGGCCGAAGGTCTCGAACAGCGACAGCCCCACCAGGCCGGTGATCACCACGTAGCCGACGATGTTGTAGATCATCTCGGCGAAATAGCGGAACGAGTTGTGGCCGCGCTTGCTGGTCGGGTGCGGATCGAGCTGCGCGTAGTTCTGGTCGGCATAGGTATGGCAGCGCTTGCAGGTCTCGACGCGCCGGTCCTTGTGTACCGGCGAGGCCGGGTCGCGCGACGGGCGGATCTCGTGCACGCTCTTGTAGTAGTTGACGGTGTCGGCATGGCAGTCGAGGCAGTTGGCCGCGGCGCCGAAGCCGTACTTCACCATCTTGCCGTGGAAGCTTTCCTCGTACGACTCGACCGCCAGCGGGAACTTGCGCCCGAGCTCGCGGCCCTCGGCCTTGGCCTTCAACTGGTGGCGCTCGATCATGCGCTGGTCGTCGTGGCAGGTGGAGCACAATGCCACGATCTGCTCCGGCGTGCGCCGCACCTCGCGGATGCGGCGGCTGGTGTGGTTGTACCAGCGCGTGACGAAGTTACGGTCCTCGTGGCAAAGCGTGCAGCGATCGATAATCTGTTTGGGCGGCGCCAGCTCCGCCGGGTTGTACAACGGGTTGGTATGACAGGTGATGCAGTAAGGTTTGTCGGCATCGGTGCCGGTGGCGAGCTTGCCGCGGCCGTGCACGCTCTCGCGATAGGCCTCGACGATCGGCTTGTGGCTGAACGGCTTGCCGGTGGCCGGGTTCTTGACCGAGTGGCATTCGGTGTTGCAGGTCACGCCGGTCTTCACCGGCTTGT
>CAYHES010000231.1:0-4132 GCA_964355495.1 uncultured Acidiferrobacterales bacterium
ACACTATGTTTTTACTCAGATCAAGTTTTATTCCCGCCGAAATGCAGTTAGGCAGCCCTAAAATGATCATTGGCTGCGCAAGCGCTTCGTCTGAATGGATCGCCTGTTTGAATTCAAGGAATAAGCCAAAGACGTTTCTAAAGGGGATGCATATTTAAAGGTGAACTATATGAAGAAACATGTTGGGATGTTCATATTATTTATTATTTCAGGTTGTGCCAGCACACCGGCCTCTGAAGAAGCAATGGCAAAGATGGCTGTTATTCATGCTGTTGGATCACAGGTCATAATAGTATCCGTTGATGGCAATCCATTTACAGGCCTACGTACTACGACAGTTTCACCTGGACCACATCGTATCGACTTGGGAAAAACGAGTGTGGCCTGTAATACCCTCGCCGGGCACCGCTATGAGGTGTCTCCTAGCGGATGTTCTGACAAAGGACTAACTGCAGCAGCGAAGAATGTACAGAAACGTCAAAACGCAGAACAAGAGTTATGGGATAAGGAGAAATATCAAGAATACAAGCAGGCGCTGTCGTCTCCACAAAACGAGGCATATCTCCGACGAATGAGATTCGATATCGAGTCGAAGCGTGGTGGATTTCAAAATGACCCAGACAATCTATTGCCTATCATCAATCAGCAAT
The DNA here is from genome assembly GCA_964355495.1 of uncultured Acidiferrobacterales bacterium. GTDB lineage: Bacteria > Pseudomonadota > Gammaproteobacteria > Acidiferrobacterales > UBA6901 > UBA6901. The sequence continues at coordinate 651 of CAYHES010000231.1, forward strand.
TGGCCCCTTATGTAGAATCCGAACAAAAGCGCGCAGAAGCCCAACAAAAGCGCAAAGAGGCAGAGGTCGCTGAAACGACGAGACAAAAGGCCATTAGAGACAAAGAGATTGCTCGACAGCAGGCCATTTACGAGAAAGAGCAGGCCGCTAAAGCCGCAGCCGAACGTAAAAGGGTTGCGTTATTCAGGGATTCGCTTAAGGAAGGAGATGAAACGAACTGTGGTCCAGTTGTTGAAGCAAAAGCAAAGCTCGTTAAAGTGGCACATGCGGTGGCTAATTACGGTACTGAACACTGGATTCGCCGCGATTCTTTGTTTCCGCCTGGTTATGGATGCAGTTTTTTTAACGGTGTTTATCAGCCACCACAATAAAATCTGTAAACTCAACTTCATAGCTACTCTTGACTAAATCGCCTTACTTCGCGTTCGAGACCGACGCGGTGAGACAGACAGCCCGCGTAGGTTGCGGCTGAATGAAATGAAGCCCAACATCCCAGGGAATGGAAGAGGCCATGCGCTACCGGCGGGCCAAAGTGGCGGGAGGAACCTATTCTTTCACAGTGAACCTGGCCGAGCGGCATTCGGACCTGTTGGTGCGACATATCGAGGATCTACGCACGGTCATGCAGGGCGTGAAGCAGGCACATCCTTTTGCCACCCTGGCGAATGGCCTGTTGGGCTTCATTTCATTCAGCCGCAACCTACGCGGGCTGCCGCAGGTCGTAGCGCGGCGCGATGACGAATAGCGCGCAGGCTTATGAAGCCATCCAAATAATAACGTAGGCTGCGCTTGTGCTGCGCATGGACGCACAAATGCCGCGAGCGCAGGCGACCGCCATGGATGGCGGGAGGTACGACTCCAGGGATGGAGGAGGTACGACCACATGGATGTGGAAGGTAGAGCAACGCATGGAGCAGTTGCCGAGAGCCGCGTCGGGAATAGCGGCCGAGAGCAACGCAGGAGCAGTTGCCGAGATGCGTGGGAGCGACCGCACCGTTGGCAGCGTTGAGTCGCGTATCGGTGCGCAAGTACACCCTACAAATAATTGGCGGGGCTTTAAGTGATCGGAGTCATTCCCCCTGCACTCTTCCACGCTAAACATAACGCCTTATATAGTGCCGCATTGACGTCGCCGTAGCAGTAATAGATGTAGAGGGTGGGCATCACCCACCAGCGTGCGCCGGCCACGGCCATGTGTGGTGGGCGATGCCCACCCTTGTACAAAAAACTCACATTCACGGATGACCGGCGTGTGCAGCCGCGGATGGCGTATGACCGACGGGGTCCGCGCCATGTCCGGCATGCCCACCGGGCGCGAGAATGGTGTAGAGACCGAACAACAGCACGATCAGCCCGGCGCCTTGGCGTACGCGCGGGTAACGCACGAAATCCTTGAGCCATTCGGCAGTGGCGCCGATGGTAAGCAGCATCGGCAATGTGCCAAGCCCGAAGGCCAGCATCAGCGCGGCACCCTGCCCGGCCGAGCCGGAGGACAGCGCCCAGGCAAGCATGGCGTACACCATGCCGCATGGCAGCCAGCCCCACACCAGGCCAAAGGCCAGTGCCTTGAGCGGGTGATCCACCGGCAGCAACCGGCGACCGACTGGCTCGATGTGTCGCCACAGTACTCCACCCCACTTCTCCAGGATTTGCAGGCCCGGCCACCAGCCGGCGAGATAGAGTCCCAGCGCGATCATGAAGCCGCCGGTGACCAGCTTCACCGCCCAGCGCGCTGTGCTCGACGGCAACACACCGAACGCGCCGGCGCCCACGGCACCGGCGACGGCGCCGGCGATGACATAACTGCTGATGCGCCCGGCGTTGTACGCGAGCAGATACGGGCCCAGTGTCCACGGCGAGCGGCGCAGGTCGGCACGCAGTCCGAACGTCAGCGCGCTCACGATGCCACCGCACATGCCGAGACAGTGGGTGGAGCCGAGCAGGCCGACGAGAAAGGCGGAGAGTAGTGTGGTGTCGGGGGTCATGCGAATCTGTCTGTCGGCCGGGCCGCTCCTGCGCATCCCTGCGCTCGCGGCATTCGTATTTCCCTATACATCAAAGCCGGCCTACATGCCAGACGCGATGTCGGGTGGTTTTAGATCGAGCCGGGCTTCCGCTGGCACTCGCAGCGAACCCTGCAAACGCCAGTCCTGTGCCTCGATCTGCACATACCAATGACCGGGCGCGAGCTCGGGGAAAGCGCCGCGATAACGGCCATCGGGTGAGCGAATGAGCATCTGTGTGCGGTCGAAGCCGGCGCGCGTGGCATGCAGCCAGCGCAGATCAAGCCTGTCTGGCAGGTGTTGGTCCTTGGCGGCGTTGAGCCGGACAACGACCTCCTTTTTGGCGGCGTCGAGATGCACGCCGGCACGCAGGCCATGGCGTGCGGCGGCGCGGTCGCGCGCCAGGGACATATTGATTTCCTTGCCCTTCTGGTAGTAGTCGTCCACCACCAGGCCATCCTTGCTGATGATGGCCAGATACAGGGTGAAGAATCCGGCGATCACGGCGGTGAGCGGAAGACTGATGATGAGCCAGACGAGCGGCTCGCGGTACCAGGGACGAATTACGTTCACGGGTATCATGGTTCAGCGAATGATGGGACCGAGGAAGCGTGCTTCCTCGGTGGCGACCAGCCTGGCGCTGTCCTCCGCCTGCATACGGAAACGAATGTGGCTGCTACGTTCCTTGAGGTTTGCCGGATCGGCTTGCAGGCGCACCACCAGTTCGCGCACCTGTCCGGATTCAATCGTCACACGCTCAACATCGCCGTGCATGCGCAGGCCCTCGATGCCCTCCGCCGATAACCGGTAGGCGTGGGCGCTATTGTCCATGTTCAGGATACGCAAGGTATAGACATTCTCCACCAGCCCCTCGTTGGTTTCGCGGTACAGGGTATTGCGGTCGCGGATCACATCCACATCCAGCGGAATGCGCAGCAATACGGAGATGACGAGCGCCGCCGCAATCGCGGCCAGCAAACTGCCATAGATCAACACGCGCGGGCGCAGGATGTGGCTCGGTTTGCCTTCCAGTGCATTCTCGGTGGTATAGCGGATCAGGCCACGCGGGTACTGCATTTTGTCCATCACCGTGTCGCACACGTCCACACACGCCGCACAGGCAATACATTGGTACTGCAGGCCATTGCGGATATCAATGCCGGTCGGGCAGACCTGCACGCACAGCGTGCAATCGATGCAGTGCCCGAGGTTCTGCGATTTCGGGTCGACGATGCGGCCGCGCGCGCCACGCAGTTCACCTCGCGCCTTGTCGTAGGAAATAATCAGCGTATTGGGGTCAAACATTGCGCCCTGGAAGCGCGCATACGGACACATGTAGATACAGACTTGCTCGCGCAGGAATCCGGCGTTACCGAAGGTGGCAAACCCGTAGAAAAATACCCAGAAGGCCTCCCACGGCCCGAGCGTGAAGCTATAGGCCGAAACCGTCAGTTCGCGAATCGGCGTAAAGAACCCGAC
>CAYHES010000232.1:0-4122 GCA_964355495.1 uncultured Acidiferrobacterales bacterium
GGGGGGGGGGGGGGGGGGGGGGGGGGGGGGGGGGGGGGGGGGGCGCCCCCCCCCCAAGCCGGGGTTTTAGAAGCCCCGCCCGCCCGGCTGTCTCAGTCGGGCGGCTCCAACCCCTTCGGGTTTTCCGCTACGCCCTTGGTGAGCCAGCCGTTCCCCTCATCGTGGTCGCGGTGCTCCTTGCCTCAAAGACAAACCGGGAGACTGCCTGCGCTTTGCTCCGGTAGACTCCCTTTCGGGTGAAAGCGCATCGTGGCTCGGTTCCCTCGCCACCATGCGATTTGAATAAACCCTTGTTCAGCGAGGCTTTCCAGAACAGAATGCTACGAAGACTGCGAGGTGCGGCGAGCAATAAAAAACCCCGGGATCGTCACCGGCACGGGGCCGGGAGAGGATTTGTCCGGGGGCTGCGTCCATAAACATAGCTACCGAGGGAGGAGAATGCAAGGAGATTTTGCAGCACTGCTGCGAAATGCGATTTCCCACGAAAGGTTAGAAGCCTACCGCCAGCGTGGAACGGACGGCAGCGACCTCAATCTTTTCGCGCATTACGCCTGGAACATCGCCCTGTGCGAAAGCCTCTATCCCGCCTTGCAGGGGCTGGAAGTCGCGCTGCGAAACAGCATCCACGACGCAGCGACGGTTGCTTACCGGACCGAATTCTGGTTTGACGACCCACGCGTCATTCCGCATCCGCGCGAGCAAGAAACGATACGCAAAGCCAGAGAGACGCTCGCGCGCGACCGGAAGCCGCACGAAGCGGGCCGCGTGGTGGCAGAACTGAGCTTCGGTTTCTGGACCAGTTTGTTCGACGTGCGTTACGAGCAGATTCTCTGGCCCCGGCTGCTCAAGACCGTCTTTCCGTTCATGCCGCGACACATACGGACACGAAAAATGCTATCCAAGCAACTGCATCGCATTCGCCACATGCGTAACCGCGTGTTTCACCACGAGCCCATCTGGCATTGGCGCGACCTGGCACAACAGCACGCCGAACTGTGTGTAGCAATCGAGTGGATCAATCCCGCGATGCTGGAAATGATCAAGGCGCTGGACCGCTTTCCCGACGTTCATCGTCACGGTGTACAGCCGTTCGAGAAGGCGCTTGGTGCGGTGATGGCAAGGTAATGGGACATGAAGATATCGCGCATCAAAATCGAGAACTTTCGCGGTCACAAAAGCACCGAACTGGAGTTTGCCGATCACCATGTACTGGTTGGAGAGAACGGTTCAGGAAAAACTGCCGTCCTCGAAGCGATCAATTACGCAACATCATCCTACTATTTGTCGTCTCGACTTGATGAACAGGACTTCAACAGTGAAGATGTGGGCGATATCAAGATCGTGGTTGAATTCGATAAGCCGTTTGCAGTCAAGATTCCCGACGGATATCAGCATCAGCTCATCTTATCTACATCGGTAGAGTTGAACGTCAAGCGCCGCGATCGCGCTGCACCGAGGAGAGCGTTTTCGGACCCGTTTGTGGTTTCTCATTTATGTCTTCCGATTACATACGCGAAGAAGGCGGATATCGCCCAACTGTCCTTACCGATTGATGTATCGGTAAATGATCTGCCAAGTTCGGTTACCGAATCGGAGAAAGGCTATGCAATCCTGAGAAATAGTGGAAAGAAGATGGATGCTCGGAAGGACACAGTTTCACTCGCAAACGACCTTATTGGCTTTCCAGGTGTCTTCTATTTCGACCGCCAGCGTGAGCGGGAGACGAAAGCCGGTTTCAATTCGCTCTTCACGAAAATCGCCAAAGACCTCAACTGGCGATATCGAAAAGGCTGGTCGCAGGAGGAGACGACAGGTAAATGGGCCACCTACTACGACAGCGTTATCAGCGTTATCGAGGATAAAAAGAACCGCGAGTTGCTCGTCCCTTTGAGGGAACAACTGACCGTGATGTTGGGTGACGACTTCTCGTCCCTGGAAATATCGTTGCTGAACATCGAACAGCCGTTTTCAAAAGGTTTTCTTTCATTTCGAGAGGGTTCGAATCAGGTTGACCTGGAAGGTGCCGGCTCCGGGATCGCCATGCTCGCCGCGCTTCTTCTTCTCGAACAAGTCAGTGAACGCTCAGGTGATGATCTGATTCTCTTAATTGATGAACCCGAGCTGCACTTGCATCCACAGCTACAATCGAGGCTTGCCGATCACATGCAAAAATCCGTGGCGCAGACCATCGTCACGACCCATTCCCCTCTCTTCGTTGATCTTGGATACTGGCGCGGGATTTCGAGAATGACCAGAGACCAGACTTATCCCAAGCAAGACAAATTAGCGGAGAAGCTCGGTACAAAAACCATTGCCGAACACTTGGATGATATTCCGGAGTTTTACTACCACGAAACCACTTTCAGCTCCAATGACAGCGAGCTGTTTTTCGCGCGGAGGGTACTGCTTGTCGAGGGGCCTGTAGAGAAATACGGCTTACCGAGACTCGCTCATGTGTTGGGGTGCCGGCTCGATCAACTGACCGTCATAAGCAGTAATGGCAAGAGCAAGATTCCTCATTACGTCACCGTTTGCCACGCCTATGAAATACCCGTCATGGTGCTATTCGATCTCGATGGGAAGGATGAGAAGGATAGCGAGAACGCCATGGTAATCGAGGCATCTGCTGGAACGGCGCTGCACAGTTTCAAAACTTCGTTCGAGCAGTTGCTTGGTATTGGAAAGAATGCAGAGCACAAGGCGAGCAGAGCCCTGGCAATAATTGACGGACTGAAAACCAAAGAAGCCATCCCAAAAGAAATTACGGAGGCAATTGACGTCGTCAACAAGTGGCTGGCACAGAGATAGACCATTACCACCAGAAAACAATATCTCATCAGTTAACAGGTGTCTCGTTATCTTGACGAGACACGATAGGACGAAGCGAACAATAGGCATGGCTACGAAACCACCAACTGACTCCGGAACAAGCGGGATCACAGTCTCGCTTGATAGGATTCGCAAGAAGTTACTGGATTTATCCAGACGTAACCGTCTGCTGAATTACCGTGCTGGTAGTCGGTCGCTTCCTATCGTTGATGAGCTACCGGACGAGGTTTTCAGAATGCTCATCACGGGCGAGAAGACGATGTATTTCGCCCCTCTGCCTGAACCTGATGAAGATGAGGAAACCGATAATTCGCTGGACCTGTTTAACTCGTCCTCGGGTAACCCTGGTTCAACCGGGCGCGGCAGATCACACATGCAGAATGGCGTTCGGGTCGAAAATGAATTGCCGAATCTACATGACTCCACCGGTCCGGAAGCAAAGCACAAGGACGAGTTCCTGCAAACGCAGCTATACGCGCGGGATCTGGAACGGCGACTGAAGAAGATATCCGGCGATGCCCAGACCGCAATAGAAGAATCCGGCACGAACATCCTGTATCTCGCACTCGGCTTCCTTGAGTGGTACGAGGATGACAATTCAAACGAGAAGAATCGCGCTCCGTTGATTCTCATTCCCGTGACGTTGGAACGCGGCAAGTTCGACGCCAGAGCGTTCCGCTACCGCTACTCATTGTCATATAGCGGGGAGGATATAACCCCCAACCTGTCGCTCACCGAAAAGCTGAAACAGGATTTCGGAATCGCCTTTCCAGAAATCGATGAAGACCTTCATCCCGAGCGCTATTTCGAGCGGGTAAAGGATGCAGTTGCTGAGAAACGGCGGTGGCACGTCGCCCGAGAAATGACGCTTGGCATGTTCTCATTCGGCAAGCTTCTCATGTATCTCGATCTTGACCCAACCATATGGCCCGCGACAGGCCCATTGACCAAACATCCAATAATCACAACTTTGCTCGAAGGAAACCGGGAGGCAGATGGCAACCCCTATGGCGAAACGTACAACATCGATGCCGACCCACAGGCTGCGGCGATTCCACTCGTCGTAGATGCAGACAGCTCCCAACACAGCGCGATTATCGATGCGGTCTCGGGAAGAAATATTGTCATTGAAGGGCCACCCGGTACTGGCAAATCGCAGACGATTACGAACCTGATTGCCATAGGACTTGCTCAAGGGAAAAACATTCTGTTCGTATCCGAGAAGCTGGCCGCGCTTGAAGTGGTGCGCAGAAACCTGGATAAGGTCGGGCTGGGGGACTTCTGCCTCGAACT
>CAYHES010000233.1:0-4118 GCA_964355495.1 uncultured Acidiferrobacterales bacterium
TGGGCCCACGGCGCAGATAGTTCGTCGTCTGCCCCGGAAACCGTGGTTAGTAGTTTTTATGCGATCCTGATGAACCCCAGGCCACAGTCACTCCCTCAGGAATTGAAAAATCTTTCGGTGTTCCTTAGCCAAGATTTTGGTCGCTTAATCGCAAACGCTCAGAGCGCCGAAGCAGACTATCTAGAGAAAAATCCAACCAACAAAGGAATCCTGGGAGACGGAACCTGTTTTTTCTATGCAGGAGGAGACTGTTCCTTCACCTCTTACAAGGTCACAAAGATATTACGAGCCAGCGACGCAGCTAAGGTAACAGTACAGCTCACATTGGCGTTGCCAGGCAGCCAACCTGATCACTCTCCGGCAGAGTGGGAAAACGTGGTTGAATTGAAGAGAGAAAAAAATAGATGGGTAATTAATGACATCGAATATTTTAACACCAAGGCGTCCAGTCTCTTGAGGGAGTTAACCGAGGAGGCTCGAAGTGCCGTTCAAAGATAAAATGAAAAAAGTAAAATCGCACAATACCCTGGCGATGCATTTCAATTGCAAATAGAAAAATATAATCTTATCGACCCGGCGTGCCAGTGTGACTGAGAAAAAAACTCACCCAACCGAGAAGCTACAGAAGGTGCTGGCGCGCGCCGGCCTGGGCTCGCGCCGCGAGCTCGAGCACTGGATCAGCGACGGGCGCATCACCGTCAACGGCGTCGTCGCTAAACTCGGCGATCGCGTGCTACCCGGCCAGGATATCCGCGTGGACGGCCATTCGCTGTCGGCCGGCGCCCGCCACGGCACGCGCCGGCGCGTCATTATCTACAGCAAGCCCGAAGGCCAGGTCTGCACCATGGCCGATCCGGAAGGCCGCCCGACGGTCTTCGACCATCTGCCGGTGTTGCGTAATGCGCGCTGGATTGTCATCGGGCGTCTCGACTTCAACACCCAGGGCCTGTTGCTGTTCACCACCGACGGTGAGCTGGCCAACAGGCTCATGCACCCGTCCAGCGAGATCGAACGCGAATACGCGGTGCGCGTGCTCGGCACGGTGGATGCCGACATGCTGACGCGCCTGCGCGCCGGTGTGCAGCTCGACGACGGCCCCGCGCATTTCGACGACATCCGCGACGCCGGTGGCGAAGGCGCCAATCATTGGTACCACGTCACGCTCAAGGAAGGCCGCAACCGCGAAGTGCGGCGCCTGTGGGAAGCAGTCGGCGTGAAAGTCAGCCGCCTGATCCGCGTGCGCTTCGGACCGGTGACGCTGCCGCGCCTGCTGCGGCCGGGGCGCTGGGAGGAACTCGACAAAGACGTCATGACGGCGCTGATTGAAAGCGTCGGGCTTGCGCCCGAAGAACCGCGTCAGTACAAGAAATCCGCGCCCGCCAAGAAGCCAGAACTCGAGGTCGGCAAGCGCGCCCCGCGCACGCGCCCCGGTGCTACGACTCCAGGGAAGGAGGAGGTAGACCGCGTCGGGAACAAGCGGTCGAAGAAATCCGCTGCGTGCACTCGCCGCCCCCCTTCCACCCGCCGCCGGGGTTGATGAAGCGGCGGAAAAACTGCTCCTGCGTTTCCGGCAACCGCTCCCGGCGTTGCCCTACCTCCTCGGCGGCTGTTCCCGACACCGCTCTACCTCCTCCATCCATGGAGTCGTGCATCCATGCAGTCGTCCGCACTTCCGCCATCCATGGCGGTCGCCGGTTGATGGCGGTCTACCGGCGGCTGCACGCCGTCCACGGCCCGCAACACTGGTGGCCGGGCGATTCCACTTTCGAGATCATGGTCGGCGCGGTGCTCACCCAGAACACTGCCTGGACGAACGTCGAGAAGGCGATCGCCAATCTCAAGGCGGCCAAGGCGTTGTCGGCCGCGGCCATTGCCGCCGCACCGCACCGCCGCCTGGCGGCATGGCTCAAGCCCTCCGGGTACTTCAACATCAAGGCACAACGGCTGCATGCGTTTTGCGCATGGCTGATCCGCAAAGGCGGCGTTAAACGCATCGCGCGCCTGCCGACCGAAGTCTTGCGCGCCGAGTTGTTGCAGGTGCACGGCATCGGTCCGGAGACTGCCGACGATATTCTGCTCTACGCTTTCAATCGACCGGTGTTCGTGATCGACGCCTATACGCGCCGGCTCTTTCAACGGCTCGGTCACATACAGGGTGACGAAGATTACGAGACGCTACGCAAGCTGTTCGAGAAGTCGCTGGCCACGGATACACAATTGTTCAATGAGTATCATGCGCTGATCGTGGCGCACGCCAAGGATGTCTGTCGCAAGCGCCCGCTGTGCAGCGCCTGCAAACTCGGGCCGCTCTGTCCGTCGCGTGAGTTATAGGCTCGTGTAGGATGGGTGAAACCCATCAGCCTTTTTCCTACCAGTAACGGTGAATGATGGGTTTCACCCATCCTACGGCCTGCGTTATCTGCGGCTGAAGACTATTACAGCAGCTGCGTATCCTGCTCGGCATGCGCCAGGTCTTCCGGCGTGTTGATGTTGCAGAACAGGCCGCGATCCTGCGGCCGGTCGAACCGCACCGGCTGACCGTGGACAGCCAGATAATCCTTGAGGCTGCGCCCGCCGCGCTGCAGATAATCCTGCACGCTCGCCGCCATGCCCGGACGCCACAGCAGCGCGAGTGCGTGGCGCTCGCCATCGCTCGCAAAGGCACAGGTCTTCGTATCCAATCCGGCGCGCAGCCGCGTTACCAGGTCCGGCGGCAGGAATGGCAGGTCTACCGCAACGGTCACAAGATGATCCTCCGGATAATGTGCGAGTCCGGCATGGATGCCGGCGAGCGGCCCGAGAAAACCGGCCAGGCGATCGGGGATCACCGGCAGGCCATAAGCAGCAAAGGTATCGGGCGCGGCATTACTGTTGAGTGCGAGGGCGTTCACTTGCGGGCGCAGGCGGCGGATCACGTGCGCCAGCAGGGTTTCTCCCCGCACGGCCAGCAGGGTCTTGTCCTGCCCCTGCATGCGACGCGAGCGGCCGCCGGCGAGGATGAGGCCGACTGTATGGGGCTTGTGTGTCATTGGGCAATCTTATCCCGCAAGGGGTTTTTGTACCCGAGTCGGCTTGCCTTACATTCCGTAAGGAATATCGCGCACAGAGGCATATGCGCGTACAACATACCAGTATATTAATTGTCGATAGCGCTACAACGGCACGCCGTGGTCTATATTTCGTACATTAGGCACTTACAGTAGGCATTTCAGTTGCAGTTGGGTGTCGTGCAGATGGGCGCGGACCTTGCGTGTAAAGCCACATCTGATTTGGTTTGGAGGGCGATTCACATGAAACGATTGCTTTGGGTGCTGCTGGCGTTGTCCGGCCTGATTCAGCCGTTGGCCAATGCGGCCAACGAAGAGTTCCCCTACCGCGTGCGTTTCCCGGATGTGTCGATCATGACCACCGAGGAGTTCGGCAAGCGCTTCAATGACGTGCTGGTGATCGATGTGCGCTCAAAATACGAGTACGACACGCTGCACGTCAAGGATGCAGTCAGTGTGCCGCTGACGACCGGTTTTGGCGACAAGATTCTGACATTGCGCGACAAACATAAAAAGTCGTTCGTGTTCTACTGCAACGGCAAGACCTGTCAAAAATCCTACGAGGCTGCCCTGCTGGCGGCCAAGGCGCGCGTGGACAATGTGTTTGCCTACGATGCCGGCATCTTCGACTGGGCCAAGGCGCAGCCGGAAAAGACCGTATTGCTTGGCAAGAGCCCTATTCAGCCCGGCGATCTGATTGATTCAAAGACCTTCAAGGCGCGCCTGATCGAGCCCAAGGACTTCTCGGCACGCGTCGGCGACAAGAGCGTGGTGCTGGATGTGCGCGATCGCGTGCAGCGCGACTCGGCGCTCTTTCCGTTCAAGGAGCAGCGCGCGCAGATGGACGAACTCAAGAAGATCGACGTCGTGATCGAGGACGCCAAGGCACAGAAGAAAACCCTGCTGGTCTACGACCAGACCGGCAAGCAGGTGCAGTGGTTCCAGTATTATCTTGAGAACAAGGGCGTGAAGGATTACTACTTCATGAAGGGCGGAGCACAGGCACACTTCGACCATTTTCTTGGCAAGGTGGTGCTGGGCAGCGGCGACAAGGACAAAGGTAAGGACAAG
>CAYHES010000234.1:0-4087 GCA_964355495.1 uncultured Acidiferrobacterales bacterium
AGCTCGGGAACCGCGTCTATCTCGACGCGCAAGAACTGTTGTCCACGGACGACACCCTCAAGGGTGCGGTGCGCGCCGGCGAGGTCATCGTGCTCGCCGGGCGCACACACCTGTGGTTGCTGGATGCGCGCGGCATGCTGCTGGAAACGCTTGGACCGGAACATGGCCTGCCGCGCAGCATCACACGCCTGGGCAGTCGCAACGCGCAGGTGGCGCTCGACACCGAGCAAGGGAAGTATCTCGCCGACCTCGACGCATTGCGCTGGATGCGGACCGGGGTCGACGTCAACTACTGGGCGCAGCCCCAGATGCCGCCGCAGGACCTGCGAGCAGAGATTGAGCAGGCCTGGCGCGCACGTGAACTGACGGTCGAGCGTGTGCTGCGCGATGTGCACAGCGGACGCATTCTGGGCACGGCCGGCGCCCTGATCATGGACGCCGCCGCCATCATGTTGCTGGTATTGGCGGTGACCGGCGTATGGATCTGGTGGCGTGTCCGGCAGGAATTCGGTACCGGTCGAAGGAAGCGCGGGCGTCAACACCCGGGCATTATAAAATCCAGGAACAAGCCCGCACCGGCTGTGCGCCTACACCTGAAGAACAAACGCTAAGCCTGTGAATCGGAATGCACGCGCTGCGCGCGCCACCTTGCTGCTTGGCGAGCCGATAGCGCGGGCGTACAATGCCGGTCTCGATTTGACCCGTGGGAGAGACCGGTCCGGCCAGCACCGGACCGGCGCCGAAGGCGCAACCCGCCCGGAATCGCTCAGGCAAAAGGACCGCGCGGTCAGTCATCGACTCTGGAGAGCGACGCCCTTGGAGTTTTTTGGGGATCGTCCACCGAAGGGGCTCAAGCTCTCAGGTCAACGGACAGAGGGGCGATGGATGTTTGCGTCCATCGCCCCTTTTCGTTTTTCAGACCGGGATCCATGACCAAGAACGTCATTCCTATAAATGAAGTTCGCGCGCCGAACGCCACGCGCCTGCCGGCGTGGATACGCGTGCGGCTCGGCCATGATGCGCAATTCGCGCGCACCTCGGCCGTGATCGACGGCCAGCGCCTCAACACCGTGTGCGAGGAGGCGCGCTGCCCGAACCGCGGCGAGTGCTGGAGCCGCGGCACCGCCACCTTCATGTTGCTCGGCGACACCTGCACGCGCGCCTGCGGGTTCTGCTCGGTGAAGACCGGCCGGCCCGACTGGTTCGACGCCGATGAGCCGCGCCGCGTCGCCCAGGCGGTGGCGCAGATGGCGCTCAACTACGTCGTGCTGACCTCGGTGAACCGCGACGACCTGGCCAATGGCGGCTCGGAAATATTCGCCGAGACCCTGCGCGCGTTGCGCACGCAGGACGCGGATATCGGCGTGGAATTCCTCACTCCGGATTTCCAGCACAAACAGGCCGAGGCAGTGACCATCATCAGTGCCGCGCTCGACGCCGTCACACCAGCGCCTGCCGCGCGTACGCGTCTGGTATGGGGCCATAACGTCGAGACCGTGCCGCGCCTGTATCGCACCGCGCGCAAGGGCGCGAAGTATGAAACGAGTCTCGAAATGCTGGCGCGCGCCGCCGTGATTCCGGGCGTCGAAACCAAGTCGGCCATCATGCTGGGCCTGGGCGAGACCCGCGAGGAAGTCATGCAGGTGCTGCACGACCTGCGCGCGCACAATGTGGCACGCCTGTCGCTCGGCCAGTACCTGCGGCCGTCGCCCGACAACCTGCCGGTCAGCGAGTACATCCATCCTGACCGGTTCGCCGAGTACGACGCCGCCGCCAAGGCGCTCGGCTTCAGCTGGGTCAAGGCCGGACCGCTGGTGCGCTCGTCGTACCATGCCGAAGAAACACAGTAAAAAACACCTGCCGCAAAGACGCAAAGGACGCAAAGAATGTCTTCTACAATAACCATTACCTTTGCTTCCTTTGCGCCTTTGCGGCAGATTTTGAGGAGCTGACAAGTGGGACACCGCACACCTTTATACGACCAACACGTCGAACTTGGCGCCAAGATGGTCGACTTTGGCGGCTGGGACATGCCGATCCATTACGGCTCGCAGATCGAGGAGCACCATCAAGTGCGGCGCGACGCCGGCATGTTCGATGTCTCGCACATGGTGGTCTCGGACTTCAAGGGCGAGAAGGTGCGCGCGTTCCTGAAATCCCTGCTCGCCAACAACATCGACAAGCTGAAGACCCCGGGCCGCGCGCTCTACACCTGCATGTTGAACGCCAAGGGCGGTGTGATCGATGACCTGATCGTCTATTACCTGAACGACACCTGGTATCGCATCGTCTCGAATGCCGGCACGCATGACAAGGACATGGCCTGGATGCAGGCCGCCGCCAAAGAGTTCGGTGGCGTGGCCATGAGCGAGCGCCCCGATCTCGCCATGATCGCGGTGCAGGGTCCGAACGCGAAAGAGAAGGTATATGCGGCGTTGGGCGAAAACCTGCGTGAGACCGCGGGCAAACTGAAACCATTCCATAGCGTCACGATTGGTGAACTCATGATTGCGACCACCGGGTATACCGGCGAGGACGGTTTCGAGATCATCCTGCCCGCCAAGGCCGCCGTGTTCACCTGGCAGATGCTGGGCGAGGACGGGATCAAGCCCATCGGCCTCGGCGCGCGCGACACGCTGCGGCTTGAGGCCGGCATGAATCTGTACGGCAGCGACATGGATGAGACCACCACGCCACTCGAATCGGGGCTCGCCTGGACCGTGGCGCTGGAGCCGAAGGAACGCAAATTCATCGGCCGCGAGGCGCTGGAGCAACAGCTCGCCGTGGGCGTGCCGCGCCAGTTGGTCGGGCTGCTGCTGGAAGACAAGGGCGTGCTGCGCAACCACATGAAGGTTTACAGTGCGCAGGGCGACGACGCCAGGGATGGCGGAGGTAGGGCGGCGTCGGGAACAGCCGCCGAGGGCGAAATCATGAGCGGTAGCTTCTCGCCGACCCTCAACCAGTCGATTGCACTGGCGCGCGTGCCAGCCGGTGTCGCGCCCGGCGCGCGCGTCGAGGTCGATGTGCGCGGCAAACGCCTCATCGCAAAAGTGGTGAAGTATCCCTTTGTCCGCAATGGCAAGAGCTGTCTGGAATAGTTAAGTGTAGGGTGCGTTCCACGCACCATCGACAATCTGAGAACGGGCACGGTGCGCAAGCGCACCCTACAATTCGAAACGAGAGGAGTAATGGAATGAGCAAGGCCCCGAACGATCTGCGTTACACCAAAAGCCACGAGTGGGTGAAGAAGGAAACCGACGGCACGGTGGCTATTGGTATTACCGACCACGCCCAGGATCTGCTGGGCGACATGGTATTCGTCGAACTGCCCAAGGTCGGCGCGCAGGTCGTCGCCGGCAAGGAATGCGGTGTGGTGGAGTCGGTCAAGGCCGCCTCGGATGTGTACGCGCCGATCGCCGGTGAAGTGATCGCCGTGAACACCGCGGTCAGCGATGCACCGGAGAGCGTGAACAAGGATGCCTACGGCGCCTGGATGTTCAAGCTCAAGCCGAGCGCCGCGGGCGACGTCGACAAGCTGCTCGATGCCAAGGCCTACGAAGCGCTGGTGGCCTCAGAACAACATTAATTAATATTGTCTGCCGCAAAGACGCAAAGGACGCAAAGTTGATTTATAAAGAAGCAGTTCTTTGCGTCCTTTGCGCCTTTGCGGCAAGAATTATTATTAGGAACTAACCATGCCGTTCATTCCGCACACCGAAGCCGACATCGCCGCCATGCTCAAGGCGATCGGCGTCAGCAAGATCGACGACCTGTTCGACGAGATACCACCGGCGCTGCGCAGCGCCGCGCTCAAGACCATTCCGGAAGGAATGAGCGAGATGGATGTCGCGCGCCTCATGCAGGAGCGCGCCGAGTCCGATGGCCGCTATCTCAATTTCCTCGGCGCCGGCGCCTATGAGCACCACATCCCGGCGGCGGTCTGGCAGTTGGTGACACGCGGCGAGTTCTACACGGCGTACACGCCGTACCAGGCCGAAGCGTCGCAGGGCACGCTGCAATTGCTGTACGAATACCAGACCATGATGGCCAGCCTCACCGGCATGGATGTGTCGAACGCCTCGCTGTA
>CAYHES010000235.1:0-4051 GCA_964355495.1 uncultured Acidiferrobacterales bacterium
CGGCCGCGTCCGGGTGGGCGATGTCGAAGGTGCCCATCTGCGCGCCGCGCCGGCCGCCGGCCGAAGACACGGTGAAGCACATGGCGTTGAAAATATCCATGAACGACAGCGGTCCGGAGGTATAGGCGCCGGCGCCGCTCACGAAGGCGCCCTTCGGGCGCAGCGTGGAGAATTCATAGCCGATGCCACAGCCGGCTTTCAGCGTGAGCCCGGCCTCGTGCACGCTCTTCAGAATGCCGTCCATCGAGTCCGGCACCGTGCCCGACACCGTGCAATTGATGGTCGAGGTCTTGGGCTTGTGTTCCAGCGCACCGGCATTCGAGGTCACGCGCCCGGCCGGAATCGCGCCGTTCTGCAGCGCCCACAGGAACTGGCCGTACCACTCCTCGCGTTTCTCCGGAGTGGTCTCGACCTCGGCCAGGGCCTTGGCGATGCGCGCATAGGTGCCCTGGATGTCCTGGTCGAGGACTTCGCCGGTTTTGGCCTTGAGGCGGTACTTTTTGTCCCAGATGTCGTACGAGGCGGGTTGCAGCGGAATTTCGGTCGTGGCGGACGGCAGGGCATGCAATTTGACGGCTTTCATTTCGTGACCACCTCCTTATTATCTTGGGCGCCGTGAGCGCCTGGTTCTTTATATATGTACACGGGCTGGTATAGACAGCCTGCGGATATCAAAATCACAACATATTGTGTTTCGGTCGGTGATTAAACACACCTTGTTGTGACGTGTCAAGCATTGCATTATCGGCCCATTACCTGTCCTGATGGGCCGGCCGGGGTGAGTACATATAGTAGGTAAGGCAGCGAGGAACTGGCCTGGGATTTTGACCATCCTGGTCGGGTTCAGCGGTAGGGTGCGCTTGCGCACCATGTCGAGTCGTCCGCGGTGTTTAGGCCTGCTTGCGGTGCGCAAGCGCACCCTACATCGTTCTCTTTAGAAGACTGCGCAGTTCCTTCAGTGAGCGGGTATTGAGCACATCCTTTTTCTCCAGCCAGCCGCGCCGCGCCTGGCCGACGCCGTAATACAAATTATCGAAATCCTGAATGCTGTGGGCATCGCTGCTGATCGCGACCAGCACGCCTTCCTCTTTCGCCATCTGGCAGTGGATGTCGAGCAGGTCGAGACGCTCGGGGTGCGCGTTGAGTTCGAGGAAACAGCCGCGCTCACGTGCTTTGCGGATGATCCTGAGCATGTCCACGTCGTACGGCGCGCGTTGATCGATGAGTCGGCCGCTCGGGTGAGCAAAAATCGTGAAGTGCGGGTGGTCCATGGCCCTGAGGATGCGCGCGGTCTGCTTGCTGCGCGCCAGCTTGAACTGCGAATGCACCGCACCGACCACGATATCGAGTTCGCCCAGCACGTCATCCGGCAGATCGAGCGAACCATCTTCGAGGATATCCACCTCGATGCCCTTGAGAACCGTGATGCCCTTCAGGGTTTCGTTGAGCCGGTCGATCTCTTGCATCTGCTGGCGCAGGCGCATCACATCCAGGCCGTGCGCGACGGTCAGCCGCCGCGAGTGTTCGGTGATGGCGATGTATTCCAGCCCGCGATCGCGCGCCGCCTCCGCCATTTCTCTCAGCGTGTTGTGTCCGTCGGTGGCCTTGGTGTGTGCGTGCAGGTCGCCGCGCAAATCCTTGAGCTCGACGAGCCTGGGCAGCTTGCCGGCGCGCGCCGCCTCGATCTCGCCGCGGTTCTCGCGCAGCTCCGGCGGAATCCACGGCAGGTCGACGCTGCGATAGACCGATTCTTCCGTTTTGCCAGCCACCCGTTTGTCGCCCTTGAAGACCCCATACTCGTTGATCTTGAGTTTCTTCTGCTGGCCGAGGCGACGAACCTCGATGTTGTGTGCCTTGGAGCCGGTAAAGTATTGCAGCGCCGCGCCATAGCAATCCGGGTCGACCACGCGCAGGTCCACCTGCAAGTTGCATTGGAGGATCACGGTCGAGCGGGTCTCGCCCTTGGCCAGCACCTTGCGCACCTCGTCGTAAGTCGTGAACTGTTCCATCACCTTCGCGGCGCCGGTCGCGGTCACGAGGATGTCGATATCGCCCACGGTCTCCTTGAAGCGCCGGTAGCTGCCGGCCAGCACCACCTGCTGCACACCTGGCAGCTTCTCCAGGTATTTCTTCAATGGCTCGGCGTACTGTGCAGCAATCGCGAGCTTGAAGCGTTTCTGTCCGAAGACGTGCGCGGCAAGGGCTTCGAGAATGGTCTGCTCGGTTTTCGCACCGAAACCTTCGAGTTCGCGGATCTTGCCGGCCTTCGCCGCCTTGGCGAGCAGGTCGATGGATTTGATCTTGAGCGTGTCGTAGAGCGCGCGCACGCGCTTCGGTCCGAGGCCGGGTATTTTCAGCAACTCGGTAATGCTCGGCGGCACCTGTTTGCGCAGTTTCTCCAATGCCTTGCACTGGCCGGTTGCAACGATTTCTGTGATCTTGGCGGCAAGGTCGTCGCCGATGCCGGGCAGCTCGGTCAGGTCTTCGCCCTTCGCCACCATGTCCGCCACCGGCACGCCCATGCCCTCGACCTGGCGCGCGGCATTGCGGTAGGCGCGAATGCGGAACGGATTCTCGTTCTGGATTTCGAGGAGTTCGGCGATCTCCTCGAAGATGGCGGCGATGTCGGCGTTATGGATGGGCATCTGCTTTTTCTCCGGTCACTCTGGAATGGAGCGCAGAGGACGCAAAGGCGCAGAGTACGCAAAGAGAAGAGTAGTTATTATTCGTCCTCTGCGATCTCTGCGCCTTTGCGTCCTCTGCGTAATTACCAGTGGCTAACCTTTGATACAGATCAGCGGCTCGACGCGCGCCACCTTGTGCGCCAGCCCGGCGGCGTGCGCCGCGTCCACCACCGCGGCAACGTCTTTGTACGCGCCCGGCGCTTCTTCGGCCACGCCGCGCGAGGTCGGACTGCGGATCAAAATGCCGCGCCCGGCGAGTTCGTCGATCACCTGCCGTCCCTGCCATTGGCGATAGGCGGCGTGCCGGCTCATGGCGCGGCCCGCGCCGTGGCAGGCGCTGCCGAACGACTGCTGCATGCCCTGTGCAGTGCCGACCAGAATATACGAGGCCGTGCCCATGGTGCCGCCGATCAGCACCGGCTGGCCGACGGCGCGCAGCGCCTCCGGGATCGCCGGATGTCCCGGCCCAAGGGCGCGGGTCGCGCCCTTGCGGTGCACGAACAGGCGACGCGGCACACCGTCCACCACGTGTTCTTCTTCCTTGCAGGTGTTGTGCGACACGTCGTACATCAAGCGCAGGTCGGCGTGCGGCACGACCTGGGCAAACGCCGCGCGCGTGAGATGGGTGATGACCTGGCGGTTGGCGAGCGCGCAGTTGATGGCGGCGCGCATCGCGCCCAGATATTCCTGGCCGATGTCGGACTTGATCGGCGCGCACGCCAGCTCGCGGTCCGGCAGTTCGATGCCGAACTGACTGGCGGCGATCGCCATGCGCTTCAGGTACTCGGTGCCGATCTGGTGGCCGAGGCCGCGCGAGCCGCAGTGGATGCTGACCACGACGTCGTCCAGCTTCAGGCCGAACGCCTGCGCGGCCTGCGCGTCATATACTTCGGTGACGCGCTGCACTTCGAGGTAATGGTTGCCGCTACCGAGCGTGCCGATCTCGTCGCGCTGGCGCTTCTTGGCGTGCTCCGAGACGTTACCGGGCTTGGCGTGCGGCATCTGGCCGTGCTCTTCGGTGCGTTCCAGATCGTTCACCGTGCCGTAACCGCGCTCCACCGCCCAACGCGCACCGCCGGCCAGCATCGCATCCATCTCCACGGCGCCCAGGCGGATGGTGCCGGTGCTGCCGAGCCCGGCCGGAATCTTGTAGTACAGCATGTCGGCCAGTTCCTTCTGGTGCTCTCGCACGTCCTGCGGCGTGAGCCCGGTGTGCAGGGTGCGCACGCCGCAGGAGATGTCGAAGCCCACGCCACCGGCCGAGACCACGCCGCCCAATTCAGGATCGAAGGCCGCAACCCCGCCGATCGGAAAGCCGTAGCCCCAGTGCGCGTCCGGCATGGCATACGCGGCCTGCACGATGCCGG
>CAYHES010000236.1:0-4039 GCA_964355495.1 uncultured Acidiferrobacterales bacterium
CGCGCGAAGCCAAGAAACATTTCATCCGCCTGCAGGATGCCAATGACCGCGGCGACCTCAATGACATCCGCGAGTTCGTCACCCCGGAAATGTTTGCCGAGATCAGCCTGCAAATCCAGGAGCGCGCCGGCAAGCCGAACAAGACCGAGGTGATGACCCTCAACGCCGACATCGCCGATGTCGTCACCGACGGCGATCTGGTTATCGCCAGCGTGCGCTTCACCGGCCTGATCCGCGAAGACGCCAATGCGCCGGACGAGGCCTTCAGCGAAATCTGGCACATCCAGAAATCCGAGTCGCAGCCCAACGCCGCCTGGTTTATTGCCGGTATTCAGCAAGTTTGAATATATGATTGCGGAACGGGGCCGGAGGCAGCGGCAGGTTGGGGCGAGCATCGCGAACCCCAACATGGTTCGTGCATCACGGTCGTCGGGTTCATTTCGTTCACCCCATACGTCCCGGCAAGGGCAGGTCATCGGGCGTGGTAGAAGTTTCCCAGGCCGTGAATATCTACGGCGAGTACTTCAACCACCCCGGTTGGCGGACGATCAAGCTGCCTCATTAATCTGAAGGCCGGCTCGCTTCATCCAGGAAAGCCGGTCGCGATGCCCGCCACGTCCTATTGCACGCTGTATCCGCGCGCCTCAAGGCAGGCCTTCATGGCCCGTTGATAGTCGGCGCGTTTGCTGGCGACCTGCGATTCCGGCACGTTGCCGCCCGGCTGGGTCGGATCGAAGCCGGTCTGGTCCGCCGCCCAGCGGTGGCACTGGTAGCGGTCGGTGGCCTGCTGCTGTTCGCTTTGTCCTTTCATCGGATAGACGAACAACTGATCCGGCGTCGCCGGTTCTTCGCTGACCTCGGCTTCCGGCGGCGGTTCCGTCACGACGTAGGCGTTCTGCTCCGGCCGCCAGACATAGTAGATGCCGGCGGCGTAGTAGTACGGCATGCCACCGACCCAGATGGTGGTGTAGAACGGCGGCAGAAACGGCACGATCAGGCCCAGCGGCGGCAGCACGACCACGAAGCGCGTTCCCGAGGGCCGGTACCACACGCCACCGTGGTAGTAATATTTCACGCCGCGGTGCGGGAAGACACGGTGATCCGGCGGCAGAACCGGCACGGCGTGACCGCGCGGCGGGTAGTAACGGTCATGCCGATAGCGGTTGTCGAGCACGTAGCCGGGCGGCTGTTTGACGACCGGGGCACGGCGGACGGCATCGCGGTGCTGCATCTCGCGTTGCTCGGTCGCGCGCTGCGGCTGTTCGCGCTGTTCGTATTGTTCGGTTGCGCGCCGGGACTTTTCCTTCCGACCGCGATCGTCATCGTCGTTGCGATCGGCCCACACCGGAACCGCCGCACAGGACAGCACCAGTGCCAAGGCCGGCACGGCACTCAGCAGGCGATGGATCATCATGATGTTTTCTCCTTGTCTTTCAGCGTGAACGGCACCTGGGTGCGCGGCTCAGTGGACCGTGTAGCCGCGCCCTTCGAGACAGGCGGCCATGGCGCGACGATAACTGCTGGCCTGCTGCTCGATGCGGGCGGCGCGCCGCGCCGCGCGCCGGTCGTAATGTTCCTGCACACGTTCGGCCTGCTCCTGCCGCGCGGTGTCCGAGGCAGCGCCGACCACGGCGCCCGCGACGGCGCCGACCACAGCACCCTCGGCGCTTCTACCCGGTGGCGATACCACGGTACCGATTACGGCGCCGGTTACGGCACCGGCCGTCGTGTCGCGACCCGGAGGAGCGGTGGGGATGACCTGCACGCGCTGATGCGGTGCGAGCGCCGGCGCGCTCGGATCAAGGCCGGTCTGTTGTCTGGCCCAGAGATAACATTCATAGCGGTCACGATCCTGCTGCGCCGCGCTCTGGCCTTGGGCGGGATAGAAATATACCTGGGTGGGTGGCGGTGGCGCGGCACGGGCCGGTTCGGCCGGCGCGCGCGGCGGTGTTGCGCACGCCGCGAGCGTCACGGCCGCGAACATGGCCAGCCAATGCCGCCCCAAATTATTGCGGCGTGAATTCGTATCCAAGGGTTGTTCCCTGCTGAACGATGTCACCATGAGTCCGTGCCCTCCGGTACCCCGCGGCCATACCTTGCACAACGCCAATACTGCCTGTTTGTTGACAGTCATTCTTTGCTGTTCGTCAGATTTCCCATCCAGAAGGCACAAAATGGCGCGCACTGTCTGGTGGGTTCGGGGGTATCGGGGTTGTTATCGACCGGCCTTCGTACGCTGCGCCCCGTCACGGACGCTTAAGGCCGACCCCCCGAGACAGGCGCTATAGGGACCAGCGCGTTTAAGTCATAATAAGGGCACACTGCGAACGGCTCTATCCGCCGGTTATGACTAAACAAACCTACAACGTTCCGTTGCTGCTCCTGGCCCTGTATGGCCTGGTGTTCAGCGTGTGTGCGATTTCACCCTATGACCGGGCGGTGTGGTGGGCGGAGAATGTCCCGGTGCTGGTGATTGTTTCGCTGTTGGTGTTGATCTCGCGCGGCTTCCGGTTTTCCAACACCAGTTATGTGCTGACGACGTTCTTTATTGTGCTGCACACCATTGGCGGCCATTACACGTTTGAGCGGGTGCCATTCGATGCGGTCTCGCAGTTTTTCGGTTTCGAGCGCAATCACTACGACCGCGTGGCGCATTTTTCGGTTGGTCTTTATGCCTACCCCATCGCCGAGGTCCTGATGGTCAAGCGTCTGGTGCACAGCCGCTGGATTATCGCCCTGTTTCCCGTGTTTGCGATTGCCGCCGTGGCCGGTGCTTACGAAATCATAGAGTGGCAATATGCGCTGAACTCGGACCCGGCGGCGGGCATCGCCGTGCTGGGTTCGCAAGGCGACATCTGGGATGCACAAAAGGACATTCTTTCCGATACGCTGGGGGCGCTGTTGGTGATGGTGCTGTTCTTTATCCAGCACCGGGACGAGTTGAGAACCTTGCGTGCCGGGCGAGCGCGTGTAGTGAGCTGAGACGACATGCGGCAAGAAAGGACTCACCACAATGGAAACCAGTGAAGTACTGATCATCGGCGGCGGCCCGGCCGGGGCCAGCTGTGCGTGGCGCCTCGTGCAGCAAGGCATCGATACGCGCCTGCTGGACGCGCAAGCCTTCCCGCGGCTCAAGCTATGCGCGGGCTGGATCACGCCGGATGTCGTCGCCGATATCCAGTTGGATCCGGCCAGCTATCCGCACCGGTTCAATTCGTTCAATCAGTTTCAAGTGCATCTCTTCGGCCTGAATTACAAATTGGCCGGCGTGCAGCACTCGATTCGCCGTTATGAGTTTGATGACTGGCTGCTGAAGCGTGCCGGTGTGCCGGTGGGCGTGCACAACGTGCGCGAGATTCGGCGCGACGGCGACCACTACATTGTCGATGACCAATACCGCGCCAGGTACCTGGTGGGCGCCGGCGGCACCAAGTGCCCGGTGTATCGCACGCTGTTTCGCGACAGCAACGCGCGCGCCAAGGAGCTGCAAACCGTGACCCTGGAACAGGAATTCGCTTATCCGTATAGCGATGCGGACTGCCACCTGTGGTTCTTCAGCAAGAAACTGCCGGGTTATGCCTGGTACGTACCCAAGGCGGATGGTTACCTGAATGTCGGCATCGGCGGCATGGCGCAGACGCTCAAGCACCGGGGCGACGATATCTGGCGCCACTGGGAACACTTCGTCCGGCAGTTAACACGTGCCGGCCTGGTGCGGGATGTGCAACTGGAGCCG
Organism: uncultured Acidiferrobacterales bacterium; assembly: GCA_964355495.1. Classification (GTDB taxonomy): domain Bacteria; phylum Pseudomonadota; class Gammaproteobacteria; order Acidiferrobacterales; family UBA6901; genus UBA6901. Next base: position 3,737 of record CAYHES010000236.1, read on the forward strand.
AAAGGCTACAGCTATTACCTGCGCAAGGACGTCAACAGCGTGCGCATCGACAATGCCTTCATCGTCGGCGATGCCATCGGCCTCGCGACACGCGACATGTGCGAAGGCATCGGCCCGGCGATTCGCAGTGGCCTGCTGGCGGCGGATGCCATCAGCCGGGGAACGGAGTACTCGATCGATGCCATCAAACGCTACTCCATCGAGCAGCGCTGGATAAACCGTACGCTTGAATACTTCATGCTTGGTCGCTAGTTCTACTGTGTTAAAAAACATGGCATACTCCGCCTATCTTCAGCCACTGCA
>CAYHES010000237.1:0-4013 GCA_964355495.1 uncultured Acidiferrobacterales bacterium
TATCGTGAATCGGCTTCGTTGATGGTTCGTGTGAGGCGCGGCAGTGTCGGTGACTCCGTGTCTTGCGGTAGCTTTACAAAAAAGCAAAAGCACTCAGGTTCCGGGCCTTCCGTCTTCTCTTGCCAAGGTCGGAGTCCGAGGCATAACAGGGAATACATATGTCGCAGAAACGTCCTATCGTCGCCGTGACCGGTTCTGCCGGGGCCGGGCTTTCGACCGTTCGGCACGCGTTCAAGACCATTTTCCGGCGGCTTGAGATCAACGCCGCCATGGTTCATGGCGATGCGTTTCGTCGCTATACCGAGCCTGAGTTTTCCACGCAGCTTGCGGCGGCACGCGCCAGCGGCCGGAACCTTTCCTGGTTCGGCCCGGAGTGTAATCATTTCGCCGAGCTCGAGACCTTCTTCAAGAGCTATTCCGAGACCGGCAGCGGCGTGCTGCGTGAGTACGCGCACAACGCCGAGCACGCCGCCGCGCTCGGCGTGCCGGTGGGGGAGTTCACGGCGTGGCATGCGCTTGCGGCCGGCAGCGATCTGTTGTTTTACGAAGGCCAGCACGGCGGGGTCGTGGCGCAGACCTGGACCCGGCGCAAGGTGGATGCACGCCACTTCCCGGCGGGCGTCGACCGGCGTGTCAACGCCCGCGGCATCGATGTGGCCCAGCATGTCGATCTGCTGATTGGCGTGGTGCCGGCGATCAACCTTGAATGGATCCAGAAGATTCACCGCGATTGCGCCCGCGGCCGGCGCTCGCCGCAAGAAACGGTGCAGACCATCCTGCGCCGCATGGACGACTACATCCACTACATCGTGCCGCAGTTCGGCCTGACCGACATCAACATTCAGCGTATCCCGCTGGTGGATACCTCCAACCCGTTTATCGCGCGCGATGTGCCGACGGAGAGCGAATGCGCCTTTGTCGTGCATTTCCGCGACCGCGAGCGGCACGACTTTGCCGACCTGCTGCGCCGCATTCCCGGCGCGCAGATGACGCGCGCGACGACCATGCTGATCCCCGGCGGTGCGCTTGGCCATGCCCTGGAGGACATCTGCGCCCCGATACTGGCGGAATTAATCGAGAGGCGGCGCGTAATTAAACAATAGCCGGGGATGAGTGGTTCGTTCCTTTTTTCCCGGTGATTCGCGACGCCGGTTGTCGCAGGTGATGACGCCGGTCATGAGAAACGCCGGTGTTCCGCGCTCGCCCTTTCTTCAAGCCATTGTGTGCTCTGAATACTCACTGAACAGGCCAAACGAATTGAATGACAGACCTTGATAAGCTGGGCTGGCGGCCATTCTTCCAGCAGCAGCTCGGCGCCGAGGAACTCGTCGCGTGCTATCCGGCACGCATAGCCCAGATTCATCGCAATCATTGTGTTATCTGGAGCAGCCGCGGCGAACAGCGCCTTGATGTCGGGGTGTTCCCCGACCCCGGAAATCTGGCGGTCGGCGACTGGCTGCTGATGCCGGCCGTGGGTGAAAGGCCGGTGCGCATGCTCATGCGCCAGACCAAGCTGGCACGCAAGGAATCCGGCCACGGGACCGATGAGCAACTGATCGCCGCCAACGTCGATACCTTGTTTATTGTTAGCTCCTGCAACGAAGACTTCAACCTGGCGCGGATTGAACGCTACCTGGCGCTCGCCTCCGGCGCCGGCGTCACGCCGGTCATTGTCCTGACCAAGGCCGATCTGGTGGATGACGTGACCCCATTCACGACGGCGGCCCGCCAACTGCACCCCGAGGTCGCCATCGAGTGTGTCGACGCGCGCCATGCCGCGCAGTTGGCGCGCCTGCGGCCGTGGTGCACGACGGGAAAAACCGTTGCCCTGGTGGGCTCCTCGGGTGTCGGCAAATCAACCTTGATCAACAACCTGGCCGAGGCCCGGCAAGCCACCGCCGCGGCGCGCACCGGGGATGACAAAGGCCGGCACACCACGACGTCCCGTTCCCTGCATCCCCTCAAGGACGGCGGCATGCTGGTGGATACGCCCGGCATGCGCGAGTTCCAGCTTGCAGCCGGTGCCCAGAATATCGAGGACGCGTTCCCGGAGGTGAGTGTGTTGCTCGGGCGCTGCAAGTTCAACGATTGCCGCCACCAGGGCGAGGCGGGTTGCGCGATTCAGGCAGCCATTGAATCCGGCGCCCTGGATGCCAGACGCTGGCAGAGTTACCTGACCCTGCGCGCCGAGCAGCGCAGCGCGAGTCCGTCGCCCGCGGCCCGGGCCGGCAATGCGCGCAGCGCCGGGCCGCGTCCCAAGCCGGTGCGCAAAGGGCCCAGGCCGCCCCGGCAGTCGGACGAGGATGAACAAGAGTAGGGCGGAATAGTTCAGCGTATTCTGCCGGATGGGTCGTAGGTCGGTCAGCGGGTTACGGAGCCCCGTTCTGAAAAAAATCCGCGAGGGAATTGTCGTTACCGGTCACGCAGTTGTGATTTCGCAGATCAATCCATCTGTGAGCCACTGTTTGAGTAAACCGGCGGCGTGCACGGCGACGTTCTGGGCGTCGATCCACTCCGTGAGGCCTTCGCAGATGGCGGCGAAGGTCTCGCCGCGCCGCAGGGCATCCAGCGCCCAGGCCTCGTCCACGTTCAGGGAGCGGAAATAGGTGAGCAGATCCTGCCGCCACACCAGCCAGGCGATTGGGTAGTCGTTTTGCTCCAACGCCGGCGGTTCCTGCCCGGCGGTCGCTCCCGGCATCCTCGGCAACCGCTCCTTGCGTTGCTCTACCTCGTGCATCCCTGCACTCGTGCCTCCCGCGACACTTCCACGTCCTTGTGCGGCGTCGATCCCTTTCCAGACGGTCGGCACATTCCAGCGCAAATCGAGGCGCCGCAGCGAGGGGTGCGGGATGAACCGCAGGCCCGGCCAGGCGTCGGGAGGAATGGCGGCCATGTCATGGATGCTGGCGACTCTACTGTCGGCGGCATCGAAGGCATCGCTCTTGGCCCACTCGAACGCCGCCATGTCGGTGAACACCGGATAGCGCGAGTAAGGCGCGGTGCTGCGCAGAAACTCGCTCAGCCGGTCGCCGAACCAGCGTAGCGAGAAATACGCTGACGGGTGGGCAGCAATGTAGGCGCGCCCCATGGCATCGAATTCGTCGTCGCCCAGAACCGTGTGCAGGCCGGGGTAGTCCGTGTCGAGCGCTTCCAGCAGCCTGAGGCGATAGGCATTGGCGTAGATGGCAAGGCGTTCCTCGGCGCTTACCTGCGTGCTGCCGTGCACGTGCGGGTGCATGCGCGCATCGCGCGTCAACAGGTAGCCCTGGAAGTCCTCCTGCAAGCGGCGCAGGGCTTCGCTCACACGGCCTCCTGCGCTACCTGCGCGGCGATGCGGCGTGCGCGGTCGAGCTCGGCGGTCAGTTCGTCGAGCGGCGGAATGTTGTCATCGCGCTCGATCATCGTGGATACCGGCCCGAAACGCCGCAGCGCCTCGGCGTACAGTTCCCACACCGGATCGGGCACCGGGTGATCGTGGGTGTCGATGATATAGCGGCCATGATCTTCGTGACCGGCAAGATGAAACTGCTGCACGCGCGCAGCCGGTATGCCATTGAGGTAGTCGAGCGGATCGAAGCCGTGGTTGACGCTGCTCACGTAGACATTGTTGACGTCGAACAGCAGCAGGCAGTCGGCGCGCTCGCACACGGCGCGCAGGAAATCCCATTCGCTGAGTTGCGACTGTGTGTAATTCACATAGCTCGACACGTTCTCGATCAACATCTGGCGGCCGAGGAAATCCTGCACCTCGCGGATGCGCGCGGCCACATGGTCAATCGTTTCTTCGGTGTAGGGCAGGGGCAGCAGGTCGTGCAGGTTGGTGCCGTGCACGCCGGTCCAGCACAGGTGGTCGGAGATCCAGGCCGGCTCGATGCGTCGCGCCAGCTCCTTGAGCTGCTTCAGGTAGTCGCGGTTGAGCGGGTCGGTCGAGCCGATGGACATCGATACGCCGTGCATCGCCAGCGGGTAGCGCTCGCGAATGCGGTCGAGATAGTGCAGCGGCTTGCCGCCCG
>CAYHES010000238.1:0-3965 GCA_964355495.1 uncultured Acidiferrobacterales bacterium
TGCAGTGGCTGAAGATAGGCGGAGTATGCCATGTTTTTTAACACAGTAGAACTAAAGAGCTTCCGCTAAATCGCGTTACCGATCCTCGGCAGCCGCGTAATTCCGCCTTACGCGCGTTGATTTCTCCATCGTTCCCATGCAAATCATCCAAGGTAGGGTGCGTTCCACGCACCGGTCGGAAAGCCGGGTATCCGGCTAGGGTGGGCACGCATGTGCCCACGCGCCTTTCATTCGCCAAATTCCCCTTCGATCCGTGCCGCAGTCGCGCCCCAATCAGCCGGTAGCGCGACGTGGTTGAATGGCCCTGACTATTTCCGCGTGGGCACGGACGTGCCCACCCTACGAACTTTCATTATTGCGCGGGCCGAACTGCTCATTCGACGCCCGATGATGGGCAAGCCAAGTTAAGGGTGGGCACGTTATTGTGCCCACACGGATTCAACACTGACCCCTTATACCTCGCCGTAGTGCTCGCGCAGCCCGAGCCAGCGACGAATGAGCGGCGTGACATGCTGCGGATATTTCTCCTGCAACAACTGCGCGGCATGCTCGATGTGCGGCAACATCGCCTGGTCGCGCACCAGGTCGGCGATGTGGAACGCCTGTTCGCCGGTCTGGCGCGTGCCGAGCACCTCGCCGGGGCCGCGCATTTCCAGGTCGCGGCGCGAGATCTCGAAGCCGTCGTTGGTCGCGCGCAGGATGCTGAGGCGCGCGCGTGCATTCTCCGACAACGGGGCGCGATACATGAGCACGCACGAACTCTGCGCGGCGCCGCGCCCGACCCGGCCGCGCAGTTGATGCAACTGCGACAGGCCGAGGCGCTCGGCGTTCTCGACGATCATGAGCGAGGCGTTCGGTACGTCCACGCCGACTTCGATCACCGTGGTCGCGACCAGCAGTTGCGTCTTGCCTTCCTGGAAGGCGCGCATCACCGCCTCTTTCTCCGCCGGCTTCATGCGTCCGTGCACCAATGCCACGCGCAGCTCCGGCAAGGCGGCCGTGAGCACCGCGGCGGTTTCGGTCGCGGCCTCGGCCTGCAACAGGTCGGATTCTTCGATGAGCGGACACACCCAGTACGTCTGGCGGCCTTCGCGGCAGGCGGCGTGCACGCGCGCCACCACCTCGGCGCGGCGCGTGTCCGGCAGCACCACGGTATCGACCGGCTTGCGCCCGGGCGGCAGTTCGTCGATCACCGACACATCGAGATCGGCATAGAACGCCTGCGCGAGCGTGCGCGGGATGGGCGTGGCGGTCATGATGAGTTGATGCGGCACGCGTCCGTTCCGCCGGCCCTTCTCGCGCAGCAGCAGGCGTTGATGCACGCCGAAGCGGTGCTGCTCGTCCACCACCACCAGGCCGAGTTTCGCGAACTCGACTTCGGCCTGAAACAGCGCGTGCGTGCCAACCGCCACCGGCGCGCGGCCGCAGGAAATCAGTTCCAGCATGTTGCGCCGGTTGCGCGCACTGAGCTTGCCGGAGAGCCACGCCACCTCGATGCCGAGCGGCTGCAACCAGTGGTTGAAATTGCGCCAGTGCTGCTCGGCGAGCAGTTCGGTCGGCGCCATGATCGCCACCTGAAAGCCGTCTTCGACGGCGGCGAGCGCCGCAAGCGCCGCCACGATGGTCTTGCCCGAACCGACGTCGCCCTGCACCAGGCGCTGCATCGGATGATTACGTGCGAGGTCGGTGCGGATTTCGTCCAACACCTTTTGCTGCGCAGCGGTAAGTGCGAACGGCAGCGCGCCGAGCAGCGCGAGCGCGAGTTTGCCGCTGCCCTGCAACGGTGGCGCCATCTGCTCTTGCAGACGCGCGCGCAGGTGCTTCAGGCTCAAGTGATGGGCAAGCAGCTCCTCGAAGACGAGCCGGCGTTGCGCCGGATGCCGGCCCTGTTCCAACTCCACAACGTCCGCCCTGGGCGGCGGTCGATGCACAGTCAACAACGCCTCCTGCAAGGTCGGCAGCTTCAACTCAACGAGCAGTTCATTCGGCAGTAACTCGGGAAGACGTGTCAGATAATGGTCGAGCGCCTGCATCACGAGCTTGCGCACACTGAGTTGATGCACACCCTCGGTGACCGGGTAGACCGGCGTGAGGCTGGCTTCCGCCTGCGGCGTGGCGTCCGCGCCCAGCACTTCGTATTCAGGATGGATCATCTCCGGGCCGGCCGGGCCGGCACGCACTTCGCCGAAAATGCGCAGCGACCGCCCGCGCTCCAGGTTCTGCTGCTGCGCGCCGGAGAAGTGGAAAAAACGCAGGGTCAGATGGCCGGTGCCGTCGCTCACCCGGCACAACAGGCTGCGGCGTCCACGAAACACGACGTCGGCCAACTCGACCTTGCCGGTGACCAGCGCCTCCTGTCCCGGCCGCAGACTGCCGAGCGGCGTGAGGCGCGTGCGGTCCTGGTAGCGGAACGGCAGATGGAACAGCGCGTCCTGCACGGTGCGCCAGCCGAGACGCTGTTCGAGCTTGTCTTTGAGCTTCGGTCCGACACCCTTGAGCGTCGTAATGGGCAGCGTGGCGATGTCCATATGATTATCTGCCGCAAAGACGCAAAGGACGCAAAGAAAATCTCAGTAATGGCGGTTCGAGGCCGAGGCCTCGCGGTCCATTTCTTCCGATCAACTCATCGACGCTTCTTTGTTCTCGATTTTGGTTTCTTTGCGCCCTTTGCGCCTTTGCGGCGGATTTTATCTCCCAGAACCATGACGGCATCCATCTCCACCTGCGCGCCGCGCGGCAGGGCGGCGACGCCGACCGCGGCGCGCGCCGGATACGGTTCCTTGAAATACTGCGCCATGATCTCGTTGACCTGCGGGAAATTCTTGAGGTCGGTGAGAAACACATTGAGCTTCACGACGTCTTGCAGGCCGCCGCCCGCGGCCTTGGCCACGGCCGCGAGGTTGTCGAACACGCGTGCGATCTGGGCACGCATCTCGCCGGCCACCATCTCGCCGCTTGCCGGGTCGAGCGGGATCTGGCCGGACAAGTAGACGGTGTTGCCGACCTTCACCGCCTGCGAATAGGTACCGATGGCGGCGGGCGCAGCCGAAGTCTTGATGATGGTTTTTTTCATGGCGGAATCATGTTGGAGTTGAACGTTGAATGCCGGACTCAGAATAACCGCCGCGTAGCGGCACATCCACTAAGAACTCATCACTAAAAACTAATCACTGGTTTTTATAATTATCCTTTCATGCGATTGATGCGAATCACCGGCTCCAGTGCGCGCAGCCGGCGCAGGATGGCGGCGAGGTGCACGCGATCGCGCACCTCGACGGTGAAGTCGATGGCCGAGTTGAGGCCATCGCGCTCTTCGATGCTGACGGTGTCAATATTGGCATCGAGATCGGCGATCACCGCCGCCACCTGGGCGAGCACGCCGCGCTGGTTCTTGACCTCGACACGCACATTCACCGGGAACACGCCCTCAATGTGCTCTTCCCAGTGCACGTCGATCCACTGCTCGGGATGCTTGCGAAACTTCGCCACGTTCGGACAGTCGGGGGTGTGCACGGTGATGCCGCGGCCGGCCGACAGGAAGCCGAGAATCGGGTCGCCCGGGATCGGCCGGCAGCAGCGCGCATAGGTCACGACCACGCCTTCCGTGCCGCGGATCGCGAGATCGGTTGCCGCTTGCTTGGCCACCGCACTGCCGGCGTGCGCGGCCGGTTGCAGCTGCAACGCCACCACGGTTGCCAGGCGATTGCCGAGGCCGATGTCGGCCAGCAGGTCGTCCCAGGTCTTGAGCTTGAAGTTCTTGAGAACCTCATTCTTCTTCTCTTCGCTCACCGCCGTCTGAGTTACCTGGACATCGGCCAGCGCCTTCTCCAGCAGCCGCTCCCCGAGGCTCACCGACTCACCGCGCTGCAGGTTCTTCAGGAACTGGCGGATGTGGGCACGCGCCTTGCTTGTCACCACGTAGTCCAGCCACGATGGGCTCGGCCGGCCCCACTTGGAGGTCAGCA
>CAYHES010000239.1:0-3960 GCA_964355495.1 uncultured Acidiferrobacterales bacterium
CGGTTTTGAACGCCGGGGTGAGAATCCCGGCCTCATCCACCACCCGGCCGGTGAGCGTGGGGAACTGCGGGGCCGCCAGAGCGGCAGCGATGTACAGGAAAAGCAAGGACGCAAGAGCGGAGCAGAACAAGGCAGACATCACGCCCTGCGCAGATTGCATAGAGCGGATGGATTGGGATTCCTTCCCCCTTTCAGGGGGAAGGTCAGGATGGGGGTTTGCGTTTACAGCGCCGGTGCCAAACGGAAACAATAAACCCCCTCCCTCACCCTCCCCCTGCAAGGGGGAGGGAAATAGAGTTTTCACCCTGCCCCTGGAAAGGTGGTATTCAGGAAGAGGGTGCATGGTTCAGGTTTTCCGCAATCGTCGCTAAAACCCCATCCAAATTTTCCAGCACATCAACGTTCCAGAAGCGCAGCACCTGCCAGCCTTGTGTTTGCATGAAGGCAGTTCGTTGTTCGTCCTGTGCGTTCTGTTCCTGGTGCTGGCCGCCATCGAGTTCAACTACAAGTCTTCGTTCAATACAGGCGAAGTCGGCAATGTAGGGACCTATCGGATGTTGGCGGCGAAATCGATGTGCATGGATTTGTTTGCCGCGGATGGCCCGCCACAGCAAGCGCTCAACATCGGTCATTCCACGACGAAGCGATCGAGCCTTGGACGTGGTAATGGGCTTGACCCGCTTGGCACACATCCCGTGTTGACCCCCATCCTAACCTTCCCCCTGGAAGGGGGAAGGGATTCAATAGGCCAGCGCCTTACTGGAACTTCACCTTCGGCACATCCTTGGCTTCCGGCGCAGCAGTGAATGTCTCCTTCGCCTTCACGTCACTATAGAGAAGACTGTGCCACCAGCGCCCGGGGATGGTGCGGATTTCGGTATTGAGTCGTTGGACGGCCTCGATGTAATCCTTGCGCGCGACGCTGATGCGGTTCTCGGTGCCTTCCAGTTGCGACTGCAGGGCGAGGAAATTCTGGTTGGATTTGAGGTCCGGATATTTTTCCACCACCACCAGAAGGCGCGACAACGCGCTTGAGAGCGCGTCCTGGTTCTGTTGAAACTGTTTGAATGCCTGCGGATTGTTGACGATGTCCTTCGGCACCTGCATCTGCGCCACCTTACTGCGCGCCTCGACCACCTGCACCAGCACGTCTTTTTCCTGCTTAGCGTAACCCTTCACGGTCTCAACCAGGTTCGGGATCAGGTCGGTGCGCCGCTGGTACTGGTTCTCGACCTGGCTCCAGGCGGCCTTGACGGCCTCATCGTAGGTCGGAATGTTGTTGATGCCGCAGCCGCTCAGCGTGAGTAGCCCGAGCAGGGCAAGGAGAACAGGCGAAGCAGATCTCAACATGTAAGGCTCCTTCGAAAGGTCGGAACAGGGACAACAAGATAGGCGCGCGGTCGCGCGCTGTAAAGTCAGGGGTGCGGGCGGCCCCACATTTCATACAACGTGAGCAGCACCTCGAACACAATCAGCGCCACAATATACCACTCGACACGCAGCATGCGCCGGCTCTGCATCAGGTCGAGGGTGGTTTCGGCGGTGCGCTCGATGAGTTCGAGCTTGCGGTCGAGCGTCGCCAGGCGCTCGTGCAACTCGTACTCGTCTTCAAGGCGATTGTACAGACGCTCAAGTTCCGGTTGATCCCAGAGGATATCGGGTTTGTCCTCGATTTCGACGCGCCCGATCATCTTCTGTTGCACGAGCAGGGTGTTGCCGATGTGGCGCAGCAGCTCCTTGAGGGCACCGCTGGAGGCGCGTGGCTGGTCAAGTTTGCGTGCCAATGGTTCGACGGCATCGAAGGCCGCGGCCATGGCAATTTCGAAATAGGCGAGTGACACGCTGCGCGCCAGGGCGGTGGCGATCACCTGCAGACGTGGCAGGGTGAGGGCGCTGATGTTGATGCCTTCGGCGCTCACGCCTTCGGTTTGCGCACTCACGACAACCTGCACGTCCTCGGTCTCGTGTCGACGGTAAGGTTTGTCGATACGCTCCTTGAGGTCCTTGAGGTAGGTCTTTTGTTCCGGGTCGGTAACGTTGAACAGCACCGCCACGCCATAACGGAACAACATCGCCAGGCCGCGTTCGCCGGCCGGCTGCACCAGCGGCGAATATTCGAGCGGTGTTTCGTACAGGCCGCGCAGGTGCAGGCGCTCGCCGAGGTTCAGCGCACGCACTGGAAGCGGCTGGTTCGCCGGCAGGCGCTTAACCAGTTCCAATTGTTTGTTGGCAGCGTTGTCGGCGTTCATGCGTTTGTCCTTAACGGCGACGCGATCCGCCGCCGAGCAGCGAGCCGAGCACACCGCGCACGATCTCGCGGCCTACCTGGCTGCCGATGGCGCGCGCGGCGCCCTTGGCGAGGGTCATGGCGATACTCTCCGGTTCGCGTCCGTGCTTCACCGGCTTGGCGGCGGCCTGCTGATCCGCGGCGGCCAGCTTCTCGGTGCCGCGTTTATTCAGCAGCTCGTAGGCCGACTCGCGATCCACCGCCTGATCGTAGCGGCCCTTGAGCGGCGAACGATTCAGGTGTTCGGCGCGCTCGGCGTCGGTCAGCGGACCGATGCGCGATTCCGGCGGGCGCACCAGGATGCGCGCCACCGGCGTCGGGCTGCCTTTCTCGTCCAGCACCGAGGCCAGTGCCTCGCCAGTGCCGAGTTCGGTGATCGCGGTTTCGACATCGAAACCCTTGCGCGCGCGGAACGTCTGGGCTGCGGCCTTCACTGCTTTTTGATCTTTCGGGGTGAACGCGCGCAGCGCATGCTGCACGCGATGGCCGAGTTGCCCGAGCACATCCTCGGGAATGTCGAGCGGGCTCTGGCTGATGAAGTACACGCCCACGCCCTTGGAGCGGATGAGTCGCACCACCTGCTCGATTTTCTCCAGCAGCGCCTTGGGCGCGTTGTCGAACAGCAGGTGGGCTTCGTCGAAGAAGAACACCAGTTTCGGTTTTTCAACATCGCCGACCTCCGGCAGTTGTTCAAAGAGTTCCGCAAGCAGCCATAGCAGAAAGGTGGCATACAGTCGCGGCTTGGGCAGGAGCTGGGTGGCATCCAGCACGCTCACCACGCCATTGCCGGAAAAATCCACCTGCATCAGGTCTTCGAGCTTGAGCGCCGGCTCGCCGAAGAAATTCTCCGCGCCCTGCTGTTCCAGCACCAGCAGCGCGCGCTGAATGGTGGCGGCGCTGGTCGCGGAGATGTTGCCGTAATCCTTCTGGAACTGCTTGGCGTTTTCGGCCACATGACTGAGCAGTGCGCGCAGATCCTTGAGGTCGAGCAGCAGCAGGCCCTGGTCGTCGGCAATTTTGAAACAGGCGTACAGCACGCCTTCCTGCGTGTCGTTGAGTTCCAGCAGGTTGGAAAGCAGCAGCGGCCCCATCTCCGAGATGGTGGCGCGAATCGGATGGCCGTTTTTGCCGTACAGGTCCCAGAACACCACCGGGCAGGGGCGCGGCGCGTAGTCTTTGAGCTTGAGTTCCTGAACGCGCTTCTCGACCTTTTCGTTCGGGCTGCCGGGTTTGGCGAGGCCGGCGAGGTCGCCTTTCACGTCCGCCATGAACACCGGCACGCCGGCGCGTGAGAAGTTTTCGGCCAGCACTTGCAGGGTCACGGTCTTGCCGGTGCCGGTGGCGCCGGCGATCAGGCCGTGGCGGTTGGCCATGCGCAGGCGCAGGGCCACCTCGCCGTCGCTGCCACTACCGAGATAAAGAGTGCTGGCGTCGCTCATGTATCCAAATTCCGAAAGCAGAGGTCTGGATCATGCTACCACAAGAAAGGCAAAGGCTTGGCCGCAGATGAACGCGGATAAAACAGAAAACCAGAATTTGGGTTTTTTAATCTGCGTTCATCTGCGGCCAGAATATTATTCTTTACAGCCCAAGCTGCTTCCAGATGGCGCGCGTCGGTTCGGTGCGATTCAGGGTGTAGAAATGCAGGCCCGGCGCACCGCGTTCCAGCAAGG
>CAYHES010000240.1:0-3942 GCA_964355495.1 uncultured Acidiferrobacterales bacterium
CGCAGGAGCAGTTTTCCGGCCGACCGGAGGCCAGGCCCTGTGCCTGTAATGGTGAAGCACTACACTGCCAGTTCAGGTCCGCATCAATGCCGCCATTTTTTCGCGGGTCGGGCTCAGCACCACCCCGCGCTCGGTGACAATGGCGTCGATCAGCTCGGCGGGAGTCACGTCGAAGGCCGGGTTCCAGGCGCGCGCACCCTCCGGGGCAGTGCGCTGGCCACCGAAATTCAGTACTTCGGACTCGGCGCGCTGTTCGATGGGAATGTGCGCGCCATCCGGGGTGGCCATGTCCACGGTGCTGATCGGCGCCACCACCATGAACTTCACGCCATGGTGGCGTGCCACGATCGCCGCGTTATAGGTGCCGATCTTGTTGGCGGCATCGCCATTGGCGGCAATGCGGTCGGCGCCGACAATCACCCAGCGCACCCGATTCTCGCGCATGAGCTGCGCGCCGGCGCTGTCGGCAATGACCGTAACCGGGATGCCTTCCTGCACCAGTTCCCAGGCGGTGAGGCGCGCGCCCTGCAACCAGGGGCGGGTCTCGTCGGCATACACCGCATTCAGCCGTTGCGCCGCATAGGCGGCGCGCACCACCCCGAGCGCCGTGCCGTAACCGCCGGTGGCGAGCGCGCCGGTATTGCAGTGCGTGAGCACGCCACTGCCGGGCTCGATGAGCGCCGCACCCAGCTCGCCCATGCGGTGGTTGGCGGCGATGTCTTCGGCATGGATGCGCTGCGCCTCGGCCAGCAGTGCCGGCAGCGGATCACCGGACAACTGTGCGCAGAGCGCGCGCATGCGCTCCACCGCCCAACGCAGGTTCACGGCGGTCGGCCGCGCCTCGGCCAGCATGTGCAGATCCGGCGCGAGCGCCGCCTGCCAGTTGCCCGGGTTCTCGCTGTAGCGGGCACGGGCCGCAAGCACCACGGCATAGGCGGCGGTGATGCCGATCGCCGGCGCACCGCGCACCGCCATATCGCGGATGGCGTGCACCGCTTCGGTCAGAGTCTGGAGCGTCAGGTGTTCCAAACGGCCGGGCAGCAGGCGCTGGTCGATGAGGCGGATGCTGCCATCCAGCCATTCGACGGCACGGATACGGTCATAGGTGATGGACGGTGCAACAGTTTCAGGTGTGGGCATGGCGGCAATGGGAGTGACCAAGGGCGCGTCAGAAGCTACCACAAGCGCCCCTCGCCTGCATCGGCAAAATCCATTACCTTAGCGCCATCTATATAAGATCGCTTCCTGCATGGCCGCCACACCGCAAGCCGTCGATACCCTGCTCCACGCCCACTGGGTGATTCCGGTGGAACCGGACCTCACCTGTCTCGAACACACCAGCTTGGCGCTGCGTGCCGGCCGCATCGTCGATATTCTGCCGACCGCCGCCGCGCGCACGCGTTACACGGCAACCGAAACCGTCGAACTGCCGAACCACGCGCTCATTCCGGGGCTCATCAACGCCCACACGCACGCCGCCATGAGCCTGTTCCGCGGGCTGTCCGACGACCTGCCGCTCATGGACTGGCTGACAAAACACATCTGGCCGGCCGAAGCGAAGTGGGTAAGCGCGGAGTTCGTGCGCGACGGCGTGCGCCTGGCGGCCGCGGAAATGCTGAAGAGCGGCACCACCTGCGTGAACGACATGTATTTCTTTCCCGAGGATGCCGCGGCCGTGCTGCGCGAGGCCGGCATGCGTGCCTGCCTCGGCCTTATCCTGATCGACTTTCCGACCGCCTACGCGCAGACACCGGATGACTATTTCGAAAAGGGGCTGAAGCTGCACGACAGCCTGCGCCACGATCCGCTCCTGTCCACCGCCTTTGCCCCACATGCCCCCTACAGCGTGTCGGACGGACCACTGGCCAGGATCCGCACGGTCAACAACGAATTAAACCTGCCCGTGCACATGCACCTGCACGAAACCGCGCACGAGGTGAGCGAGGCCGCGGCCAAAACCGGCATGCGTCCGCTGGCACGCCTCGACGCGCTCGATCTGCTCGGTCCGACGCTCATGGCCGTGCACATGACCCAACTGAACCCGGAAGAGATCGCGCGCCTCGCCGAGGTCGGCGCGAGCGTGGTGCATTGTCCGGAATCCAATCTCAAGCTGGCAAGCGGCTTCTGCCCGGTGCACGCGCTGCTCACGGCCGGCGTCAACGTGGCACTGGGCACGGACGGCGCGGCCAGCAACAACGACCTCGACATGCTGAGCGAGCTGCGCACCGCCGCCCTGCTCGCCAAGGCGGTGAGCGGCGATGCCACGGCCGTGCCGGCGCACACCGCGCTGCGCATGGCCACACTCAACGGCGCCAAAGCCATGGGTCTGGATACGGAGATTGGCTCGCTCCGTCCCGGCAAGGCCGCGGACATCACCGCCATCGATCTCAGCGCCCTGTCCAGCCAGCCGGTCTACGATCCGGTGTCGCAGATTGTCTATACCACCAGTCGCGAACAGGTGACGGATGTGTGGGTGGCGGGGCGCCGCCTGCTCGCCAATCGCACGCTCACCACGCTGGATGAAGCCGCCATCCTGGGCCGCGCACACGCCTGGCGTGATAAAATCAAATAACTTCAGGTACAGGATACAAGTGGCAAGACACAAGCAAGAACTTCGGCACCAGCCTGGTTTCCCTTGTAACTTGTATCTAGTGTAGTGTTGCACTCTTGAAGGAACATTGCTTGTTCGTCATGTAGGTCGGCCTTCAGGCCGACATGTCGGGCTAAAGCCCGACCTACAGGGGGCTCCGGGAAGTTACCGGGAAGTTATAAGTACCAAACAGAACACAACACTACACTAGTATCTTGCCGGTTGTATCCGATCCGGATTCACCAAAGATTGCTTCCAGCCTACGCTCAATGACAAACGCAAAAACAAACGTCGATCCCGACGAGATCGCCAAATTCGAAAAGCTGGCGGCACGCTGGTGGGATCCGACCAGCGAGTTCCGGCCGCTGCACGAGATCAATCCACTGCGCCTCGACTGGATTGACGCGCGCGCGCCGCTGGCCGGCAAGACGGTGCTGGATGTCGGCTGCGGCGGCGGCATTCTGGCCGAGGCCATGGCGGCGCGCGGCGCGCGCGTGACCGGCATCGATCTGGGCGAGGCGCCGCTCGCGGTCGCGCGCCTGCACCTTAAAGAGTCCGGCCAGCAGGTCGACTATAAGAAGGTTGCCGCCGAAGATTTGGCGCACGAACAGCCCGGTGCCTTCGACGTCGTGACCTGCATGGAGATGCTCGAACACGTGCCCGACCCGGCCTCGACCGTGGCCGCCTGCGCACTGCTGGTGAAACCCGGCGGGCAGGTGTTCTTTTCCACGCTCAACCGCAACCCGAAATCATGGCTGTTCGCCATCGTCGGCGCCGAATATATCCTCAAGCTGCTGCCGCGCGGCACGCATGAGTACCTGAAGTTTATCCGCCCTTCCGAACTCGAGCGCATGAGCCGGCACGCGGGGCTGAGTGTGCGTGAATACACCGGCATGCACTACAACCCGCTTACCCAGCGCTACACGCTGGGTCCGGGGGTGGATGTGAATTATCTGGTGCACGCCGAACGCGGTAGTTAAATCAGTCTCGCCAGTTCCCTCTCCCCCATTTGGGGGAGAGGGTTAGGGAGGCGACCGCAGGGATGCGGGAGGTAGAGCAACGCAGGGAGCGGTTGCCGAGGGGGAGCCAGTATTGGGAGAGAAGTACGCCAAGGTTCTGGCCCCTCTCCCCTTGCCCTCTCCCCCTTTCGGGGGAGAGGGGGATGTGGCGTGGATTGTGTGTAGTGGTTACGTGGAAAACGACCCACCCTCTCCCCATCCCTCTCCCTGAGGGAGAGGGGGATGTGGCGTGGATTGTGTGTAGTGGTTACGTGGAAAACGACCCACCCTCTCCCCATCCCTCTCCCTGAGGGAGAGCTGATCTTGTCCCACATTTTCCGCTGGACACGGAAC
>CAYHES010000241.1:0-3916 GCA_964355495.1 uncultured Acidiferrobacterales bacterium
CGATGGTGAAGGCCGTGCCGGGGGCGCTGATGTCCTGCGTCACGACATAGGTCTCCCCCGCCTTGTCGAGCGTTGCCGGGCCGGTGAGCAGCACCTCTGCCATCGCCCCGCACGGCGCGGCGAGCAGGATCGCCATCGCGAGAACCAGGAGGCTGGAACTGGGATGCACCGTTTCTCTCATGTGGCCTCCTATTGCACCGTGAGGTTCGTGGGCGCGGCGGGGGCGAGGGTGTCGCCGCCGCCGGGCGTGTACTCGTAGGCGCCCATGTCCGGCGCGCTGCCCGCGTAGGCGAGGCTCACCGTCTCGCCGGCGGCGAAGCTCAGCGGCTGCGCGAAGGTCAGGGTGTTGGCTGCGTAGTCCACGGCGATGATGCGCACCGGGGCCTGCGCCCCGACCTTGACCGAGTCGCCCTCGACGACGCCGAAGCCGTCGGCGAAGGACGCGGCGTCGTCCACGGGCACGGTGGACGTGTTGCCGCCCGCGGCGCGCGTGCGCGCGAGGAAGTCGCCGGCGTCGATCGCCGGCGAATCGCCTTGCAGCCGGAAGTTGCCGGCTGCGGCGTCCACGAAGCGCGGGTTCTGCTCGATGTTGTGGTGGAAGTATGTTGCGAAGTTGGACTGCACCCAGGCGAGCGAGTGGCCCCAGTCGTTCTGGTCGTAGTAGATGAACGGATCCTCGCCCGGGCGGTCGCCGGCGGCGTCGGCGTGCAGCATCAGGTTGTGGTGAAAGGCGTTGTCGTTCGGGAATGCCGCCCACTTGTTGTCGGCGTTGGCGTGGTAGGTCTCGAAGATCAGGGTGTAGTTGCCGTCCGGCTCGATCCACTGCTCGTAGGTGCCGGCCACGCGGTTCTTGTAGACGATGTTGTTCAGGAACTTGTTGCCGGTAACCACGGTGTTCTGCCGCTGGGTGACGAACAGCGCCTCCTTGCCGCTGCCGTAGATGACGTTGTTGTAGAGCCGGTTGCGGCGCGCGTTCTGCACGCGGCCCTGAAAGACGAAGCCCTCGATGGTCATGCCCGGATCGACGTAGGGCGCGGCGCTCGCATTGGCCATGACGTTGTAGCGCACGATGTTGTCGTCGGCCATGAGCGCGATGCCGGTCTTGGGGTAGGTCGTGACACCCACCCCGGCGTAAGAGATGGTGTTGCGCTCGATCAGGGTGTGGGTGCTGCCGCGGCTGACATAAATGCCGCCGCCCCAGCGCTGCTCGATGGTGTTGTCGCGGATGATGTTGTAGTCGGAGTTCGCGGTCGAGAGGTAGTCGATGACGTCGATCGCGGCGTGACCGGCGCGGGTGAAGTAATTGTTCTGGATGAGGTTGTAGTCCGAGCCGAGCACGTAGATATGGTCGCCGCTGCCCGCGTCGGAAGGGTCGCCGGCGGTATCGAAGGTGTTGCGCTCGATGACGTTGCGGTCGGAGCGGTTGACGTTGATGGTGGTCCCTTCGTGGTTGCGAAACTGGCAATTTCGGATGGTGTTATAAGACGCCTGGTCGAGCCTGATGACGTTTTCGCCGGTGGTGTTCTCGAAGCGCAGCCCGTCGATGACGAAGTACTGGCTGCCCGACCAGCCGATGTAGATGAAGGCGCCGTAGTACCCCGCCCCGGTGAGGGTGGGCGACTCCCCCGGGTGGGCGCGCACGCTGATGGGCGCGCTGGCCGTGCCTGAGTTTTGCGGCCAGAAGTAGTCGTTCGTGTAGGTGCCGTTGCGCACGAGGACGGTGTCGCCCGACTGCACGGTGTTGCCGGCGTGCGCGAGGCTGCGCCACGGCTGCGTGAGCGTGCCGGGGGCGGTGTCGTTACCGGCTGGCGAAACGTAGTAATCGGTTGCCAAGCCGAGGCACGGCCACAACAGCGTCAGTGCCAGCACGAGAGCGCCGGGCGGATGCCGGCGCTTCTTCTCGACGCGCATCGTCTACTCCCCCGGTCAGGGGTTGATCGTCGTGCTGACTTCGCCCGGTTGTGCGTTCGCGCTTTCGTTGCCGGAGGTGTCGTAGGCGCGCACGACGAAGTAATAGGTGCCGGAGGCGAGGTTGTTGATCGTGACGGTTCTGCCCGACTCGTTGGCGCCGTCCGGCGAGTTCGCCGCCACTGTCGCCACCGGCCCCGCGTTGTACGTCCCGCTGGTCGTGGATTGGTACACCCGGTAACCGACGAGGTCGGCAAGCTGGGTGCTGTCGGCATTGGTACTGGGGCCGTCCCAGTTCAATGTCGCCGTGCCGGCGGGTGGTGGTGGAGGTGGCGGTGGAGACGAGTTGCTGATCGAGCTGTCACCTGAACTGCAGGCCACCAGCGTGAGCGCAAAGGCAACGGCAACGAACGTTCCGGACAATCTGATCGACGTCATGGAAACCTCCACAGGAAAGGTGCGACTCGGGGGCGGGATGAGCTTACCGACGAAGCGGCAAGGCTCTCAATGGGCTTGCCGACCGAGGGGGGAAATACTCGGACAGGAGGCGACGGTTGATGGACGAATTGAGTTGGGCCAATCTTCGGAGGGGTCGCATGCCGCCGAAGATGGTTCGGTTTACTTCTTCGCGGCGATTTCTTCCAGCCTGCCTGGTGGCACGCACGATGTTGCCGTCCAGACCGGCTTTCTGCGCTGCGCTATCATGCTTCGCTTGAAAGTCCAGGGCATGCCGTCCGTGGCATGCCCGCTCGACGGCGCGAGCGTTCGCCGGGCGCTCGCGACCCCTCCGTCTCACCCTTGGCGTTGGCGCCGTAGGCCACGGCCATGAGCTGCGAGTAGCACACCACCGGCATCTTGAACTTGGTGTTGTACTTCTTGTTGATCTGACCCTGGTAGACCTCGACGTTCATCTGCTACCGGCGGGTGGGGCGCGTGATCGGTACGGCGTGCTATTATGACAACTGTGACAACAGGCTGGGACCGGAGGCGACCGAATGAAGATCTATCATCTTACGGCGGTGATCTGGAAAGAAGGCAAGCGTTACGTGTCCAAGTGCCCGGAGCTTGGTGTCGCGTCGTATGGTCCGACACCCGACAAGGCCCGGGCCGCCCTCGAAGAAGCGGTTGGACTGTACGTGGCCAACGCCAAGAAACTCGGCCTGCTTAAGGACATCGAACCGGCCCTTTCTTCCGGTACACGATACACGACCGCACTGGATGTCGCCGTCGCGTAAGTAATGCGCCTACCCTCGCTGTCGTCATCACAGATCACCCGCGCCCTGCACAAGGCTGGTTTCGTCGAGGCGCCGACCCGCGGCAAAGGCAGTCACCGGGCATTTATGAGGAAGGATGAAACCGGAAGGGTTCGCCTGGTAATCGTACCGCAAGGCAAGGATGTCCCTCGCGGAACGTTGTTTGCAATAATCGATCAGTCAGGCCTGACGAAGGACGAGTTTCTCGCCCTGCTGTAACGCCGCACAAGAACCCAGCAAAAACGACAAAGGCCCGCTCGCGGGCCTTTGTCGTTTGGAGGTGCGCTTGCGGTTTACTTCTTGGCGGCGATCGCTTCCAGCCGGGTGGCACGCACGATGTTGCCGTCCAGGCCCGCTTCCTTGGCGCTGGCGCCGTAGGCCACGGCCATGCGCTGCGAGTAGTACACCACCGGGATGTTGAACTTGGTGCCGTACTGCTTGTTGATCTGGCCCTGATAGACCTCGACGTTCATCTGGCACACCGGACAGGGCGTAACAATCATCTCGGCGCCGAAGTCGTAGGCGCTTTCGATGATCTTCTTGATCTGCGCCTGGCTCTTTTCCGGCTCGGAGAAGGCCAGCGCGCCGCCGCAGCAGGTGACCTTCTGGTCGTACTTCTCGACGGCTTCGCCGCCCACGGTCTCGACCAGCTTACAGTGCATCGAATCAGATAGTTGCCGAGCGACCTTGGAAAGTTAACTGACCCCCGGCAAAGCCGGGGGCTTATTTAGTGAGCGCCTCAAAGGCGCGGATAA
>CAYHES010000242.1:0-3868 GCA_964355495.1 uncultured Acidiferrobacterales bacterium
CCATGGATGGCGGGAGGTAGAGCAACGCAGGGAGCAGTTGCCGAGATGGCGGAAGGTGCGACTCCAGGGATGGAGGAGGTAGAGCCGCGTCGGCGACCCACATGGATGTGGGGAGGCAGAGCAACACGGGGAGCAGTCCTCCGACCCGGCAATGCCTGCATCACTGCCAGCAGTAACTCGTGGCTGCTGGTGCGATCGTGGAAGTCCGACTGAAAATTAAACTCGGCAACAATCACCGCCGGCTTGAGCTTGCGCACCTGTGGCAGCGCCTTGCGCATGGAGAGCTCGAACAGCACCGTGTAGCCGGCCTTCTCGTAGAGCGGCGCGCCTTTCGGGCCGGACGGAGCGGTGTTCATGCGTGACGCCTGCATAGCGGAAGGCAGGCTGCCCCACCTCTACTTGGCGGGCGTCTCGACCGGGAACTTGTAGTAGCGGTTGTTCAGATACTGGTAGACATCGGCCAGTTCGTCTTCACTCCAGTTGAGTTTCAGCTCCCCCGACCAGCGCAGGATCCAGGCGCGCATCTCGGCCGGAGTTTTGGACTTGCGCTGGTCGCGAATATGAACGGTGCTGGTGTGACAACTCATGCAGTGATTCTCGTACAACAGCCGCCCACGCTCCACCCCGGCCGACGCGGGTATCGAATAGGAGAGCAGGACAGTGATCGCCACCGAAAACAGATAGGGTCTTGCCTGTTTCATCGCCGCCTAGCCTCGTCAAGAAGTCGGATTTTTTAACGCCATTTCAGTCTATCCTATTTTCACGATTATTGAATGTCTGGTTATGCCGCTGTCCAATTCGGCACGATGCAACGGACATGCTGGCCCCGGCAACTGCCGTTAGAATATCTAAGTCTGACCCCGCGTGAGATTAGCGACCATGTCGGTCACGAATCGTTTGAACGACTCGTTTTGTACGAACTGCTTGTAGAACTCGGTGTCGTCATTCAGTAACGGGCCAACAACGCGCATGAGCGCGGCATCCAATTCGATACGTGCGGCGTTGGGCGTGTTCTTCTTGGCATTCTGGTAGGGCTGGTCCGCTGCCACCTTGGGAGCGATGTCCTCGGTAATCCGACGGACGATGCGGTCACTATCCTTGAAGAGCGTTCCGAACTGCTCGTTGAACGTTTTCAGGATATTGCTCAGGCGATCTAATTCCGGCTCGGGCTTCCGGCCGCCGCCGCTTACTGGCACCGGTTCAATTTCAGCATTGTCATCCGGCAAGCTAACCTTGAGAGCAGCCCTCTTCTCAACGCGGTAGCTGTCCATGTCGATGGTTTCGAGTATACCCTTGGCAAGATCTTCCTCTTTCGGCGCGGGCAGTTTCGGGATGAGGAAATTCAGGAAGATCGACAGTTTTTCCCAATCCGCATTGGTGTAGGGCAGGATCGATGCCAGAAAACCATAGGTGCGCGTGAACGCCTTGGCATTTCCCTTGAAATCCACTTGGCCGTCTTCGTCGAGCCGCTCTTTGTAAACTGCTACGCAGGCGTCGAGGATCGGGTCGAGCTTGTCGCGCTCCGCGCCATTGAGATAGAGCGTGACCAGATTTTCGACTTGCTCCGGCGCGTACACCTGATGGCCATCCAGCGCCGCTTTAAGGTCGTGGAGTTTGTTCGGGTCCGTCTCCTCGCTAAGAATTGTGGTTCGGTAGTAATCGGAAAACGCCAGCGTAATCGTCTCCGAGTTGTTCATGAAATCGAGCACAAACACGTCGTACTTCTGCGGGCGTGCCCGGTTGAGGCGCGAGAGCGTCTGTACGGCCTTGATGCCCGAGAGCACCTTGTCCACATACATCGTATGCAGCAGCGGCTCGTCGTAGCCGGTCTGGAACTTGTCCGCACAGATCAGAAAGCGGTAAGGGTCTTCCTGAATCTTCTCTGCGATGTCGTTACTTGGAAACCCATTGAGCGATGACTCGCTGACCTTCGCCCCGCCGTATTCGTGCTCACCCGAGAAAGCAACGATGGCCTGATACGGGCTCTTCCGTTCCTGAAGATACTCGCGGAAGGCGAAAAAATACTGAATAGCTCGCTCGACGCCGCTTGTCACCACCATCGCCCGCGCCTGCCCGCCGATCTTGTTGAGGCCAGCGACCTGCTCGTGGAAGTGATCCACCATGATCTCGGTCTTGAGCCGGATGGCGTGATCGTGGCTCTCGACATAACGGCGCAGCTTCTTTTTCGCCCGCTTGGTGTCGAATTCCGGATCGCTTTCGACCTTCTTCACCAGCTTGTAGTAGCTGTCCACCGGCGTGTAGCTTTTGAGCACGTCG
Source organism: uncultured Acidiferrobacterales bacterium (assembly GCA_964355495.1). Lineage (GTDB taxonomy): Bacteria > Pseudomonadota > Gammaproteobacteria > Acidiferrobacterales > UBA6901 > UBA6901. The sequence continues at coordinate 2,278 of CAYHES010000242.1, forward strand.
AGGATGAAGCCCTCCTGGATCGCCTGCTTCATCGTGTAGCTGTGGAAGGGGCGGTGCTTAATCTTGCCTTCCTCGCCGGGATACGGCTCACCGAACATCTCCAGTGTCTTGTTCTTGGGCGTGGCGGTGAAGGCGAAGTAGCTGGCGTTGTCCAACATCTTGCGCGCCGCCATGCGTTTCTCCAACGCGTCATTCACCGTGTCTTCCGGGTCGGACAACGCCTCGCTCATGGCGGCGGCGGTCTTCCCGCCTTGGCTGGAGTGCGCCTCATCGATGATGATGGCAAAGCGCCGGCCACGATGGTCATCCCCGATCTCGTCAAGGATATGGGGAAACTTCTGCACCGTGCTGATGATGATCTTTTTGCCGCTCTCGACGAACTTCCGCAGGTCGTCGGAGTGCTTCGCGTGACCCACCGTCGCGCCCACTTGGGCAAACTGCTTGATCGTCGCCTCGATCTGCTGATCGAGGAGGCGCCGGTCAGTAATGACAACGATCGAGTCAAAGACCTGCCTGTCATCCTTGCGCAGCCCGATGAGCTGATGCGCCAACCAGGCGATGGAGTTCGACTTGCCGCTGCCGGCGGAATGCTGGATGAGATACCGCTTCCCCGCGCCTCGCTGCGCCACATCCGCCAGCAGCTTGCGCACCACGTCGAGCTGGTGATAACGCGGGAAAATCTGAACCGATTTCTTCCGCCCCGTTTTCTTGTTCTCCTCTTCGACGACTTGGGCATAGTTCTCGATAATGTCCGTGATGCCTTGCGGCGTGAGAATCCGCTTCCACAGATAATCGGTCTTCAGGCCGTCCGGGTTGGGCGGGTTGCCCGCGCCGTCGTTCCAGCCTTGGTTGAGCGGCAGGAACCACGAGCTCTTGCCCTTGAGTTGCGTGCACATCCGCACCTCGTGGTCGTCCACCGCCAGATGCACCATGCAACGCTTAAACTCGAACAGCTTTTCCCTCGGGTCGCGGTCACGCCGGTATTGCTCGATGGCGTCCTCCACCGTCTGCTTGGTCAGGCTGTTCTTCAACTCGAAAGTGGCGATGGGCAGTCCGTTGATGAACAGGCACAGGTCCAGCGCCCGCCGTGTTTCATCCAGACTGTAGCGAAGCTGCCGCGTGATACTGAAGCGATTGGCCGCAAACAGGCGCGCCGCCTTGTCGTTGCCCGGCGAAGGTGTGCCGTAAAACAGATCGAAAGAAAGAGCCCCGTGTTTGATGCCATGCCGCAGCACGTCGATGATGCCACGCTTGCCGATCTCGCTGCTCAAGCGGGCGAAGAACTTCAACCGCACGATGTCCTTGGTGTCCTTGTAATCCCCGAGGCCGAGTTTCTTGAACTCGTCCGGCTGGGTGGTACGGAGAAAAGAAAAGAGCTGTACCGAATCCAGCGCGTGAGCGCGGTCGTAGGCCTCGGCATAGCCAGCGATCCAGCCGTTGCCACCGGGCAGCGCCGACGCGTCGGCCACGTAGTCGATCGCCGCAGGCGCCAAGCCGTCGATGCCGGTCAGGTGCCGCATGATCAGGGTTTCGAGACCCTTCTCACTGGTGTCTGTTTTCATTGCGCCCCATCTCCCGCTGCCTTGGCCAT
>CAYHES010000243.1:0-3850 GCA_964355495.1 uncultured Acidiferrobacterales bacterium
GGATGAGTGCCTCGGCGCCGAGGATCTCGCCGGACACGATATCCACCTGTGGCTGGTAGTGCAGCAGGAACTCGCCACGTTCGAGCGCATGCCGCAGGCCGGTTTCGAGGGTCAGGCGGCGCTCGGCGCGCGCGTTCATCTCGGCGGTGTAGAAGCGGAAGCAATTGCCGCCCTGCTCCTTGGCGTCGAACATGGCGGAGTCGGCATTGCGCAGCAGCTCGTCGCTGGTGCGGTCATCGAACGGATACAGGGTGACCCCGATGCTCGGCGTCACGAACAGTTCGCGTCCGCCGATGGTGATGGCGGGCGCCAGCCGTCCGAGAATCTTGTTCACCACCCGGGTGACGTCGTCGATGTGCGCGACGTTGGCCAGTACGATCACGAATTCGTCGCCGCCGTAGCGCGCCACCGTGTCGCCCGGGCGCACCGCCTCGCTCAACCGCCGCGCCACGACCTTGAGCAGTTCGTCGCCGCTGTCGTGCCCGAGCGTATCGTTGATGATCTTGAAGCGGTCGAGGTCGATGAACAGCACCGCGACCAGGCGTTCGTTGTGTTCCGCCTCCTCGATCGCCTTGCCCAGGCGCTGGCCGAGCAGCACGCGGTTCGGCAGGTCGGTGAGCGTGTCGTAATTGGCGAGGTACACCAGTCGTGCCTCGGCATGCTTGCGTGCGGCGATGTCCTGGAGGATGGCCACGAACACCGGCGGGTTTTCGGTGCGCGACAGCTGCAGGCGCACCTCCACCGGGTAGAGCGAGCCGTCCTTGCGGCGGTGCACGGTCTCGAACGCGACCATGTCCTGCTCGCCGTTGCGCAGCGGCTGGATGATGGTGGTGAACTGCTCGCGCGTCATGCCCGGCTTGATGTCGATCGGCGTCAGGTCGAGCAGCTCGTCCATGCGGTAACCGAGATTGGTGAGCGCGCCTGCGCTCACCTGCACGAAGTGCAGCGTCTGCGCGTCGAAGATATAGATCTCGTTCGAGGAGTGTTCGAGGATGCGGCCGAGTCGCGACGACAATTGCTCGATCCGCTTGACGTCGCTCAGGTCACGCACCGTCGCCGTGTACAGGCGCTGGTTGCCCACCCACATTTCCGCCACGCTGAGTTCGAGGGGCACCAGGCTGCCATCGGCGCGCCGCCCGTCGATCTCGTGGCGCTGGCCGGGCCGGGCGCAGCGCCAGTCCGGGACAAAAAGCTCGGCGTTGCAGCCTTGCAGGGCTTCGTTGCTGCAGCCGAAGATGCGTTCCGCCGCCGGGTTGCAGGATTCGATAATGCCCTGTTCGCTCAGGGTGACCAGACCGTCGGCGGTATAGGTGAGCACCGCCTGCAGCCGTTCGGCGGAGTCCGTCAGCGCCCGGTGTTCCTGCCAGAGCTGCTGCGAGGCGAAGTTGAGCGAGTGCTGCAGCTGCTCGATTTCCACGGTCTCGGCGTTTACGGCGATCTCGTCGCCGCGCCGGGCGTTGAGTGTGGCGGAGAATTCCGTGGCGAGCCGGATGGCGCGCAGCGGGCGGCGCAGGTACAGGAGCAGCAGCCACAGGTTGATGACAATGGCCGCCGCCGCGGTCAGCGCCGCGTCTTTCAGGATGCGCGGGCGCACGGCGCGCGCCTCGGCGAGGCTGTAGGTGATGGTTGCCCAGCCGAGCACCGCGCCGCTCATGACCGGCGCCCAGGCGTCGATATCCCCGTCCGCGCGGGCCGCCAGAAAAGCGCTGGTCTGCATGGGCGGCGCGAGCGCGGCGTGTGTGTAGACCGGGTGCAGGGTGCCGTCGGCCGCGCGCGCCACCTCGCTCAGGATGCGTTGATCCGGACCGCTGACGCGGATACCCAGCACGGCCGGGAGCGTGGCGCTGCGCTGCAACTGGTCCTCGAGCGAAGCCAGGTCGTCCACCACGATCAGCGGCGCGCTGCCGGCCGCCACGGAGTCCGCCAGGGTGGCCGCCTCTTTGCGGATTGCGTCTTGCAGGTGTTGCGTCTGCCGATCCGCGCTAAGCCAGGCGTGCGCGATGAGGGTTGAGGCGATGAGCAGCGACAGCAGCAGCGACAACTGTACCGACAGCCGGCGCGGCAGGCGCATCAGTTGCCTGGGTAGCGTGAACAGGCTCATCGCGTCTTTAGCTGGGTCTGCACGACATATTTCTCCAGCCCGAGTTTTTCCAGCGGCTGGTAATCGCGCGCATAGCTGGCGCGCACCGGCTGGTTGAGATCGACGTGCTTGAGCAGGGAGCGGCCATCGTCGTTTTTGTCCATTTCCAGCACCGCCCGGGTCACGGCCTCGCGCTGGGCGGCCGGGATACGCGGATGGGCGCACAGTGGAAGCGGAGCGGTGCCCGGCGTTTCGTACAGCACGCGCAATTCAGCGCGCGTTTCCGGGCGTTCGCGCGCGAGCGACACGTTCGCGCCGGCGCCGGCCGCCACGCTGCCGAGGATGACATGCCGGTAGACGTTCGCGTGGGTGCCGAGGTAGCGCGCCGAAAAGCGGACCTTCACCTTTTCCTGCAGCAGCGCACGCATGTAGAGCGAGGCGGCGAAGGCATTCGGGTCCGGGAAGGCGATCACCTTTCCCTCCAGATCCTGGATGGACTGCAGCGGACTGTCGCGGCGCACCAACAGAATGCCGTTCAGCAGGCGCGAGCCGTCACGCACCAGCGGCAGGTAACCCTGCGCCTTGCGCGCCATGAGAAAGTGATAGGGATTCATGTAGGCGAAATCAACGAGCCCGTTTACCAGTTCGGTTTCGAACTCATCGAAGGTGCGGTAGACACGCAGTTGCAGGCGCCGGCCGGTGGCACGCTGCAAATGCTCGGCAAATGGCGCCCAGCGGCGATGGGTTTCAGCCGGCGATGCCTGGGGCGCGACGGCGAGCGTGTAGTCCGCTGCCGGGGCAGAGAACGAGGCGCCCAGCAGGGCAAGGCCGACGAGCAGCCGAATGAGGCAGGTGTGCCACAGACCCGGAACCGGGCCGCGCAGCGGTTGTGGTGTCGCCATTCTCTCAAATATGCTCGATTACAGAGCATGTCCGTTGGTTATTATTGGACAGCACCTTGTGTAGTATCTAGCAAAATCGGCAGGGAGAAGCCAGAAACCGCGGGCCGGGAGAAGGAAAAAACGCCGGAAATTGGCGCGCCCTAGAGGATTCGAACCTCTGACCTTTGGAATCGGAATCCAACGCTCTATCCAGCTGAGCTAAGGGCGCGTGCGGCCAAGGATAACCGCGCCCCCCGGAGGCGTCTACCGGCCTGACTTAGATCAAGGCGTGTATCCCGGTAATATCGGGTATACTGCCGGCCGCGTGATTCCCGGTCAGCCGCTCGGCGGCGGCGGAAAGCACCGAATTTCACTACTCAATCAGGAGACACTGACACATGACCGACCGTGCATTTTTGAAAACTTTTTCCGGCCTGCTGGCCGCGCTGGTGGCGTTGACCGTCATCATCTTCGTGGTGGCGCAGTTGGTAAGCGGCGCCGGCAAGGCGAAGACCAGGGTCGCGCAGACCGATGGCGAGATCGCCGCGCGCATCAAGCCGGTGGGCGAGCTGGTAGTCGCCAGCGCCGCCGTCGTGGCGAATGGCGTGATCCCGACCGCCAAGGCGGCCGACGGCAAGGGCACCTATGACAAGGCCTGCATGGCCTGTCATGCCGCCGGTGTGGCCGGCGCGCCCAAGCTGGGCGACAAGGCTGCGTGGGCGGATCGCATTGCTCAGGGCAACGACACCCTCTACACCCATGCCATCAAGGGTTTCCAGGGCAAGAAGGGCTTCATGCCGGCCAAGGGCGGCAACGTCAGCTTGGCGGATGCCGATGTGAAAGCGTCCGTGGACTACATGGTGGGCCAGTCCAAGTAAGCGCTGTTTCG